>CALMPB010000017.1 GCA_937871985.1 uncultured Burkholderiaceae bacterium
ATGCCCGGCGTGGCCGAATCGGCGGTCATCGGCGTGCCGCATCCCGATTTCGGCGAAGCGGTGGTCGCCGTGGTCGTGCCCAGGCCGGGGCAGCAGGTCGATGCGGCCGCCATGCAGGCCCGGTTGAAAAGCCTGGTCGCCAACTTCAAGGTGCCCAAGCATATTGCCCTGGTCGAGCAACTGCCACGCAATACCATGGGGAAGGTGCAGAAAAATGTGCTACGCGGCGATTATAAAGGCTTGTGGCAGCCCGTCTCCGATGCCGGCTGAGAAGCCATGGTACGGGTGCATTGGTGCATCGGGCGCGCTGCCTGGCCTGCGCGTGAGCCGGGCGTTTATGCCTTCAGCCTATAAATAAGGGCTGGCCAGCCAGATGATGCGGTTGCGCAGCCGCTTCCTGAAGGGGATCTCGGCCAGGCCCTCCAAGGTCGTTCTGTCCGAATGGGCGATCTCGCCGTCGATCTGCTTTTCGATGGCAAGCGCAATGTCGCGGCTGTAGATTTCCACGTCCAGCTCGAAGTTCAGGCGCAGGCTGCGCGGATCCAGATTGGACGAACCCACGTACGACCACGCCCCGTCTATGGTGATGAGCTTCGAGTGATTGAAGTTGCCGCGCGCGCGCCAGACGCGGCAGCCCGTGCGGATGACCTGATCCAGCTGCGCCGTCATGGCGTAGTTCACCAGGCGCAGATTGTTGCTGCCCGGAATGACGATGTCCACGGTGATTCCCCGGCGGGCCGCGGTATTGATGGCCCCCAGCAGCGTGGTGTCGGGCAGAAAGTAGGGGGACTGGATACGGATATGCCGCTGCGCCACGGCAAAGGCGCCCAGCAGCATATTGTGCGTGCTGACGATGGAGCGATCAGGGCCCGACCAGATGCAGCGCGCCGGAACCCGCGGCTCGGGCGGATTCGAGGTTTCGTCGCACCAGATGTCGTACGGCAAGGCTTCTTTGGTCGTAAATTCCCAGTCCTGGGCGAATACAGAAATCAACTGCATCACGATCGGGCCTTCCACCCGGAAATGCGTGTCGCCCGCTGTTTTGTCGCCTGCCACCGCGGTCACGAAGGCCTCGCGGATATTCATGCCCCCCGTGAAGCCGACGCGCCCGTCCACGACCAGAATCTTGCGGTGGCTGCGCAAATTGGCGTAGGGCATGCGCAGGCCCAGAGGGTTGGTCATGAACAGCGCCGTTTGTATGCCCTTTTTACGCAATAGATGAATGATGGGCGGACGCGAGTATTTGGAGCCGATCGAATCGATGAGCACGCGGATTTCCACCCCGCGTTCCCTCGCCCGCGCCAGCGCGTCCGCGATTTTCCGGCCCTCGCTGTCGTTGTCGAAAATATAGGTTTGCAGGGCAATGGACTTCCTGGCCTGGTCTATGGCCTGGATCATGGCGGGATAGGTCTGGTCGCCGCCCACCAGCATGCGGATGTTGTTGCCGTTGCGCAGCGGATGCCGGCTGATCTTGTCGCCCAGCAGGCGCAGCGACTCGAACTGGCGCGCCGAATACTCGGCGATCTCGAAATTGGTCGGGCTTTGGATGCGGGAGTATTCCTTCAGCGATTTGTCCCGCTGCTGCGAAATCTGGTCGCGCCGGATCCGGTTGATGCCCGCGATCAGGTACAGAAAAGGGCCGACCAGCGGCGACATCAAAATAACGCCAACCCAGCTTATGGCCGCGCGCACGTCGTTCTTGGTCATGGCGGCATGTACCGCCGCCGTCGCGCCGGTAACCACCGAGACCAGAAAAACAAGATGGGGCCAGTATTCCTCGAACAGTGTGTGTAGGGTCATGAAGGCCGACAAGCTGATTGAAGTGGGGGCGCCGCAAAACGCGCATTGCCAGGTTGTGTCAACGTACCGCCCGACTGCGCCGGGCGAAATCCGGCAATGCGCTCACGCCGACAGCGTCAAGTATATCGATGCTCTCGTCATTGCGCACAGACGCGTATGAAACTATTCCCAGTTCATGCTAGAATCTTGCTTCTTTAAGGCATTCGGCCTTGAGACAATGGTGACCGTAGCTCAGTTGGTAGAGTCCCGGATTGTGATTCCGGTTGTCGTGGGTTCGAGCCCCATCGGTCACCCCAGAATTCCCCAAGAAATCAAAATATTACGCCGCTGATGATCAGCGGCGTTTTGTTTTTCTTTCGCCTTTGTCGGCCGTGCGGGTTAAGAGGGTTTCGGGCCTTCGAGACCGCTCAAGGTTCGGGCTGCAGCGCCACCGCGGGTTCTTGAGCCAGGTTGCGGGTCAGGGCGGTGATGGCAAACATGACTACGGTGTTCAGGCCCAAGGCGATGACGCCGATATTGACGTCGTGCACCCATGCCGGGGCGCCGGGGAAGAGGGTCTGCATGGACTGGTGTGTCAGCACCGTGTAGGCCACCGTGCCGACTCCGACGCATATTCCCGTGGCAACCCCGTATTTGTTGGCGATCCGTGTTTTGCACAGGCTGGCCAGCAATCCTGGAGTCAATTGCGTGACGAAGCTGAATCCCATGATCAAGAGCGCGACGATGCTTTGCCCGCCCCCGATCGCGAAGTACACGGCGATGAGTGAAATGGCCAAAGCGGCTATCCGGGAGACCAGCGACAGTTTCGAATCGCTGGTGTCCGGCGCGCCCACAAGATAGATGTTGCGCGCAAAAAGGGTGGATGAGGCGATGAGCATGATCGAGCCGGGCACGATCGCGGTCAGCACGCCGGCAACGCCTATGACTCCCACCAGCCATGGGTCGAAGGTCTGGATGGAAAGCTTGAGCAAGGCCAGGTCGATCTGGCCGCCCGACAGGCCCGGCACTTGCAGGATCGCCGCCATGCCCACGAACATGGAGAACAGCATCACCAGGGCGTAAATGGGCATGACCACGGCGTTCTTGCGAAAGCTGATTTCCGTTTTCGACGTGTATACCGACGCAAACGCATGCGGCCACAAATACATTCCCAGGCTTGAAATCACGATCGTCGACAAATACCAGACGGCGTTCTTGCCGGTTTCGGGCAGCGCGAGGAATCCGGGCTTGGCCTGCTCGATCGTGGCGAACATGGAGCCCAGGCCGCCGTAGTAGTGGTAAGGAAGGTAAAGGCCCAGAAAGACACAGACCACCAGCACGACGGCGTCTTTCAGGAGCGCGGTATTCGCGGAGCCGCGCATTCCGGAGTTGACGACGTAGACCGTCATGGCTCCCGCGCCGATCCAGATGGCCGCCGTCGGTTTGATGCCGCCGTACGACGTCAATTCGACGATGATGCCGATGCCCTTGAATTGCAGGATGAGGTATGGAATCAGGGCGACCAGCGACACCACGGCGACCAGGGTGCCCAAGGCTGTGCTTCCGTATACCTTGGCGTAGTAGTCGGACTGGGTCAGCAGTTTATGCTGCTTGGCGACGCGCCACACCGGCGGCAGCAGCCAGTACGACATGACGAAAGCCAGAACCGTGTACACCACAATGTACAGCGCGGGCCCGCCAAAGCCGTAGGCAAAGCCGCTGGCGCCGAGAAAGGTGAAAGTCGTGTAGAGCTCGCCGGCCATCAGCACGAACACCAGCACGGAGGAGAAGCCGCGTCCCCCAACGCTCCATTGTTCCATATTCATCGTGACGCCGCGCTTGGCGCGCATGCCCAGGAAAACGATGAATGCCAGCGACACCGCAATAATGATTAAAGGAGTATTCATTGCCAGGCCTTTCAGCAGTAACTGCGCGAGAATAAAGAGGGAGTCAGGGTTTGTTGGCGGGATCGAGTGAATAGATCACCCACATCACCAAAGAAGTAATCAGGACCGTGCCGACCACCCAGGCCATGAAGAAAGGCAGGCCAAGAATGAACGGCGTTACGCGATTGGCGACCAGTACGCCGCCCAGCGCCAGGAGAACGGGAATAAGGACAAGCCAGGTTGATCGAGGCATTTCTTGTATCCTTCATAAAAGACAAAAGACGGGTCTGGAGCAGTGTGCTCGCAGGTTTTCGCCGGCCGATGGTGGCGCAAGCGGATGCAGGCTGCGGTTTCGACGCCGCGATTCAAAATCGCGCGTGCCGCAGGCGGAGCGCCGCTCATCGTGTTTTGAAGTGTATGGACAATCCATTTATGGGGTACACGCTGCAGCGGCTAGGGTTTCCCCTTGCAGATATTTCGAAATGTAAAATAGAGCGGAGCGGCATGCGGGAAAGGCGCCGGGAGTTTTGCCGCGTGAGTATCCCGCAATCCTTCAGGTGGACGATGGAAGCCTATGGCTGACGATATTTTTGAACTGGATTGGTCGCTGGCGCCCGCCGGCTGGGACTGGGCGGCCCAGGACGAGGACGGGCGCTGGTTCTGGTATGGGGTTCAGCCCCAGCCCAGCATTGGCGGCGGGGTGTGGCGCGCGCCGTCGCGAGCCCAGGCATTCGCGTGCCAGGCCGATCCTAATCCCGAGTGGTACGACACTTTGCACCGCCGCGGTACTGCGGCGAATGGGTGAGGCCGGCGAGGCGGCATCCGGCCTTTGTTGCGGCTTTTCGTTGGAGTCCCGGCGCCCGGCTCGTGCTCCGGCCTCTGGCCGCGCCTGGAATCGTCAAAGCTCCCGCGCGCCGAACGTATCGCATTGTGAGGTGTCGCCGCTTTTCAGGCCCCGGCTGAACCAGCGCACACGCTGGGCGGAAGTGCCGTGGGTGAACGAGTCGGGCACGACCCGCCCCTGGGCCTGCTGCTGCAGGCGGTCGTCGCCGATGGCGGTTGCGGCGTTCAGGGCTTCTTCGATGTCGCCGGCTTCCAGCGTGCCGCGCTGCTCGTTCGAGTGGTTGGCCCAGACTCCGGCAAAGCAGTCGGCCTGCAGCTCGACGCGCACGGAAAGTTGGTTGGCCACGGTTGTGCTGGAGCGCTGCCGCAGCTTGTCGACCTGATCCGTGATGCCGCGCAGGTGCTGCACGTGATGCCCGATTTCATGGGCAATGACGTAAGCCTGGGCGAAATCGCCCGGCGAATCGAGTTCTTGCGCCATTTGCCGGAAAAAGCCCAGATCCAGATAGACCTTGCTGTCGCCGGGGCAATAGAAGGGCCCCATGGCCGCCTGGCCCGTGCCGCAGGCGGTGGGCGTCACGCCGCTGTACAAGACCAGCTTGGGCTGCCGGTAGCTGCCCCAGCCGTTTTGCTGGAACAGTTTGCCCCAGGTGTCTTCGGTGTCGCCCAGTATTTTGGCGACGAAGGTCTTTTCGGCATCGTTGGCGGAATTGCCGGCCGGCGCGCTGTATTGTGTTTCCTGGGGTTCAGTGAGGTTCTGCAGGACAACGTTGGGATCCACGCCGAAGTAGATCGCCACCAGCGCCAGCACGATGGTGCCCAGTCCGATTTTTCCGCCGCCCCGCAAGGGAATGCGGCTGCCGCGCCGGTCTTCGATATTTTGGCTTTCGCGTGAATTGTCCAAACGCATCATGGGCTCCTTCGGGAATGAAACCGGCTTTCTCAACGGCCGGTAAAGTCTGGAATTTTATTGCCTCGGGGCGGTCGGCACCGTAAACTGCTCCCTCAAGAATGTTAGGATACGTTTCATGGCCCAGTTGTTTGTCGTTCACCCTCAAAACCCGCAAGCCCGCTCGTTGAAGCAGGCCGGCGAACTCCTGGCCAAGGGCGGCCTGGTTGCGGTACCCACCGATTCCAGCTATGCGCTTGTGGCGCGGCTGGACGATAAGACGGCGGCCGATTCCCTGCGCCGCCTGCGCGGGCTGGACGAGCGTCATCATCTTACTTTACTGTGCCGCGATCTGGCCGAAATCGGCCATTTCGCCCGGGTCGACAACCGCCAGTACCGTTTCCTCAAGCTTGCAACGCCGGGTCCCTGGACCTTCATACTGGAAGCCAGCCGCGAAGTGCCGCGCCGCGTGTCCCATCCTTCCCGCAAGACTATCGGCATCCGCGTACCCAACCACGTCGTCACGCTCGGCCTCATCGAGCAGGCGGGTTCGCCGCTTATTTCCACAACGCTCATCCCCGAGGACGAAGAAGAGCCCTTGAACGATGCGCAGGAAATCCTCGATCGCTACGCCAACCAGTTGGCGGCCGTCATCGATGGCGGTTCCTGCCCTCTGATGCCGACGACGGTCATCGACCTTACCGGCCCCGAGCCCGAGATCGTGCGCCGGGGGCAGGGCGATTTGTCGGCTCTGGGCCTTGATTAGCGAACTTTTTCCCGTGGCGACGGCCCAACCCACCAGACGGCGTGCAACCAGCCCGCGCCATTACCCGGAATTTGAATGGAATCATTGATACAGACCATTACGGTTTACGCATTGCCCGTGTTGTTCGGCATTACTCTGCACGAGGCGGCCCATGGCTATGTCGCCCGCATGTTCGGCGATCCCACGGCGTATCAGGCGGGCCGCGTCAGCCTGAATCCCATCCGCCATGTCGACATGGTCGGCACGATCATCGTTCCTCTCGTCCTGTTGTTCAGCACCAAGCTCATGGGCGGCGCGGGCATATTGTTCGGCTGGGCCAAGCCGGTGCCGGTCGACTGGAGTCGGCTCAACAAGCCCAAGCGCGACATGCTCTGGGTGGCGCTGGCGGGGCCGGCGTCCAATCTCGTCATGGCCATTATCTGGGCGGTGGAGCTGCGCCTTCTCATGGGCGCCGGCTCGAGCATGGGCAGCTTCTGGGTGCAGATGGCCATTGCGGGCATCCAGATCAATCTGGTTCTCATGGCGCTGAATCTGTTTCCGCTGCCGCCCCTGGACGGCGGACGGATCGTGTTCAGCCTGCTGCCCGGGCCGCTGGCCTACAAGTATTCCAGAATAGAACCCTATGGCTTGTTGATATTGGTGGTGCTGATGATGACCGGGGTGCTCTGGAAGCTGCTTCTGCCATTGCTGGCCGCGGGTCAGGCCATCGTTACCTGGTTCCTGTAAAAAAACTATAGTGGGGCGTGTGCATGTTTACTCGCTTATCCGGTAAACTTGCACGTTAGATTGGTTTTGGTGCGTAAAAGGCGTGCCCGTCGCCTCAAGGCGGGCTTTCGGAGATACTTTCCATCATGTCTAGTACAGATTCTGCAATTCCCACCTTTCAAGGGAGCATGGTTGCATTGGTTACGCCCATGCTTCCCGACGGCAGCCTCGATTTCGATAGCTATCGAAAACTTATCGATTGGCATGCCCAGGAAGGCACGGATGCGCTGGTCGTGGTGGGAACCTCCGGCGAATCGCCCACGGTAAGCGTGGAAGAGCATTCCGAACTCATCCGCATCGCCGTCGAATATTCGGCCGGGCGCATGCCCATCATTGCGGGCGTGGGCGGCAATTCCACCGAAGAGGCCATCGAGCTGTCCCAGTACGCCAAGAAGGTGGGCGCGCAGGCCGGCCTGTCGGTAGTGCCCTACTACAACAAGCCTACCCAGGAAGGCATGTACCGGCACTTCCGGGCCATTTCCGAAGCGGTCGATCTTCCCGCCATCTTGTACAACGTGCCCGGCCGCACCGGGGCCGATCTGTCCAACGAAACGATTCTGCGCCTGGCGCAGGTGCCGGGCATCATCGGAATCAAGGATGCCACCGGCGACATCGCCCGGGGCGGCTGGCTGCTGCATCACAAGCCGGCCGAGTTCCAGGTGTTCAGCGGCGACGACCCCACGGCTGCCTCGCTCATTCTGCTCGGTGCGCGGGGCAATATCTCGGTCACCGCCAATGTCGCCCCCCGGCTCATGCACGAACTCTGCGCGGCGGCCCTGCAGGGCAACGTCGCCGTGGTGCGCGAGCTCAATGGCCGACTCTCCCAGTTGAATAAAGTTCTTTTTGTTGAATCCAACCCGATTCCCGTAAAGTGGGCCGTTGCCGAAATGGGCTTGTCCAAGCTGGGCTATCGTTTACCTTTAACCCCCCTGAGCGAGCAGTTTCACGCTGTGGTTCGCAACTCGTTGAAAGACGTGGGCTTGATTTGAGAATGATGAAAATGCGTATGAACAAACGCTATACCGGTTTGGCGATGGGTCTTGGGTTGACCATGCTGGCGGGCTGCGCGCAGTACAACCAGCTTATGGGCCGCGAGGAAGCGGTCGATTACAAAAGCACGGTCAAGGTCACCGACCCCCTCAGCGTTCCTCCAGACCTGATCCAGGCCAACAAAGGGGCGCACTACAAGGCTCCCGAAGGCACGGCCACGTACAGCCAGTACGCCCAAAACCAGCAAGAGCGCCGCACCGCCGCGCCCGGCGAAAAAGTCCTGCCGCAGTCGGCCGGCATCCAGGTCATGCGCGATGGCGACATCCGCTGGCTGGTTGTCGACCAGCCGCCTGAAAAGGTGTACCCCAAGGTCGTGGACTTCTGGGGCGAGCAAGGCTTTACCATCCATAGCCAGGATCCGCGTGCCGGCCTGATGGAAACCGACTGGGCCGAGAACCGGGCCAAGATTCCCGAAGACTGGATCCGCAGCGCCTTGGGCAGCATTCTCGATTCCGTTTACGACAGCGGCGAACGCGAGCGCTTCCGCACCCGGTTCGAGCGCGTCAACGGCAAGACCGAAATCTACATCAGCCACGACCAGATGGTCGAAACTGCGACAGCCGACGAACGCAGCTGGAAATGGGTTCAAGGCAAGGAAGATCCGGGCTTGAACGCCGCCATGCTGGCTCGCCTCATGGTTTTCCTGGGTTCCGACGTCCAGACCGCCAAGGCCCAGGTGACGCAGGCGGAAAAAGCGCCGGGCGCCGTCAAGGTCACCAAGGCCGACGACGGGCGGGCCGAACTCACACTGGGCGAGCCGTTCGATCGCGCCTGGCGCCGGGTTGGCGTAGCCATCGACGGAGCCGGCTTCTCGGTGGACGACCGCGATCGTTCCACTGGCGATTATTTCATCCGCTATCTGGATAGCGATACCGGCGAGAAAATCGAGCAGCCCAATTTCATCAGCCGTCTGTTCGGCGGCAAGGGCACCTCCGAGGCCAAGACCTACCGCATCCACGTTGCGCAGCAGGGGCAAGGGTCGCTGGTGAATGTGTTGGATCCCAATGGTCAGGTCGACAGCAGCGCCACCGCCAAGCGCATCATCACCGTGCTGGGCAACCATATGTAGTTTGCCTTGTGCGTCCCAAAAAAACCGGGCTTTGCCCGGTTTTTTTATGGCTGGCTTGCGCCTCTCATACGGCGGCCGAATCAGCGGGCGGAACGTGGGTGCCGAACCAGTGCAGGGTGTTGGTCAGGGCGGCGACTTCGCCGACCAGCAGCATCGACGGGGTCTGGATATTGTATTGGGCGACGACGTCCGGCAAGTTGCGCAGCGTGCCGTTCAACACGCGCTGCGTGTCGCGGGTTCCGTTTTCGACCAGGGCGAACGGCGTGTCGATGGAGCGGCCATGGCTTACCAATTGCCCCGCCAGCCAATGCATTTGGCTCACCCCCATGTAGAACGCCAGGGTCTGCTTTTCGTCGGCCAGCGAATGCCAGTCCAGCGCGTCGTTTTCCTTGGCGCTGTGCGCCGTGATGAACCGCACCGACTGCGCAAAACCGCGATGGGTAAGAGGGATGCCGGCATAGGCGGCGCAGGCGATGGCCGCGGTAATGCCGGGGACGACTTCGTAGGGCACGTCATGGCTGCGCAGGAACTCCAGTTCTTCGCCGCCCCGCCCGAAGATGAAGGCATCGCCGCCTTTCAGCCTGACCACGCGCTCGCCCGCCCGAGCATGCTGCAGCATGAGCGCGTGGATGCGCTTTTGCGTGGCGTCGTGGTCTTCGCCGGGCGTCTTGCCCACGGATACCTGCGTGGCGTCGCGCCGGGCCAGCGCGCGGATTTCGGCGCTGACCAGCCGGTCGTAAAGAATGACGTCGGCTTCGTTCAGCGCGCGCAAGGCTTTCAGCGTCAATAATCCGGGATCGCCGGGGCCCGCGCCCACCAGCACGACCTTGCCCACCGGCGCGCCGGGCAGCCGTTCCAGCTCGGCTTCAAACAATTGTTCCGCGAGCTGCGGCTGCTGCGTGCGCAGAGCGCCCGCCACGGGGCCGTCGAGCAGCCAGTCGTAGAATTGCCGGCGCTGGTTCAAGTTGGGACGCAGGCGCTTGATGGCGGCGCGATGTTTTTCGGCCAGGGCGGCCAGGGCCCCGAGGGAGTGGTCGAACAGGGATTCCAGCCGCTCGCGGATGCGGCGGGCCAGAACCGGAGCGCTGCCCGAGGACGAAACCGCGATCATCAACGGAGAGCGGTCGACGATGGAGGGCATCTGGAAGCTGGACAGCTCCGGGTCGTCGACGACGTTGATGAATCGGTGCGCTTGGCCGGCCAGGGAAGCGATATGCCGGTTGACGGCGCGATCGTCGGTGGCCGCGATGATCAGCCAGGCTTCGTTCAACCATCCGGGCTGGAATTCGCCTTCGATCAGGGTGATTTTTCCCTGTACGGCCAATTGCCGCAGCGTTTCGCTGAATTCGGGCGCTCCGGCCCGGACTTTCGCGCCGGCATTGAGCAGGCTGGCGATCTTGCGTTCCGCCACGGCGCCGCCGCCCACGACGAGGACGGATTTGTCTTTCAGGTCTGCAAATAAAGGAAAGAGGGCCATGGATAGCGCGCCGTGTATCTGGAGAAAGGGAAGGAGCTACGCCGGACATGAAGGGTATGTCCGGCGCAGACGACAGCCATTGTAAATCGCACGATCTCGAAGCGAACCGGCCCGTTTTGGGGGCCGCCGGTTGCGTGCGGAAGGCGGCGAGCGCCTATTGAGTAGCCGCTTCCAGAACGATGGGTATCAGGTTCTGGGTTGGGGCTGGAAGCGTTTCGCTGCGGATCAGGTAGTCGCCGAACTTTTCCGATTCCAGGCGGTGCGCCGCATAGGCCGCGAACAGGGTGTCCAGCGTTTGCAGGATTTCCGGCTCGGCAATGTTCTCGCGGTAGACGATGTTCAGGCGCCGTCCCGTAAAGTCGGCGCCCAGCCGCAGGTCGTAACGGCCCGGCGCGCGTCCGATCAAGGCGATTTCCGCCAGATAGGGGCGGGAACAGCCATTGGGACAGCCCGAAATACGCAACTGGATAGGTTCGTTGAGCAGGCCGTGGGTATCGAGAATGGACTCGAGCTTGGTGAGAAGCTCGGGGGCGTAGCGCTCGCTTTCGGCCATGGCCAGCCCGCAGGTGGGCAAGGCCACGCAGGCGATGCTGTAGCGGCGTATGCCGCTTTGCTGCTTGTAGCCGTCCAGGCCGTATTGGGCCACCAGCTTGTCGATCTTGGCCTTGTCGCGCGTGGCGACGTTGGCGATGATCATGTTCTGGTTGCAGGTCAGGCGGAATTCCCCTTTGTGGATGCGCGCGATTTCGCGCACGCCCGTCAGCAACTGCAGGCCGTCTTCGTCCCACAGCCGGCCCGAGGCAATATACAGGCCCAGATGCCATTTTCCGTCTTCGCCCTGGATCCAGCCGAACCGGTCGCCGTTGTGGTCGAAATGGTAGTCGCGCACCGGCTGCAGCGTAAAGCCCAGGCGCTGCTCCAGTTCCGCCTTGAACCATTCCAGACCGCGATGGTCGATGGTGTACTTGAGCCGCGCGTGCTGGCGTTCCTGGCGGTTGCCGTAGTCGCGCTGCACGGTCATCACGCCTTCGGCCGTCGATATCAGCTGCTCGGGCGTGACGAAGCCGATCAGGCTGCCCAGGCGCGGGTAAGTCGTGTCGTCGCCGTGGGTTGCGCCCATGCCGCCGCCCACCGCCACATTGAAGCCCAGCAGGGCGCCGTTCTCGATGATGGCGATGAAGCCCAGATCGTTGGCGAATACGTCGATATCGTTGACGGGCGGTATGGCGATGCCGATCTTGAACTTGCGCGGCAGGTAGGCATTGCCGTACAGGGGTTCTTCCTGGGTGCTGTCCGCCACCTTTTCGCCATTGAGCCAGATTTCGGCGTAGGCGCTGGTGCGGGGCAGGAAGTGCGCCGAAAGCTTTTCGGTCCAGTCCTGCACGACCTGGTGCTGGCTGGAGAGCAGGGGGTTGACCGAACTGACTACCTGGCGATTCACGTCGCCGCAGGCCGCCCGCGTGGTGGCCCGGGCGGCGTCGATGGCCTGCATGACGGACTTGAGGTTCTTCTTGAGAATACCGTGCCATTGGAAGGTCTGGCGCGTGGTGATGCGCAGGCCGCGCGTCGCCCAGGTGGTGGCAATGTGGTCCAGAGCCAGCCATTGCTCGGGGGTGACGACCCCGCCCGGAAGGCGCGCCCGAACCATGAAGGCATAGGCGGGCTCCAGTTTCTGCTTGCGGCGTTCGTCGCGCAGATCGCGGTCGTCCTGCATGTAGCTGCCGTGAAACTTGAGCAGTTTGGTGTCGCTGTCGGCGATGGCGCCGGTTACCGGATCGGCCAGGCCCTCGGCGATGGTGCCGCGCAGGAAGCGGCTGTCCACCTTGATTTGCTCCAAAGGGGCCAGAGGGCTCTTCATTAAACTATTCATGACTATCCTGAATCGATTGGGTTCTACACCATTGACGGATCAAGCCTGGACGCGACGGGCAGCGCGCCGGCTCCGCCGTTGCGCGGCGCACGCGGGCGATGCGGACGCTTGATCCGGAAGTGAAATTAGTACACGTCCCGGGCGTAACGGCCTTGCGAGGCCAGGTCGTCGAGCCAGGCCTTGGCCTGTTCGGCGTCCAGGCCGCCTTCAGCCTGGGCGATGCGCAAGAGCGTCCGGTGCACGTCCTTGGCCATATGGTTGGCATCGCCGCAGACATAAATATGGGCGCCGGACTGGATCCAGTCGTAGAGATCCGTGGCGCGTTCGAGCAGTTTGTCCTGGACGTAGATTTTCTGTTCCTGGTCGCGCGAGAAAGCCAGATCCAGGCGCGTCAGGTGCCCGCTGCGCAACGCGGCCTGCCATTCAGTCTGGTACAGGAAGTCGGAATGAAAGTGCGGGTTGCCGAAGAACAGCCAGTTGCGCCCGCTTGCGCCGGTGGCGCTGCGTTCCTGGACGAAAGCGCGGAAAGGCGCGATGCCCGTGCCCGGGCCGATCATGATGACGTCGCGGGCCGTATCGGCGGGCAGGCGGAAGCGCGTGTTTTCTTCGATGAAAATGGGCAGCTTGTCGCCTTCGCGCAGGCCGCTGATGAAATTGGAGGCGACCCCCCAGCGCTCTTCGCCGTCGTGGGTGTAGGCGACGTTGGCCAGGGTCAGGTGCACTTCGTTGTCGACAGCGGTCTGGCTGGAGGCAATGGAGTACAGGCGCGGAGTCAATGGCCGCAGCGCCTTGACGAGGGCGGCCGCGCTCCATGGCGCGGGATACTTCTTGAGAATATCGATAAGCTGCCGGGTTTCCAGAAGCTGCTTGAATTGTTCATGCTGCTCGGGCTGAAGAATATGCTTGAGCTCGTCGCTGGCGCTCAGTTCGGCGTGCGCAACCAGGAACGGCTTGGTCAATTGCGTGAGTTCGCGGTATCGGCCCAGCCATTCCTTGACGCTGCGGCTGGTGTTGGCGATTTCGATTTTTTCGTCGGCATCCAGTTGCAGCGTGGCGATGATGGACTGCACCAGCGCATCCGACTGGGTGGGCCATATCCCCAGGGAGTCGCCGGGCTGGTAGCTGAGTTGGCTGCCTTCGAGCGAGATTTCGATATGACGGATGTCCTTGATGCTGCCGCGTCCGGTAATGGGCTGGTTCTGCAGCAGTTCGGCGTGGAAGGGCTGTTCGCGGGTCGCCTTGGCGCTGATATTGGGGTGCAGCGGCGTGACGCTTGCCGTGGGCACATCGGCCTGCTTGAAGGCCTTTTGCGCATGTTCCAGGGCGCGTTCCGCCCAGGGTGCGGCGACGGTTTCGATATCCAGGTCGGCGGCGCCGGCTTCCTGCAGGCGCTCCGCGCCGAGCTCGGCCAGGCGCGCATCCAACGCTTGCGATATGCCACAGAACGATGGGTAGCTGGAGTCGCCCAGGCCCAATACCGCGTACTTGAGCTGCGGCAGCTTGGGGGCGCGGCGGCTGTTCAGGAACTCGACGAAGCCCATGGAGTCGTCGGGCGGCTCGCCGTCGCCCTGAGTGCTCATGACGACGTACAGCAATTGCTCGGTTTTAAGATCGCGCGTGGGATAGCTGTCGGCGCGTGCCAGGTTGACTTGCAGGCCCAGGGCGCCGACGCGCTCGGCCAGCGATTCCGCAATGCGTTTGGCGTTGCCGGTCTGGCTGCCGTACACAATGGTCAGGCGCTTGACGGCATTGGCGCTGGCAACCGCCGCGACATGCGGCAAGGCGGGCGGCTCGACGGCCGAACGCTCCGCCAGCCCCGCGAAATAGCCGGACAGCCAGTTCAGGGCATTGGGCTCCAGGTCTTGGGCCAGCTGGCCGAGGAGGGATTTCTTGGATTCTGGAAATTGATTCAAAGCCAACATGACGCGCTTGTAAAGGTGAGACTAGCGTTCATTCTAGGCACTCCCCTCGTCCATGCGAACGACAAGATTCTTATTTCTTTATGCGGAATTTGTTTATAAGAACGGGTTATGTCTGGTGGCTTCTATCTAATGCATCGTTTGGTTGCTTATGGAAACGATGTGGAAACCATGGTCGGCGCGGGATGCTGCCGCGGCGACTCGCGGCCGCCACGCGAATTTCCCGGAAAGCTCAGGGACGATAGTGCAGCCAGCCTTCGGCCAACCAGTCGGTCAGCACCTGTTTTTCGCCTTGCGTCAGGCGTTTGTCCAGCGTCGCCGTGCAGGTCAGGGCGCGTTCATCGGCCAGCCGGCGCAGCAGGGCGGATGCCGGCATTCTGGCGACTTCGCCGTTGATGAACAACGCCTTGCCGCGATACATCAGCCGGGTGCAGCGATCCAGCTCCAGGGTTCCGTGGCCGGGGACGCCGCTGTCCAGGTCGGGCCGCTCGTCTTGCGGCTCGAACCACGCGGCTCCGGAAGGTTCGGTCAGCCATTGGCCCAGAAAGCGGGTGGCCAGGGCCTCGTCGAAGCGTACGCTTTGCACCGCGCGCAGCGATGCCTGGATCAATGCGTCGGGCAGGGTGGCCGGCGTTTCCGTGGCGGGCGCGCCCGCATCCTTGAAGACGCCGGCGAGCGCCGGGCCGGGCAGCGGCGGTGTTGCATAAAGGCCACTTTCGTCGCCCGCGCGGGCCATGACCTGGTCCCCCGCCGCGTCCAGCATGCCGCGCGCCAGGGCGGCCATGGTGGGCGCCCGGAAGCCGATCGAAATCGTCATGCAGTCGCCTTGGGCGATGCCGTCGTGCGCGACATGCGGCGGCAGGTACAGCATGTCGCCGGGTTCCAGCACGTATTCGTCTTCCGGCCGGAAGTTTTTCAGGATTTTCAGCGGCAGGCCGGGTTCCAGCGACAAATCGTCCTGGCAACTGATGCGCCACTTTCGTCGCCCGTGGGCTTGTAAAAGAAAGACGTCGTAGCTGTCGAAGTGGGGGCCCACGCCGCCGCCGTCGGTGGCAATGCTGATCATGGCATCGTCCAGGCGGGCATCCGAAATAAAGCGAAACTGGTGCAGCAACCGGGCGGTGGCGTCGTCGTGCGCATCGACGCTTTGTGCCAGCAGCGTCCAGCCCGCTTGCCTGGCGGGAGGCAAGCGGGTGAACGGGCCTTTCTTCATTTTCCAGGTGGAGCCGTCCCGCCAGATGAGGCGGGATTCGACCTCGTCCCGCCTGGCCAGTTGCTTGATGTCGGCAATGCTCAGCGTGGGCTGGTAGCCTGGAATGGCTTGTCTTATGAGCAGTGGCTTGCGTTGCCAGTAGCGGCGCATGAAGGCTTTGGGCGTAAGGCCGCCCAGCAAGGCAAGGGGCTGGTCGATATTCATGAGTAGTCGGAGCGCAGGCTATAGAGAATGTCCAGCGCTTCGCGCGGGGTGAGTTGGTCGGGGTCGATGGCGGCAAGGCGCGCCTTCAGTTCGTCGAGCTCGGCGGCCGCCATGGCATCTTGCGGGGCCGCCGGCTCGGCGGCGCTGTCGGGCGGAGCATTGAACAGATCCAGTTGCGGAGTCGGGGCGCCCTGCGCCTCCAGCCGTGAAAGCTCCCGGCTGGCGTGGCGGATGACGGAGGGGGGAAGGCCGGCCCGCTGCGCCACTTGTATGCCGTAGCTCCGGCTGGCCGGCCCGGCCTGGACTTCGTGCAGGAATACGATGCCGGAAGGCGATTCCGCGGCGGCCAGGTGGACGTTGGCGGCGCAGGGCTGTTCGTTGGGCAGGCGCGTGATCTCGAAATAATGCGTGGCGAACAGCGTCAGGGCCTGGTTGTGGGTGAGCAGCCGGTGCGCAATGGAACCGGCCAGGGCCAGGCCGTCGTAGGTGGAGGTGCCCCGGCCGATTTCGTCCATGAGCACCAGGCTTTGCGAGGTGCTGGCCGCCAGGATGGCGGCGGCCTCGGTCATTTCCATCATGAAGGTGGACCGCCCGCCAGCCAGGTCGTCGGCGGCCCCGATGCGGGTGAAAATGCGGTCGATCTGGCCGATGCGGGCGCTGCGCGCCGGCACGAAGCTGCCGATTCGGGCCAGCAGGGCAATAAGCGCTATCTGGCGCATATAGGTGGATTTCCCGCCCATGTTCGGCCCGGTTATCAGCAGCATGCGGCGTTGCGGGCCGAGCTCGCAGTCGTTGGGCGTGAAGCGCTCGATGCTGCGCTCGACCACCGGATGGCGCCCCGCCTCGATAAGGATTTCGCTGGCGTCGGAGAGCGCCGGCGCAACCCAGTCGTTGAGCCGGGCGTGCTCGGCCAGGGCGGCCAGGGCGTCGATTTCGGCCAGCGCGCCCGCGCAGGCCGAAAGCGCCGGCGCATGCGGCGCCAGTTGATCCAGCAGGTTTTCGAACAGCCATTTTTCGCGCGAAAGGCTGCGGTCCTTGGCCGACAGCACCTTGTCCTCCCAGGCTTTCAGCTCGGGCGTGATGTAGCGTTCGGCGTTCTTCAGGGTTTGGCGCCGCCGGTAATCGGCAGGCACCTTGTCGGCCTGCCCGCGCGACACCTCGATGAAGAAACCGTGAACGCGATTGAATTCGACGCGCAAGGTGGCGATGCCGGTGCGTTCGCGCTCACGCGCTTCCATGTCCAGCAGGAACTCCCCGCTGTCGCTGGCAAGCCGCCGTAGTTCGTCGAGTTCGGCGTCGTAGCCCTTGGCGATGACGCCTCCGTCGCGCACCATCAGCGCGGGTTCGGGATCCAGCGCGCTGCGCAGAAGCGCCGTCAGTTCGGGGGACACGCCCAGGGCCTGCACGTGGCGGGCAAGCTGCGGCGTGAGTTCGAACGAGCGGGCGATGTGATCGGCCACGCCTGGCAGCAGCTCCAGGGCCTCGCGCAGGCTGGCCAGCTCGCGCGGGCGCACGGAACGCAGGGCGATGCGGGTGGCGATGCGTTCGATGTCGGGGTAGTGGTTCAGTTTCCCGCGCAAAGCGTCCAGTGCGTCGGCCGGGCTCAGCGTGTCGGCGCTTGCGGGAGAGGAGAGCAGCGAGGCAATGACGTGCTGGCGCTCTAGGGCCGGGACGTTGTCGCGCAGGGGATGATGCAGCCAGCGCCGCAGCAGGCGGCTGCCCATCGGCGTTTCGCAATGATCCAGAAGCGAAAAAAGCGTGGGGCTTTCTTCGCCGGCCAGGGTTTCGGTAAGCTCCAGGTTCTTGCGCGTAACCGGATCCAGCACGACATATTCGCTGGCGCGGTCGGTCCGGATCGACTGGATATGAGTCAAGGCCTGGGCTTGCGTGCGGCCTACGTAGCGCAGCAGGGCGCCGGCCGCGCACGTGGCCGCGGGCATGTCCGCCAGGTCGAAGCTGGCCAAGGAGTCTACGGCAAAATGCTTGTGCAGGACGTCGCGCGCATTGTCGGGCTCGAAATGCCAGTCGGGAATGGCGCTGACGGCCATGCCGTCGTCGGCAGGCAGGCGCTGGCTTTCGGCGCAGACCAGCTCGGCCGGCGCAATCCGGTGCAGCTCGGTGTCCAGCATGTCGGGCGGGCATTCGGTAACGCTGAACTGGCCGTTGGCCAGATTCATCCAGGCCAGGCCCGTGCGCTCCTGCCGGTTGACGCGCGTCGTCCAGGCGGCCGCGATCAGGCGGTCGGCCTTGGCGGGCAGCAGCGCTTCGTCGGTAAGCGTGCCGGGCGTGACGATGCGCACGATCTTGCGCTCCACCGGCCCCTTGCTGGCGGCCGGGTCGCCGATCTGTTCGCAGATGGCCACCGATTCGCCCAGCGCGACCAGCCGGGCCAGATAGCCCTCCATGGCATGAAACGGCACGCCCGCCATGGGAATGGGCGCGCCGTTGGAGGCGCCGCGTTTGGTCAGCGTGAGGTTCAGCAAGCGCGCCGCGCGCTCGGCGTCGCCATAGAACATCTCGTAGAAATCACCCATTCGGTAGAACAATAAATGCGCCCCGGCCTCGTCCTTGAGACGTAAATATTGCTGCATCATCGGCGTGTGGGCGCTTATGTCTTGTTCCATGGAAAATCAAAAATTATGTTTTTTGGGAAAATCGGGCCGGAGAAAATTCGGGGCGATTCCGGTATTGCGGTGTTCGCGGACAAGCTGCGTGCGCTCACGGAACAGACATTGTAATGAGTATGCCGGCCCTACGAACACGCCATTAAAAACAGTGGGCCGCTGCGGCGATGCTTTTTCATTGAAAGGCGGCGCGGCGTTGTGTGCATTAATGTAACTATAGATATAATTTTGTATTCGTTTGCATTGAAACCGCCAAAGCTCATTGCCTTGACGGTTTTCTTTTGAGGGCAAGGGGGCTTTCTTGATAAAAACATATCGCATGTCCGCTGGTATCCGCCTGGCCGTAATCGGCGCGCTGTTGCTGGCCTCTGGGCGGGCCGCCGTGGCTCAAAGCGTTTCCAGCTACGAAACGCCTGAATACTATGCGCAGGCGGGCTTGCAGCAGATCAACGCGGCCGAGGCATATGCCTTGGGGTATACGGGCAGCGGCGTCACGGTCGGGGTGGTCGACAGCGGCATCGCGGCAACGCACCCCGAGTTTCTGGGCCAGCTTGCGGGAGGCTACGATTTTTTCACGAATCAGTTCATGGATCCCGGCAAGAATTATGATGGCTATGGCCATGGTTCGCACGTCAGCGGCATCATCGCGGCGCGCCGCGATGGCGTCGGCATGCAGGGCGTGGCCTTCGATGCGCAGATCTACGCCATCAGAATGCCCCCCACCCCCGATATCGAAGAGGCCGCGCCGCCCAGCTGGAACTTTCTTGCCACGCAGAAGCTGGCCATCATCAACAATAGCCTGAACGCCGACACTTGCTCCCGGGATTCATCGCCCCCCTGCAATGTCGCCGACTACGATCAGGCCAAGGCGTTGACTAAATATCCTGCGATCATCGCAAGCATGCACACCGTGGAGGCGTCCGGCGCGCTGATGGTATTTGCCGCGGGCAACTCCTCCCAGCCGAATCCGGACATTCTCGGCGGCGCTCCTTATCTTTTCCCCGAGCTCAAGGATAGCTGGCTGGTGGTGGCCGCCGTGGGGCCGGACGGCAAGATCACCGACTATTCGAATCGTTGCGGCGTGGCGCAGGCGTGGTGTCTGTCCGCGCCCGGCGGTGGCGACAATGAAGGCAGCCAGGGCATTTACTCCGTGAACGCCAAAGGCGGCTATGTGCGCATGTCGGGCACGTCGATGGCTTCGCCCCATGTGGCGGGCGCGGCGGCTCTGGTCAAGCAGGCTTACCCGTATTTCACGGCGCATAATTTGCAGCAGACCATTCTGACGACGGCCACCAGTCTGGGCAGTCCCGAAATCTATGGCTGGGGCATGCTGAACGTGGGCAAGGCGGTGCGCGGGCCGGCGCAGTTCGTGGACACGTTCGACGTCGATACGCAGGGCTATAGCTCCACGTTCTACAACGACATCAGCGGCGCGGGCCAACTGGTCAAGCGCGGCGCGGGCCAATTGACGCTGGCGGGCGCCAATACCTACACGGGCCCGACCCTGGTTCAGGGCGGCAAACTGGTGGTCGATGGATCACAGACTTCGCAGGTGCAGGTCGCCGCGGCCGGCACTCTGAGCGGCTCGGGCCGCATAGGCGGGCTGGATAATGCCGGCCGGGTCGCGCCGGGCAACACGGTGGGCGCCCTGACGGTGGACGGCGACTACATTTCGCGGCCCGGCTCGGTATACGAAGTCGAGGCCAACGAGGCCGGCAACGACCAGATCCGCGTCGGGGGCACGGTTACGCTGCAGGGCGGCGTGGTCGAGGTTCAGTTGAACGAGCGGTTTTCGGTGGGCAGCCAGTACCCCATCGTGACGGCGGCCGGCGGCATTGTCGGCCAATACGACGAGGTGCGTACAGAGCAGGGGCTGGTGTTTTTGAAGCCCTCGCTGAACTATTCGCAGCCCGGCACCTTGCAATTGGCCATTGCGCGCAATGACGTGGCCTTTGCGTCCTACCTGGCCACGGCCAATCAAATGGCCGTGGGCAATGCGCTGGACGCGGTTTCGTCGGCGCCGCCGGCGGGGTTGAAGCTGCTGTATGACGAGATTCTCAATAGCAGCCCCGACACGCTGGGAAGCAATATGGATCAGCTCTCGGGCGAGCTGCATGCCAGCACGCAGTCGGCGCTGCTCACGACGAGCGGGCTGGTGCAGCGCACCTTGGGCCAGCGCATGCGCGGCAATATCGGTGCGGGGCTGGAGGCCGGCGCACCGATGGCGCAGGCGGGGGGCGCGATACCGGCCGGCGCGATGCCCAGGTCGTCGGCGTATCCGCTATGGGCCAGCGTGGTGGGCAATTGGAGCACGCTCAAGGGCAATGGCGATGCAGCGCGGGTCGAGACCGATACGGCGGGCTTGTTCGTGGGCGGAGACGGAATCGTGGGCAACGGCTGGCGCCTTGGCGCGGCGCTGGGCTATACCGATGGGCGGATCAATGTGGATGACCGTTCCTCCCGCTCGAAGGTAAAGAGCTACACGGGCGCGCTGTATGGCGGGCGCAGTTGGACTACGCCGGGCGGCAGCGTGAATCTGCTGGTGGGCGCGGCGTATACCGGCCATACCGTCGACAGCCGGCGCGCGATTACGGTAGGCGGCAGCCAGACACTTGCGGCCGATTACGATGCGCAGACGGTGCAGATCTTTACCGAGCTGGGCTATGCCATGCCCGTGGGCCGGTCCAGTGTGCTGGAACCGTATGCCGGGCTGGCCTGGTTGAACCAGCGAAGCCAGGGCTTTACCGAGACGGGCGGCCTGGCCGCCTTGCGGGGCGACGGCAGCACGGATCGCATTACGACCCTGACACTGGGGCTGCGCGGCAAGACCACCCTGGAGATTGCCGGAAAAGAAACGGGGCTGACGGCGGGGCTGGGCTGGCGCCATGCGGCGGGGGATGTCGATCCGGGCCGCCGACTGTCGTTTGTGCAGGCGGGCAATGTGGCGTTTACCGTGACGGGCGCCCCGATTGCCAAGGATGCGGCGGTGCTCGACCTGGGGGTGCAGGTGGCGATCGGGAGGAGGGCCGCGCTGGGGTTGAGCTACAGCGCCCAGCTCGGCCAGGGCGTCACGGACAACTCCGGTTCGCTGTATTTAAGGGTGCGTTTCTAGGACGGCACGGAAATAAAAAAGTCGAATAACCGGTTTTCGGATTCCGGCATGGCTGCCGCCCGAGGATGTTGCTATCTTTATCTTGCCTTACGAGATTTGTGATTTCGTCGGGGGCTATTAAACTCGGCTCATCAAGCTCAACAACCGCGTCAAAGGTTCCGCATTCATGATTTTCCTTTATGCATTCGATACGCCCAATGGCCGCAAAATCAGTGTTGCACTGGAAGAAATGGGGCTGCCCTACACCGTGCGTGTGGTCAACATCCGGAACGGCGAGCAGTTCAAGGACGAATTCCTGCGCATCAGTCCCAATAACAAGATTCCCGCCATCGTGGACGACGAGGGGCCGGACGGCCGCCCGATCAGTGTTTTCGAGTCGGGCGCCATCCTGACGTATCTTGGCGAGAAATCCGGCAAATTCTGGCCCAAGCCCCTGGCGGCGCGTACCGAGGTTCTGCAGTGGTTGATGTTCCAGATGGGCGGGTTCGGCCCCATACCCGGCCAGGTTCACCACTTTCTTTCCTTGCCCGAAGGCGTCGACGGAAAATACGGCCTGGAAAGATTCATGAAGGAGACGCGCCGGCTATACGGTGTGATGGATAGCAGGCTCGCCGACAGCCAATACTTCGCCGCGGAAATTTCGATCGCCGATTTCGCCATGCTCGGTTGGGCGTGGCGGCATGAAAAGCACAAGGTTTCCCTGGACGACTTCCCGGCCGTCAAGCGTTGGTACACCGAGATGATGGATAGGCCCGGCGTTCGCCGGGGTTTCGAGGTGGCGCTCACGTAGGAAGCGGGCTTCGCGCGTATTGCATGGCGTTGTTTGCGTTCCGGCTTGCGCGCGGTGTCGAGGCGGGTTAAGCAGGCGCACCAGGCTTGCGCCGGGCACGCGGCGCCGTCGTCCGGCGGGAAGCGGCGGAATCGGGCGCGTCGAGGTCGCGAAATGCCTCGAAGATCGTTTTCCGTAGCCATTTATGTCCTTCGTCGTGCTGCAGCCGGCCGTGCCAGTGCTGGCTGACGTCGAAGACGGGGCTGTCGAACGGCAGGGGATGAATTCTGAGCGCTTGATCCTCGCTCAGCACTTTTGCCATGCGATACGGAATCGTCGCAATCAGCTCCGTGGCGGCAATGACTTCCGCCAGTCCGAACGGTGTCGGCACGGACATGGCAATCCGGAGCGAGGGCCGATTCTTCTCCATGATTTTTTTCAGGATGGGGGTGGTGCTGACCTTGTCCTCCAGGATCACATGTCCCGCGGCTTCGAAGATTTCCTGTGTCAGCACTTTGTGCTTCGATCTGGACGAGCTGATGCACACAAAAAAATCCTGGAAGAGGCGTTGGTTGTAGAGTCCGCTTTTACGTGGGCTCATGAATCCGAATGCAAGATCCACGTCTTCGGATTCCAGGGCTTCGGGTGTGCCGGTGTGGATGTTCTGGATTTGCAGCGACACCCCGGGCGCGGCAGACTCCAGGAGGCGGGCGATCTTGGGCAGCACCACGATCTTTCCGGCGTCCGCCAGCGCAAGCGTGAAGCGCCGCGTGGTCGTGGCCGGCACGAATTCGGGAGTCCGGCGGTCGGCCTCGTCCAGTATCTGCAGGGCGTGTTCGATGGCGGGCGCAAGCAGAACCGCGCGATCCGTGGGCTGCATGGTTTGCCCGGTACGCACAAAGAGCGGGTCGTCGTAGTGGGCGCGCAAGCGGGACAGGGCGATGCTGATGCTGGGCTGCGCCATGCCCAGATATTCCGCGGTGCGCGAGACGCTGCGAAGCTGGTACATCCCAAGAAAAATCTTCAGGTGCCTGAGGTCGATGGGCGGGCGCTGAGCGGCGCCGGCGGATAGGGGCGGGATGATGGAATTCATCGGATGGTCTCCGTAGCCGTGACGCGCGGCGATTCCGCCTCAACCGAATCACCGTAAGCGTTGCGTTTTTCATGAGGCTCAGGCCTTGGCCGAAAAAGAAAGCGGGCTTTCGGCGCTTCAGCTTATCCTACCTATAATTTAGCTCATATTAAATAATTTACATATAAATTTATTGACATATTATGGTGGCCGGGTTTACAGTTCACGAAATTGAGCTTTCACGGCGTTTCGGCTTGGGACGACGAGCCAGCCGCACATCCCGATCGATAACGAGGAGACACTATGCCGAACACGACTGCGCCGGCCGATTTGGCCGGCCTTAAAGAGAAAACCGCCGGATTGCCCGAGATCCGGATATCGGAGGTGGTGCTCCAGACTTCGCAGTTCGACCGCATGGGGCAATGGTACGAAGCGGTGCTGGGCAACAAGTGGAGCGTGGTCAACACGCCCAAAGACGCCGCCATCGAAAAGCAGGCCACCGCCAATGGCAACAAGCAGGTTCGCGCAAGCGACGTCCGCTCCAGCTTCATGTTCATCGACAAAAGCCTGCCGTACGGCCAGCTCTTCGCCATTTTCGAAATTCCCTTCGTCGGGGCGGCGCCCACGACCGATCCGGGGCTGAATCACATGCAGTTCAAGCACGTCGACATTCCCGCCCTGATGGAGCGAGTCAAGCTGCTGGAAAAGCACGGAATCGTTCCGCACCGCTGCGCCAACCACGGCCCCATCAGCAGCTTCTACTACTACGACCCCGACAAGAACATCGTGGAGCTCTGCAGCAACAATTTCCAGACCCAGGAAGCGTTCCTCGGCTACTTCCAGTCCGAGGCCTACCGCAAAAATCCTTCGGGAATCGAGCTGGACTACAAGGAATTCGTGGCGCGTTTCGACAGCGGCGTGCCGGTGGAAGAATTGATCCGCATAGATTGACGCAACGTTGCAATGCGGCGGCCCCTGGTCGCCGTTCTTTTCATGGTTGACGTACCCGGAAGGAGGGGACTATGACGCAGTACCCAGGCGGAGATTTCGACTTCGCGCTCTTGGAGTGTGAAAAACAGTCGATCCGATTCATGGCCGATTTCGACGCGCAGCGCTACGAGCAGGCCTGCGAGCTGTTCGCGCCCGACGGCGTGTGGCACCGGCCCGACGGCGACATCCATGGCCGCGAGAATTTTCTGAGCAGGATGGCGCAGCGTCCGCGCGGTCTTCTGGTGCGCCATGTCATGACGAACCTGCGGTCGCGGCGCATCGACCAGGACACGATCTGCGTCGAATCGTACGTAACGGTCTACCGCTACGACTTCGAGCAGGAAATCTCCTACCCCGCTGCGCTGGCCGGCCCCGCCGTCATGGGCCGCTATACCGACGTGCTGAAGCGGACAGGCGGGGTCTGGATGATCCACGACAAATCCGTCTCCATTGATTTCAAACGATAAGGAAGAAACATGAAGCTAGCCAATGTGAAGCGTGGCGACAAGAATACGTTCGGCATTGTGACGGACTCGGGTTTCATCGACCTGGGCAAACGGCTGGGCCAGCAGGCGGCCGACGTCGTCGGCCTGTTCGAAAACAACCTCGTCGGCAAGGCCCGCGAACTGGCGGCCGGGACGCAGCCGGACTGCAGCCTGGACGAGATCGTGTTCCGCACGCCCAACGATCGCAGCGATGCGCGGATTTTCGCGCTGGGCTGGGCGTACGCCGAGCACCAGGCCGAAACCGGCAAAGAGCCCCCGGCGTTTCCCAATATGTTCAGCCGGCTGCCGGAGTCGCTGGTCGGCCATGGCGCCCATCTCGTCAAGCCCAACATCTCGGATACGTTCGACTACGAGGGCGAGGTGGCCGTCATCATCGGCAAGGGCGGACGCCATATTCCCATGGAAGCCGCGAAAAGCCATATCGGCGGATACTCCATCCTCATGGACGGTTCCATCCGCGAGTGGCAAAAGCACAGCATCACCGCGGGCAAGAATTTCGACAAGAGCGGCTCGTTCGGCCCATGGATGCTGACGGCCGATGAAGTGCCCGATCCCGCCAAGCTCATCCTCACCACCCGCCTGAACGGCGAGCAGGTCCAGCATGCGCCCTTCGGCGACATGGTGTGGGATCTGGCGCATCTGGTTCACTATATTTCCACGTTCTGCGAGCTTCGGGCCGGCGACGTCATTTCCACGGGCACCCCGGGCGGTGTGGGCCATAAAAGAAATCCGCAGAAGTTCATGAAGCCGGGCGACACGATCGAAGTCGAAGTCCAGGGACTGGGCCTTTTGCGCAATACGGTAGTGCAGGAAGTCGAAGCTTGAACGCAGCGTTGCGTCAATAAAAAACCTACATCCATAATCAGGAGACAAAGCATGAAAACATATATGAAGGTATATGCATCGGCCCTGGCGGCCATGGCGCTGGCCGGGCCCATGAGCCCGGCTCATGCCGACGAAATCCGCGTCGGGGTCATCGGCCCCATGTCGGGCCCCATCGCTTATTGGGGAACGCAGTTCAAAGAAGCCATAGAACTGTACGTGGCCCAGCACGGTGGCAAGGCCGGAGGGCATACGGTAAAGATACTGTACCGCGACGACGGAGGCACCAGTCCGTCCCGGGCCAGGCAACTGGCGCAGGAACTGGTCGTGCGCGACAAGGTCAGTTATCTGGCGGGGCTGGCGATCACTCCTACCGCGCTGGCCGCCGCCGAGGTCGCCACCAAGGCCAAGGTGCCCATCGTGATCTTCAATGCGGGCACCGCCAACATCACCCGTAAATCGCCCTACATGCTGCGCGCGGGATTTTCGCAGTGGACGGTTTCCGTGCCGCTGGCCGACTGGGCCGCCAAAGAGGGCGGGTGCAAGAAGGCGGCCATTGCCGTGGCCGACTACGCGCCTGGCCTGGACAGCCTCGAGGCATATCACAAGACGTACACGGCGGCGGGCGGCAAGGTCGTCGCCGAGCTGCGCATTCCGCTCGGCACGACCGATTATTCCTCTTACATGCAGAAAATCAAGGACTCCCAGCCGGATTGCCTGCTCATGTTTTCGCCGGTGGGCCCGCAAGCGGTGGGGTTCGTGAAGGCGTTTGAAAGCAGCGGGCTGGCCGCTTCCGGAGTCAAGGCCTTGGGAATCGCCGAGACGCAAGAGGTGGATCTGCCCGCCTTCGGGGATTCGGCGCTGGGCATCATCACGGCCAGCATCTACTCCCCGAACAACGACACGCCGGAAAACAAGGCGTTCATTGCCGCCCTGAAGAAGAAGTTCGGCCCGCAGGCCTATGCGGACCTGGCTTCGGTCGAAGCCTACGATGCCATGCACATGATCTTCGAAATGATCAAGCGAACCGATGGCAAGCAGAATGGCGCCAAGGCCATCGATTCGGTGCGGGGCCTGAAATGGATCAGCCCGCGCGGCCCTGTTTCCATCGATCCCAAGACCCGCGACCTCGTGCAGAACGTCTACATCCGCCGGGTCGAGAAGTCGGGCGACGGGTACGTGAACAAGACGTTCTTCACGGTGCCCGACGTCAAGGATCCCTGGAAAGAACAGAACCCGGAATAAAGAAAGCGGCTGAACCGAAGGCGATCCAGGGCCGCGGCGGCATCCTGGGTCGCGCTTTCGGATTCGAGGCGGGATAAAAACTCGGGCGTGGAGTGCTTCCGATGGACGTTCAATTATTTCAAACCATATTCGCGCTGCTGTTCAACGGGATCGCGTATGGAATGATACTTTTCATCATGTCCGCAGGGCTTTCGGTGACGATGGGGACCATGCGGGTGGTCAATCTGGCCCATTGCGGCTTTGCCATGGTTGGCGGCTATATCGCCTATGCGTTGATGACCGATGGCGGCGTGTCGTTTCTGTTTGCGGTGCTGTCGTCGTTCGTGCTGACCACGGCATTGGGGGCGCTGCTGGAGTTCCTGCTGTACCGGTCGATCTACCGCCGGTCGGAGCTGAAGCAGGTGATCCTGACGTTGGGGCTGGCGCTGGTCATGATTGCGTCGGTGAACCTGATGTTCGGCGCCAGCGTCCATAACCTGGATATCCCCGACGCCCTGAAGGGCAATGTCAAGGTTCTGGGTGTCGGCCTTTCCATATACCGGTTTTTCCTGATCGGCGCGTCCATTCTCGTGGGCGCCGTCATCTGGTATTTCATCGAATGCACCGGGGTCGGCAAAAAGCTGAAGGCGGCGGTCGACAACCCAGGCATGGCCAGGTGCGTCGGCATCAACGTCGACATCTATTTCGCCGGCACGTTTGCCGCGGGCTGCGGCCTGGCCGCGCTGGGCGGAGCCCTGGGCGCCGAGCTCATGCCGCTGCAGCCGTTCTATGCGCTCAGGTACCTGGTCATCGTCGTCATCGTCGTATCCATAGGGGGGCTCGGCAGCATCAAGGGCACGCTGGCCGCCGCCCTGGGGCTGGGCATCATCGATACGTTCGGCACTTATTTTTTCGACGACATCGGGGCATTCCTGGTTTATTTCATCATGATTGTCGTGTTGTTCATCAAGCCGCAGGGCTTGTTCGGGAGGACGTGATGAAAGCCACGCCATTGCCCGCCGGCAGTTTCAGCCAGCACCACTGGAAGCTGCGCGACAGCCTGCCATGGCTGCTTGCCGCGGCGGTCTTCTATTTCTTCGACGGCTATCTGGCTCTCGGAACCGTCATCATCATCATGATCATCGCCTGCATGTCCTTGAACCTGGTTCTTGGCTATGCCGGCGTGGAAACCCTGGGCCATGCCGCGTTTTTCGGCATTGGCGCCT
The DNA here is from genome assembly GCA_937871985.1 of uncultured Burkholderiaceae bacterium. Next base: position 28,076 of record CALMPB010000017.1, read on the forward strand.
ATACGGCCGGCCTGTATGCCATCCATGTTTCCACGGAACCGATCAGCGGCCTGCTTGCCGCCGCCGTCGTCGCGGCGGTATTCGGCATGGTGTCGGGCTATTTTCTGCTGCGCATGCGCAGCCTGACGCTGCTGATGCTGACCCTGGCGGTGGGCATGGCGGTCTACGAGTTCGCGAACAAATGGTCGTCCGTGACGGGCGGCGACGATGGGCTGTCGGGTATCTCCCCGGGGCCTCTTTTCGGGGTCTTCGATTTCGGGCTGGACGGACGAACAGGCTATCTGTATGCCTTGGGCGTGCTTGTCCTGGTGTTCCTGCTGGTTAGAACCATCGTCGATTCGCCTTTCGGCCTGTCCTTGCGCGGGATCCGGGAAAACATCTCGCGGATGAAGCTGGTCGGCGCTCCGGTCACCGGACGGCTGGTCATCGTGTATTCGCTGTCGGGGGCCATTGCCGGCATGGGGGGCGCGCTGTACGCGCAGACCATCCAGGTGGTCGGGCTCGAGTCGCTGTCTTTCGACCTGTCGAGCAATTTGCTGATCATGGTGGTGCTGGGCGGCCTTGGCCGGCTGTACGGGCCTTTCGTCGGCGCCATCATTTTCCTGCTGGTGCAGGACAGGGCGGCGGCGTTCAGCCCCCAGCACTGGATGTTCGCGATCGGGCTCATCCTCATCCTGAGCGTCAGGTTCTCGGACAACGCGGTCGTGGCGGGAGTCATGGCGCGGCTCAAGAAAGTGACGAAATGGTGAACGGCATGCACGAAAAAAAACCAGGATCCGCGGAGGGCAAATGACGATACCTCTTCAAACCTTCGGCCTGACGAAGAATTTCGGCGGTTTGTGCGTGACGAACCACGTCGATTTTTCTCTGGAGGCGGGCGCCCGCCACGCACTCATCGGCCCCAATGGCGCGGGCAAGACCACCTTCGTCAATCTGTTGACGGGCGTCATCCCCGCCACGCAGGGCAGTATCCATCTGGATGGAAACGACATCACGCGTCTGCCGCCGCGCCAGCGGGTCAAGCGCGGCCTGGCCCGGACTTTTCAAATCAACAGCCTGTTCCCCCAATTGACGACGGCCGAGAACGTTGCCTTGGCCATCGGCGAACGAAAGGGCTCGGCCGGCCGCATGTTCAGCCGGGTGGAGCGCGACGCCGAACTGGAGCAGGAAACGGTGTCCCTGCTCGAGGATCTGAACATCCTCGATATGGCCGGCAAGAAGATCGCCGATCTCGCCTATGGCCAGCGCCGCATGGTGGAGATCGCCATCGCGCTTGCCATCAGGCCCCAGGTGCTGCTGCTGGACGAGCCGGCGGCGGGCGTTCCGGCTTCGGAAAGCCATGCCATCATCGACATGCTCGAACGGCTGCCCGCGCACATCGCCATCCTGCTCATCGAGCACGACATGGATCTGGTGTTCCGGTTCGCCCGGCGGATCACCGTGCTGGTGGAGGGCAGCATCCTGATCGAAGGGGACGGCTCCCAGGTCAAGAACGATCCGCGGGTCAAGGAAATCTATTTGGGACGGCGTCATGGATAGTCATCTTCGGTTCGAGGACGTATGCGCCGGCTACGGCGACACCACCATACTTGAGAATGTTTCGCTGGAGTTGCGGCGGGGCGGAGCCTGCGCGCTGCTGGGGCGCAACGGCGCCGGCAAAAGCACGTTGCTGTCGACGATCATGGGATTGAACACCTTCAAGTCGGGAAGCATTCGATACGGGGATGCGGAAGTATCCCGCATGCCGCCGCACCGCCGGTCGACGCTGGGTATAGGGCTGGTTCCCCAGGAGCGGGAAATTTTTCATTCGCTCAGCGTGGAAGACAATTTGCAGGTGGCGGTGCGGGCCGGCGAGTGGAACGTGGAACGGGTGTACGAGTTGTTCCCCAGGCTGGCGCAGCGCCGGGGCAACCTGGGCAATCGGTTGTCGGGCGGCGAGCAGCAGATGCTGGCCTTCGGCCGCGCGCTCGTCGGCAATCCCGAGCTTCTGCTGCTTGATGAACCGCTCGAAGGGCTGGCGCCCGCAATTGCCGACATATTGCTGGATGCCATCGTAAAATTGAAGTCGCTGGGCGGCTTTACCCTGATTCTCGTCGAGCAGCACGCGACGGTCGCGCTGGAGGTCACCGAGCAGGCCATTGTGCTGAACAGGGGTCAGGTCAGCTATTCGGGCCCAAGCGCCGACCTGCTCAAGGACGAGCCGCTGTTGACGAAGCTGGTGTCGTGCTGAGCGGCGTATAGAATATCGTTATGTGGTGTATTGGCAAGGACAGCTATGAGCAGCAAGGTAAACAAGCGTACCGCGGCCGAGATCTCGGAAGCCAAAAAAGTCAGGCAAAAAGTCCCCATCATCGGCTATGCCCTGATGGGCAAGCTGGCGCAAGGAGACCAGACCGGCTACGAGCTTTCCCTCATCATGGGCCCGCCGCGCAATTTCATCTGGGAAGCCAAGCACAGCCAAATCTATACTGTGCTGGCCGGCCTGGCGAAGGAGGGGTACGTAACGTTCTCCCAGGTCATCCAGGATTCGCGGCCGAACAAAAAGGTCTACACCATCACAGAGCAAGGCCGGGCGGCGCTGCGCGAGTGGGTGCTGCATTCGCCTACGCCCGAGCCGCATCGCTACGAATTCGCCATGAAGGTGGTTTCGCTGTGGACCTTGTCGCCAACCGAGGCCCTGCAGGTCATACGCGACCAGATCGCCATGACCAACACCGAAATCGGCATGATCGACGATCATTACGAAGAGGCGCAAAAAAGATACCAGACCACCTTCCCCGTTCCTGTGACAAGCCGGTATTTCGGGCTTTACGCCGCCATCAAGCATGCGCGCGATTCAAAGCTCGCGTCCATTCAATGGTATGAATGGATTGCCGGTCAACTGGTCGAAACGCTCGAAAGCGGCGCCCCTCCCGACGAGATCATGGCCGACCTTCGCCCCGAGGCTATAAGCAAAGCGGAAAGCCCTGTGGCGTAACGCGAAAGGGGCGAGGCAATGCCCCGCCGCGCCGCCGCGGCTTGCTCAAGCGCCCCTGACCCGGTCGACGATTTGCAGAACATCGTCCGGAACACGGCTTCCCCGCCATGCCACATGCCCGTCGGGACGCACCAGCACCAATGGGTATTCATACAAATTCCTGGCCTCTTCGGATGCAACGCCGCGCCTGGCGAACGGCACGCCCCGTTGGGCGAAGCCCTGCGCGAACCCCTCGGTATCGATGGATTCATCGAAGCTCATCAGCACGAAGCCCTGTCCGTAATAGTCCAGGGTCGAGACGCCGTCCGCCACCCAGGCGTGCGGCGCCCGGCTGCCGGGCCAGGTCGAGGGCTTGAAGTTCACGGCATCGTCGGGAGGTTCGGGCGTACCGTCGGGGCAGCAGATGGGGGAATTGCGATAGCGGTATCCCAGTTGTATGCCCTGGGTCGTGAATTCGCGGCGCCGTTTTTCATTGACCAGCGATGCCATTTTCGCCCGCGTCCATTCTCCCTGAACGGAAGGGCTGTCCAGCTCGGGATCGGCGACTATCAACTGATCCAGCTTGTAGTTGTTGGCCGCTTCCGCCGTGTTTCGCAGCGCGATGGGCCGGCGCTCGGCCTCGTAGCTGGCCAGCAGGTTCTTCCCGCCCCAGCCCGCCAGCGAGGCGGCTATCTTCCAGCCCAGGTCGACGGCGTCGCCGATTCCCGTATTCGCGCCGAATCCGCCTTTGGGCCATCTCAGGTGGGCGGCGTCGCCGGCCAGCAGAACCCGATTCAGCCCATAGCGTTCGGCCACGACCATATGCCCGGTCCAGGGCTGGGCCTGGATGATCTCGACCTCCACGTCCATGCCCAGCGAGGCCAGCACGGTCGGCAGGGGATCGATCTGTTCGCCTTCTTCCACGTACATGGACAGGCGCCAGAGTTCTTTGCCGTCGACGGTGGTCAGGTAGGGGCGGCGCGGCGTGTTGACGGTGTGCATCTGGAAGAAGGGGGCGCCGTACTTGGCGACGATGCGATCCAGCAGGTCGGGCGACCGGAAGAAGGCGGCGAAGTTGCGGCCCTGCGCGAACGAGCCGGCGTATTTGACGCCGATTCTCGAACGGGTCTGGCCGTGTCCGCCATCGCAGGCGACCAGGTACTGGGCGCGTATCGTGCCGCGTGCTCCCGTGTTTACGTCGGAAACCGTGGCGGTCACGCCGTCTTGATCCTGGGCGAAATCTTCCAGCCTCGTGTGGTAGCGGATGGCTTCCGGGGCTTTCTCGAGTACGGCATCCCGCAGCAGCGGATCAAAAATGCGTTTGGGGCAGATGACCGGCCCCTCGGGGGAAATGTCGCTGAACGCGGCGGGAATTTCCTGGTTGCTCAGGCCGGGGAAGGCGGCCAGCATCCGGCCGTTCAGCGCCGTGAAGAAGCCGATGTTCAGCGGATAGTCGCTTGGAAATTCGGACGGGAAGCGGGCGCGCTGCGCCAGCCCCCAGCGCCTGAGGTGCTCCATGGTTCTGGAAAAAATGGCTTCTCCCGCCGGGAAAGTGACCTGGCCGTCTTTCTCGTCGACCAGCACGTAGCGGATGCCCCGGTAGTTGAGCTCGTTGGCCAGGGCCAGGCCTACGGGCCCCCCGCCGACGATCAATACAGGGATTTCCTCGCAAATTGCAGTGTTCATCTCTTCGCCCCTGATGGTTATTGGTATGTGTCGTTTTGATAAGGTATGGCGAATTCTAGAATAACTTTTGACGTATGTAAATAATTACATATAAAAAAATTGGAATAAAATGTGGTTTGCCGAATTTTTCACTGCGCTTGCCGCGCAAACTTCAGGAGACGTTCTTGGACTCTACCGCCGATCTTTTCGATGCCAATGCGGATACCGTTTCGGTTTGCGAGCTGCAATTTCGCAGTTATGGCAAGAAACGGAGCTTTTTCGGGCCTTGCGTGCCCCTGCTCGTCAACGAAGATCATCGGCCTGTGCTGGCCATGCTGTCGACGCCGGGGGAGGGCCGGGTGTTGGTCGTCGATGCGGGCGGCTCGCTGCGCGTCGGCGTCATGGGCGACCGGCTGGCCGCTATCGCTGTGGAGAACAACTGGGCGGGCGTGGTCATCCATGGCGCCATCCGCGATAGCCTAGCCATCGATGCCCTGGATATCGGGGTCAAGAGCCTGGGCACCACGGCCAGACGCTGCCAGACCGAGCGGGGCGGCCTGGCGAATACGTCGGTGAGCTTCGGTGGAGTCGTATTTTCGGCCGGCGACTGGGTTTATGCGGATGTGGATGCCGTGCTGGCAAGCCCGCGCCAACTGGCCCTTTCTTCTATATATTGATGGGCAGCGCGGTCTTGTACTTGACCTGCTTCAGCGCGAAGCTGGAGCGGATCTTCTTGATGCCCGGAATCTTGGTCAGGTGATCCAGGATGAAGCGCTCCAGGGACTGGATGTCGGGCACGACGATGCGCAGCAGGTAGTCCTCGTCGCCGGTCATCAGGTACACCTCCATGACCTGGTTGAACTGCACGACTTCCTCTTCGAAACGGTTCAGGGTGGCCGATTCCTGCCTGTCCAGGCTCACCTGAATGAACACCGTCATTTTCAGGCCAAGCGCGGCCGGGTCGACCAGGCCGACATAGCGGGAGATCACGCCCTGGGTTTCCAGGTTCTTGACCCGGGCCAGCGTGGGCGACGCCGAGA
>CALMPB010000018.1 GCA_937871985.1 uncultured Burkholderiaceae bacterium
CGCCACCAGCAAGGTCTCCAAGCAGCCGGTCGAAGGCCCGCTGTGGATGCAGCGCGTCAAGGGCGGCGTGCTGGTCAACGGCGCCAACTCGCTGCTGGCCGGCGTCTTCAACACCTTCCCCAGCTCGGTCTTCGCCCAGAACAACGGCGTCATCCAGTTGACCGGCATCGCCAGCCGCCACGTCGGCGTGTGGATCGCCGGCATGCTGATCCTGCTGGGCCTGTTCCCCACGGTCGCCGGCGTGCTGCAAGCCGTGCCCGAGCCCGTGCTGGGCGGCGCCGCCATGGTCATGTTCGGCGCCGTGGCCGCCTCGGGCATCAACATCCTGGCCGGCATCCACCTGGACCGCCGCGCCCTGCTGATCATCGCCGTGTCGCTGGCCCTGGGCCTGGGCGTGTCGCAAGTGCCCGAGATCCTGTCGCACCTGCCGCACGCAGTGAAAAGCGTGCTGGAATCGGGCGTGGCCACCGGCGGCATCTGCGCCCTGGTGATGAACTGGTTCCTGCCCGAGAAGAAGTGAGCCCCGCCGGCCGGGCGCCCCCCCGCGCCCGGCCCTGCCTGACAATTTTTCCCAGACCGCATATAATCGCGGTCTTCGCTTTACCCGCGACCGTCGCCTGGACGGCCCCGCGACCAGCCTGCCCGGGTGGTGAAATTGGTAGACGCAGGGGACTCAAAATCCCCCGCCGCAAGGCGTGCCGGTTCGATTCCGGCCCCGGGCACCATCTTTAGAATCGCCGGTGTTTGCAAGCACCGGGTGTGATTCTTCACTTCCCCTGATATCAGGGAATCTCCCGGTCGATAAATCCAGATGCCGCTTCCGCGACGGCGAAGCATAGGCGTCCCGGCAAGATTTACCCCCCGACACAACGACGTCGCTGCTCCCCAAAAGCGGACAGGCGGGCCTCCCCTCGTGACGCATCCGCCCTTCCCCCGCAAGAAACTCCAAAAGTGCAACTAGAGGCCAAGCGGTCTATCATGCATTCCAACAACATCACATCCGCAAAGACAGGAAATGGAAGAAGTCATTCAGCGGCTACGCCAGTTTCGTGATGAGCGAAACTGGCAACAATTCCACAACCCTAAAGACCTGGCCTTGGCCCTCAGCATCGAGGCAAGCGAACTGCTGGAGGTTTTCCTATGGAAACCTCCTGAAGCCGCTGATCGCGAAAGGGTGAAAGAAGAGCTGGCCGATGTCTTGGCTTACGCGCTGCTGCTGTCCGATACGTACAACTTCGACATCAAGAAAATCGTTCTGGAGAAGATCGAAAAGAACGAACTTAAGTACCCCGTACAGAAAGCAAAGGGAACCGCGAAAAAATACAACGAGCTATGACCCAGCCCCATCTTGTCGAAGTGAACCGTTACCGGTTCTCCGTAGAAACGCTGACCGAAATCGAGACCAACGCATACGCAGCGAACAATTGGCCGCTTGTTTATATCCTCAGCGATGGAAAGACACGTTGCGCCTACGTCGGCGAGACGACAGACACGCTGGCTCGCCTGGGTACGCATCTCAAACACCCTCAGAAGCGATCATTGACGACGGTACACCTCGTCAGCAGTGAACGCTTCAACAAGTCAGCGACTCTCGATATAGAGTCTTCCCTCATAAAGTACATGTCAGCCGATGGCCGATTCAGCATGTTGAACGGCAACCTGGGGCTGAGCGACCACAACTACTATCAGAGGGACGAACTCTATTCCAGGATATTTCGGGAGACCTGGGACAGGCTGCGTCAGCACGGAATCGCTCAACGGTCGATCGAGGCCATCGACAATTCCGACGTTTTCAAATACTCGCCGTACAAATCTCTGTCTGCCGATCAACAACAAGGCCTGATCGAGATAATGCGCTCGCTGGTCGATCCCCAGCTCAGACACGTCGTGGTACAGGGAGGCGCCGGAACCGGAAAATCGGTATTGGCGATATTCCTATTCAAGCTCATTCAGTCCGACCTTGATGAACTGGATCTGCGCGAATTTTCCGATGAAGAGAAGGAAGTCCGAGACCTGCTGCGGCAAATCAAGCAGTCGATTCCACAGCCGCGCATGGCCCTGGTGGTCCCCATGAGCTCCTTCAGGAGCACGCTCAAGAAGGCGTTCCGGAACGTTTCGGGCCTACATGCCGATATGGTGATAAGTCCTTCCGAGCTGGCAAAGCGGCGCTATGACATCGTCCTGGTGGACGAGTCGCATCGCTTGCGCAAGCGCGTAAACCTGGGAGCCTACTTCGGGAGCTTCGACGCGGCCTGCGCCGTGCTTGGACTGGACAAGAATACATGCAGTGAGGTGGACTGGGTGACGCGCCAGTCAGACAAAGCCGTCTTTTTCTACGACCCAGGCCAGAGCATCAAGCCATCCGATGCCGATGCAGCCGACTTCGAGGAGATCAAATCTTCGCCGAACAGCACGGTCATAACACTGGCGTCCCAGTTCCGGGTGCGCGCCGGGCAGCACTACGTGCGGTTCGTTGATGATCTCCTGCACATGCGGCTTCCGGCTGACGAAAAGTTCAGCTCCAACAAATATGAGTTTGTGGTTTTTGACGAACTCTCCGACATGGTGAAGGAGATAGGACAAAGAGACGCCAGCTACGGTTTGGCCCGGCTCGTGGCCGGTTTCTCCTGGCCCTGGGTTTCCAGAAAGCCCCCCTACCAACATGACATCGAAATCGGTGACGTGCGGCTGCGGTGGAACAGCACTACTGTGGATTGGATCAACGCGAAAGGCGCCGCGGACGAGGTGGGCTGCATTCATACTACCCAAGGCTACGATCTGAACTACACCGCCGTAATCTTCGGCCACGAAATTCGCTATGACGAAGAGCTGGACCAGATCGTCATTGACCCGCGCAACTATCATGACCGGAACGGTAAGCAGACCATTGAAGATCCGGATGAGCTCAAGCAGTACATACTGAACATCTACCGGACCATCATGCTGCGCGGCATACGCGGCACGTTTCTCTACGCATGCGACGATAGCTTGAGGCGCTATCTGAAGCGGCACGTGAACAGCTACAAATCCAACGTCATCGCTTTCGCGCGACCTGACGGCGAGCCCTTGGAACCTTACGTCAACGCGGTCCCGCTCTATGACCTGAGAGCGGCGGCTGGCGGTTTCAGCGCGCTCCAACACGTCGAACATGAAAACTGGGTGGCGGTGCCTGCTGACATGCCCGTGGGAACGAATATTTTTGCTTGTCATGTCATCGGTGAATCAATGAACAAGGTCATCCCCGACGGCGCCATCTGCCTGTTCCGCTTGAACCCTGGCGGCAGCCGGAATGGAAAAATCGTGCTAGTGGAATGTGCCGATACACAGGACGGCGACGCCGGTTCGCGATACACGGTGAAGGAATATCAGAGCTTCAAGGTGCGAACCGCAGACGGGACTGAGAATCAGCAGATCCTATTGAAACCGCGATCCACCAATCCGGACTTGCTTCCGATCGAACTCAACCGGGAAGACGACGAACATCGCTACCGGGTGGTGGGCGAGTTTTTGGGAGTGATCGGTGAGTCGGATTCGAGCGGGCGAGCCGTCGATTGATGGACAGACTTCTTGTCCGGTGACATTGGTATTCCGACGTGGTGGCCTCGCCTTTGGCGAGGCTTTTTTTGCCCCGATTAGCGCAGCGCGCAGCGATTCGGGCAGCCTTTCTGTTCGCCTCAAACCTGTGCGGCAGTCCCTCGCGTCCGTTCTTGCCGGACTGGCCCGGGATCCCCACCCGTTCCCTGCGCTGCGCTTCGGGCTGCGGCTTCAGGTCCCGCCCTTAACGCCTCTTCCGGCCAAACGGCGTCAGTAGCGACGGGGCAAGGGGTTGGCGCCGCCCGCAGCCCACAGGGCGAGGACATGGCCCCTTGACGCGGTAGAAGCGCCCCACGCTATGCCCGGGGGCTGGAGTTCCGCGCCAGAGCCCGCACCCCCTGCTCCCGAGGCTCCTGCCGGCGAGGGAGGAGAGTCCAGAGAGGCAAAACCTCTTTGGGAAGTACCCTAGTTCGCACAAAGCCGGGCTGGCCGAAAAATCGGGGAAAACCCATGTATCGGTAGAAAATAAGACAATTTCTGCGCGAAGCATTTTTGCGCGCTCTCTCGGTAAAGCCCCAAAAAAAAACCACATCTTGTAAAATGACGTTACCCAAGGAAAGGGAGGCAACTATAGCTCAGATGGGTACGCGCGAAACGGAACTAAGCAAAACAATATCCGATGCCGAGCGGGACCGGCGTGCAGCGGCCGTTAATAACGCACGCGCATCGGTCGGCCTGGCGGGATTCTCGCTCAGTGGCGCAGATGAAGCACACGCACAACACTTAATCGACGGGGAAGTCAGCCTCAACGAGTTTGTGAGGCTGCATGGCTCCCTAGAACACTCAAAGACTTAGTCATGACGAAGAAATTGAAGTGATGGAGAGCTAGTGCGGGAATGTGTGCTACACAACGGCCGATTGCTTTTTTGTACTGCATGCAGGAAGTCGCTTCCTCGCGGCAAATTTCGTCATGACGAAAAAGAAGTGGGAACGTGGGCAGGTACTTGTTGGCATCCCGCCTAATAGGGTTCGATGGCATGGCAGAGTGATATGCGAAGGTCCCTTGGGGCCCTGGGTGAATGCGCACCAATGTGGTGTAATTTGGTGTAAATATTGGGATGCCAGAAATCATGAACCGACAAGCTGTCAACGAGAAGGAAACGCAGCTAAAGACTCGGCTGTCGGTGAGTCTACCGCCCGAGCTTCACCAAGAGCTGGAACGTATCGCGCGCGACAAGAAGGTATCCCTGGCCTGGGTCATGCGAGAAGCTGCGGAGAAGTACGTAGCGAGTCAGTGGCCCCTGCTCACGCAATCCAAGTGAGCCATGGTGGATAGCATCAGCCCTGCTCGCCGCTCAGAGATCATGGGGCGGGTACGTTCACGGGACACTGTGCCGGAAATGCTCGTGCGCCGACTGACGCATGCCCTTGGCTATCGCTATCGGCTACATGGCAAAGATCTCCCTGGAAAACCGGATCTCGTATTCCGCTCTCGAAGGAAAGTGATCTTTGTCCACGGATGTTTTTGGCATCGTCATCCAGGCTGCGTTTTGGCCCGTCTGCCAAAGTCAAGGAAGGACTTTTGGTTGCCGAAGTTGGAGGCTAATCGCCAACGGGATTTGAAAACCGAAAGCGCACTTCAGGTAAAAGGCTGGGCCGTTTTGACCATATGGGAATGTGAGCTTGGCGATATCGACAAGCTAGGAAACAAGATCAAGGAATTTCTCGATGCGTAGCGTTGAACTTTTCGCGGGGGCGGGCGGACTCGCTATTGGTATGGCGAATGCCGGCTTTCATCACGCTGCAGTGGTTGAATGGGATCATGACGCATGTGAAACCTTCCGGGAAAATCAGCGCCACCACGCCCATGCGGTCGAAGGTTGGCCGGTTCATGAGGTCGATGCGCGTACGTTCAATTTTTCATCTCTAGCATCAGATATCGCTGTTGTCTCCGGAGGCCCCCCATGTCAGCCATTCTCCATGGGAGGAAAGCATCAAGCACAGCGCGACGAGAGGAATATGTTTCCGGAAGCTGTTCGAGCCGTCCGCGAACTTATGCCCAAAGCCTTCATATTCGAGAACGTAAAGGGATTGATGCGAGAGAGCTTCACCTCCTATTTTTCGTATATCCATCTTCAATTGCAGTATCCCGAGCTTTCTCGTTGTAAAGGAGAAAATTGGGTACAGCATCGGTCCCGACTGGAACGGCATCACTCATCGAACAAGAACGCTCCAACATATAACGTCCTGTTTGACGTTCTGAACGCAGCGGACTTCGGAGTACCTCAAAAACGAGAGCGCGTTTTCTTTGTCGGGTTTCGATCTGATCTGGAGGCTGAATGGTCCTTCCCGCAAAAGACGCATTCGGAAGATGCTTTGCTCGTCTCCAAGTGGATTGAGGGAACTTACTGGGATGAACATGGGCTGGATAAGGGGCGTATGAACCACATCCCAACGCGCTATGCCCGGAGAGTGCAACGTTTGCGGGATAACCCATCCCTGTTGGGAGTATCTCGTTGGCGCACAACCCGCGATGCATTGCGCGACCTCCCAGACCCCGAAACCCATCCGAACAATGGCATAGCGAATCACGTATTCACACCGGGAGCACGTACCTATGTGGGTCATACCGGGAGCGCCCTTGATGATCCCGCCAAGACATTGAAGGCTGGATACCATGGTGTTCCAGGGGGAGAGAACATGTTCGTCAAGGACGATGGAAACGTTCGCTACTTCACTGTGCGTGAAGCGGCCCGGTTGCAGACATTCCCTGATGAGTACGAGTTCCATGGCTCCTGGAGCCAAACCATGCGCCAGTTGGGCAATGCTGTCCCGGTACAACTAGCCGAGGTTGTGGCTAGTTCAGTGGCGAATAGCTTGATGCGGTGTGAGGCCAATGAGAGACGTACCACCTGTGCCGCGGTTGATGGAAGATGAGGAGCATTATGACTGCCACGGAGTTCGATTTAACCCCTGATCCCCGAGTTCTACAAATCCTTGGGGAGATCAATCTTGATCAATGGAAGTGTCTCGCCGAACTAATCGATAACAGTGTCGATGCCTTCATCAACGCACGTCGAGATGGGGGCCAGGTCGAGTCTCCATCCGTGGTCATCAGTCTGCCCACCCAGGACAAGGAAGATGCCAGCGTGACTATTCGAGACAATGGTCCAGGTATGACTCTGGATCAGTTGGAGCGTGCCGTCCGAGCAGGATGGAGTGGCAATAACCCGTTGGACAATCTTGGGTTGTTCGGCATGGGGTTCAATATCGCGACCGCTCGCTTGGGGATGGTTACCGAGGTGTATACCACGCGGACGGGGGACAAGGAGTGGACCGGTCTTCGTATCGACCTCAACGAGTTGCGTCGGACTCGAACTTACCAAACCCCACGACTGACCCGGCCGAAGTTGGATTCCGCCGCCCATGGGACCGAGATCAAAATTCTCCGGCTTAAGACCGATCAACGGATTTATTTCTCGAAGAGCGCGAATCACAACAAGATCAGGCGCCAGCTTGCGCGCGTATATGCACCGCTATTGCTTTCAACGGACGCGGCATTTTCCCTGCAAGTCAATAGCCAGAATATCCAGGCTAAACGTCCCTGCCACTGGAATCCGGACCGTTCGGTACTTGGTGGAGACGGGAAGCCTGTACATGCGGTGGAAACATTTGACGTTGAGCTGCCGTCGCGGCACTACTGTCTCACTTGCATGTTGTCCTTTTCTGGCACGCAGGGGTGTCCGACCGCGAGTCCCGTGTGCAAAACGGTGGAACTTAAGCGTCGATTGCATGGTTGGGTGGGGTTGCAACGATACATGCACGAGGAAGATTTCGGCATCGACATCATCCGAAATGGGCGTGTTATCGAAGTGCAAAACAAGGATCTATTCGTCTGGAGCGGAGGCGAACGACCGGAGCGTGAATATCCCATCGACGACCAGCGCAACCGCGGCCGGTTCATTGGCGAGATTCATTTGGATCACTGCCGGGTAAGCTATACCAAGGATCGTTTCGAGCGTGATGACACATCATGGTCGGAGATGGTGACCTTGGTCAGAGGTGAAGGCCCATTGCAACCGCAGAAGGCAAAAGCCCTGGGGTTCGAGCCTCCGTCCGCCCCTCTATATCGATTGTTCCAGGCGTTTCGTAGAAGCAGCCCGCAAGGCAAGACTGGGCGCTGGTCGCGCATCCTGGCGGTTAAGAGCAACGAGCGCGCTATCGAAATGGCGGACTTGTTTCACAAGGGGGACCCCGAGTACCAAACCGATGAGAAGTGGTACGAACTCGTCGAGGAAGAGGATCGTGGCATCGTTGGCGCGACGCCAACAGCTTCCGGTCCGGGATCGGCCTCACCGGAGGTGCCAGCTGGGTTTCTCGACGATGCTGGAGAAACGCCTCTGGAAAGTGAAGCTTCGTCTCCGACATCCGAGGCCGGGCCTCCAGTTCAGAACGTATCTGCCCCACCCCTACGGCAGAAGTTACATGAACTGTCCCGAGTTTATAAGCATCCTCTCCTCAAGGTGGAGTTTACGGTCGAGGCGTTCATGGTTGCCGCGAGTGATCCCGACCTGCCTCCCAAGGCACCTTGGACCTTAAAGATAGAGAACCCAGGCACCAGGACCTTCCTCTTTCTCTTCGATCCCGACCATCCCGTTTTCCGCTCGGTCACAATGACACCCACGGATGCTGTGCTATCCGAGTTGGCTTTCAAGACCTACGAGTTCCTGAAGGAGGCCAGCCCGAATTCTGCGGTGTTCTCCACCATCCTTTCCGACCTGAGAGGTGAGTACGCCGAGGATGCGAAACTCGATCCGAAGAGCATCATCTCCTTCGCGGATAGATCGCTCCGCGACATCGCCCAATCGATCAGCGCATCCGGTAACGTCGATTCATTCGGAGCGTTGTTCTCTGAGTTGCCACAAATGGCGCAGGAGAAGATCAGGCGGAAAATCGCCTCGTCTGGAATGACCGGCGCCCAGGTTGTGATCGATGCGGGCGAATTCCTCTCTTACGCCGACGCTGCGGATATCAGACAATTCGTTCGTCTCCATCCGGAGCTCTTCTTCGATGGAAAATTCTGGGCTCAGCCTCACTCCTCTTTGGACTATGGCGACGCCAAGGTGAACGAGGAAGCTCGTGAGAGAGTGCTGGAGCGCTATGACGCGTATCTTGCGGATGCCGTTTGGCTTGCTTCGCAAAGCCCGCGGGATCTTGACCGCTGTGATCGCGACGAATTGATTCGAGCGACGCTTTCCGTGCGGCTACTTGGGCAGGACGGAAACATCTGATATGGAGGGCTATTTCCTCGACTCCCGCCGTCTGCTGAATGGTTCATGGCGAGCCTTCGAGCGCGATGTGGCAAGACTCTTGGTTCAGAACGCTTTCGAGGATGTTCGCATCGTCGGCGGTTCCGGGGATCGTGGGGCTGATGTACTCGGAGTCAAGAATGGCAGTCTCTGGGTCGTTCAATGCAAATTCACCAGCGACAGCTATCCCGACCCCCATGCCGTTGACGAAGTTGTGGAGGCGTCAAAATTCTACGAAGCTGATCGACTCGCTATCGCCACATCACGAGCATTCGGTCCCGCCTTGAACTCGGCGATTGATCGGTGGGCACGACTGGGGATTCGGATCGAATCGCTTCCTCCTGCGACATTGCTGGAGATGATGCGCCGCAGCCCCGAGTATCCCAGGGCACGACGAGATCTACGTGACTACCAGGATGATTGCGTTCAACGGTTGAGTGCGGCTCTGCGAGAAACCGGCCGAGGGCAACTGGTACTCGCCACGGGCTTGGGAAAAACGGTCGTGATGGCTGAAACCACCGCCCAGTTATTGCGGGACGAGGTCATTGACTCAGGACGAGTACTGGTGCTGGCGGATAAACGCGAACTAGTCGAACAACTGCAAAGAGAGTTCTGGCAGCAATTACCCAAGAGCATCCCCACTCATCTACTGATTGGCGGGGAGCAACCTACTTTCTGGGACGGCATCACGTTCGCCACGGTTCAGAGCGTTTTGCCGCGACTCGGCAATCTACCCGAGTTTGGATTGGTTTGGATTGACGAAGCACACCACATCGGATCGGAGAGTTTTCGTAGTGTCATCGATGAACTGGGAGCGCCAATGGTTGGCGGAGCCACCGCCACACCGTGGCGAGGCGACCATTTCGACATTGACACCATCCTTGGACAGCCTGTAGCCAAAATCGGTATCGACGAGGGATTGCGTAGAGGGTTCCTTTGCGAAGCAGACTATCGCCTGCTTGCCGACAACATAGATTGGGAGTTTGTCAGGAAGCAATCAAGGAATGAGTATTCGATTAAAGAACTTAATACTCGCCTTCTCATCCCGACTCGTGACGAAGAGGCGGCGAGGGTTATCGCGGATACCTTCAAGAAGGAATCCCGTCGCAGCCTGATTGTGTTTTGCGCGGGTGTCGAGCATGCGAGAGCCTTCTCGGCCATGCTCAAGCTCTATGGTTTCCGGTCGGCCCACATCACAGGCGAGATGGCCCCACGTGATCGAGAGAAAACAATGGCCGGGTTGCGTAGAGGAACAATCAACGCGGTGACGACGGTGGACATCTTCAATGAAGGAGTCGATGTTCCCGATGTGGATATGCTCGCGTTCATGCGAGTGACCCATAGCCGCCGCATATTCGTACAGCAACTAGGCCGCGGGCTACGCTTGGCGCCGAACAAGGACAAAGTGGTTGTGTTGGACTTTGTGAGTGACCTGCGTCGAATTTCCGAGGTTATCGACCTCCAAAAGTCCATATCGGGTGATGTCGAGCGCCTCGATCTCGTCGAGCGCATTGTCCAATTCTCAGATCATGGTGCCGGCCATTTCATGTTCGAGTGGTTGCTTGATCAAGCGGATCTGTTCAATCGGGAGGGGGATGCGAAATTGGAGTTGCCTGAGTTCAACTTCCCCTTCCCACCTTCTCCGGGAGCGGTTCAATGAGCATGGCCGTAGCCAAGGATGTTCGGGACAATATCCGGAAAAAAATATGGGACAAGGCTGATGAATTAGGCTGGCCGGGGCTATCCGACATTGATCGCGCGACTTGGTATGAAAACTGGTCTAAGGACAAGGACATCGGGGGCGTCTTGGCGTATTTCATGGACGCCCGAAAGGTTCGGGTTTACATCAAGGACTCCTTGCTCAAGCCATATATGCGTACTCGCCTGGAGAATGGTGCGGAGAATATTTTATTGGCAGCGGGACTCGACTACGACAAGCCACCGGTTAAGAGCACTTACGAAAAACCTCACGGACGTTTATTGACGGATGGGAAGGTTATTTGCTGGGGGCATAGTCGAGACTGGAAGTCAATAGTGATCTCGGTTTTCGAAAGAGCGCACAGATTGGAGTCAGGGAGTCCGTATGCCGCAGTTCTTGTTGAAACGGGTAGAACCACAAATACGGGTGCGCGTGAGATGATCTCAGAGGTCGGACGCCGGCTTGGGCTTGACCGGGTGATCTGGGTTGAGTAGCTAATGGAAAGTAGTTCCAGGCATCTACCTTGGTGATGGGAGCGGCGGTCATCGGATTGCCCCTCGGTTTTCCAGTCATCGCGTGAGGCGGCGTCAATAGTGATGGAGAGATAGGCCCGGATTTCCCTGTACCGAAGTACACTTTCTTCGGTACAGTACAGGTACATAAATCTGTTTTCGCTAATTTCACCAAATTACGCTAACCAGCTGAAAAGAAAATACTTTTACCTACATCAACCTACACTCACTTTCGCCTCACTTACCTAGACGAACACCTTCGCACGCCAACTCAAAATCCCCCGCCGCAAGGCGTGCCGGTTCGATTCCGGCCCCGGGCACCAGATTGAAAAAGCCGCTACTGCAACGCAGGGCGGCTTTTTGTTTGAAACCGGCACTCGCTCCCGCAGCCCCGGTAAAAGGTAAGCGCCCGGCGAACACATATTGAGCGCGTGCGTTGTCCTCGATAGTGTCCAC
>CALMPB010000019.1 GCA_937871985.1 uncultured Burkholderiaceae bacterium
ATGGCTTGCTCCAACTTCGCTTGCCGGCACAGGCACGCCACGGCCTCATGATTGCGATTAGTGGCGAAATTCGGAGCCTAGGCGGTATTGAGCAGTCATCGATCTTTCCTCTATCAGCCTCGTCGCTCAGGTAATTGGATACATCAAACGAATGAGTCTTGATCTTGCTCATTTCGTAACTCCTGAGCCAAGATCTTGGCGTTGTAGAACAACATGTGTGGCCTTCTCAGACGCCACGAATTCGATGCATTCGTACTTCAAGGCCCGCAGATCAAGCCCTTCGAACAGCGGCTCTCCCAGTCCGAGCAGGGCCGGCGCAATCGCTATGTGCAGTTCGTCAATGAGGCCCTCGCGAAGATATTGCCGTATGGTGCCCGGCCCGCCGCCGATCCGCACGTCCATTCCGGCGGCGGCTTCGCGTGCACGGTGCAGTGCTTCGTGAATACCGCCTGTTATAAAGTGGAACGTCGTGCCGCCTTCCATCTCGATGGGGGCCCGGGCATGATGGGTCAAGATAAAGGTTGGAACATGATAGGGCGGATTATCTCCCCACCAGCCTTTCCAGTTGTCGTCCGGCCAGTTCCCGCGGATGGGACCGAACATATTTCGCCCAAGTATCCAGGCTCCGACATTCTGAAAGCCGCGCGAAGCGAAATCATCGTCAATCCCGCTTGTGCCGCCGTCCTTTCCGAACAAAACCTTCTGAAATGTTTGTGTTGGGAATAGCCACTGATGCAACTCTGTTCCGCCAACGCCAAGCGGATTATTAATGTCTTGATTAGGGCCCGCTCCGTACCCATCGAGCGAAATGGTGAAACCATCAACGCGAACTCGTGCCATCGTTTGCCTCCATTTGCGCACTCGGCAAGCAGATCAACAGGCGCTTGAGGCTGATTGCGATCTATTACCCTACGCCTCAAATCAGCCCAAAGCATCTACTCAGGTAACGCTTGAACATAGAAGCTCTGCCAGAATTCGATGCAATACTTTTTGCCACTGATGCGCGTGCAATACCGCTAATCTTCCGCCTTAGGCGCGCTGAAACTCTTGCTGTAATAACCCGATTGGTCGAAACAGCAAACACGCTTCTTGCCCGCAGCCAGCATATCGCAGGCACCATCAACCCGGCTTTTTCGAGTCTTGGCCTGCTTTGCTGACTCAATCCAGTGAATCCAATCTAGGCGTGCAAGTGTCGTCGTATCTTCCCAAGTAGCCTTGGCTGCCGGAAGCTTGGCGAGCGCTTTCCGCAAATCGTCGGGCAGTTTCGGTTCCGGTTCCGGATTGGCCGGAGCAACTTGAACGGTAACCGTTTGTCCCGGCGACACAGCCGCAGCCTGTTGAAGCTCCGCTCCCACCTTTAGCCAGTGACTAAGCTGACCATCCGGTTCAAGCGTAGCCTGAAAAGGAAAACCATTAACGGTTCCTTCCACCGACGTTCTGCCGCGCCTAGGTAAATTATCACTGACGTTTTTTGGCAAGACAAGAAACAACGCCCATGAGTCGCCCTTGCCGGGGCTCGCCGGACGAAGCAGTTTTGTCTTGAAGATAGCGGCTGCTTTTTCTGCCATTTCAGGATCCCTTTGACACCCGACCGAGTTTAGACGACGACCTCGTCGCAATTACTAATCGGGTAAATGCGAATCAGCTTACATCGCTCGCTGGAAACCTTCAAGATACCTCAGTTTAATCAAGCCAAAAAGCGCCGAATCGGCTCTGAATATGAGCAATTCCACAGACGAGGAATTATCTGCTTTTTAGCGGATTGAGGGCTCGCCTACAGCTCAAACCGACCCATTGCAGCCATTCACTACACTCTGATTTGACGACGGAAAGTAGTTCTTCGACGATTTCTGCGACTGAGTGCCGGCTCGAGAGAAAGGATCAGGCTATGCTGTTCGGGGCTGGACTCGGGGATGGGGCTTCGGTTTGTGTCGGTTCGGGCAGCATCCGCTGAAGCGGCTTGAGAACAGAGGTTCCAAGTACATACTCGAGTGCCTCCTTTATGGTTCTGGCCGCGCTCGGAGCGTCAGCGAGGCCGCTAGTCACCGCTGCCACGATGACGAGAGCACCGACGATCTTGGACCACGATGGTTTCGAAGACAGAGCTTCCTTCTTGGCCTCGACAAGATAACTCTTAAGCCGGTCGATCTCATTCTCGGGCAGTGATGTTATCGAGTCGACTTCATCTAGCGCTCGGTCGATCAACCTTACGACGCGGTCTACACTTATGTTGGATGGCTTAAATACCTCATCATCTCCAATCCGACGATTGCCAACATACTCCGAGAACATGCTTACCGTTGTGTGCAAGTGACCTACGTTGATGATCGTTCGCTGCAGTGAAATTTCCGTCTCACCAAATAGAGGCTTGGCGGCAACGAAGCCAGACAAGTATGGGATAAAACGCACAACACGTGTTGCTACGGAAAAACCGGTTGCGGAGGCCGTCCTAGCCTTAGCCATCCGCAGTTGCAGATTTATTAGGGCGAGCCCTTCGATAAGTGTGCCACCTGACTCAAGTGTCTCTAGTTCCGCGAAGAAGCCTTGATCCATTCGCGCCATGAGTCTGCGGAGGCTAGAAAAGTCCTGATGGAACGTCTCCAGCGCCTTTGAGGCTGGCCCGTAGGAGGGCAACAACAGGGCAAACCGGAAGCCATTTAATGATATGCGTTCCTCGTTCGCGGCGATTTCTACCAAAAACTGTTCTATATCAGAAATACGATCAGCGAATCCGCTTATCTCATACCATTCCACGGCCCTCTCCCTTGTTTTGACCGAATTTTAGCAGCCTATAGGGCGGTGCTGGGAGGAGGGAATACAATGCCGGTCGTGCGAGCGAACGTGATTTCGACATCATCCTAGCGTGCTAGATATGGCCGCAATGAGCCGAGCGCCATTCTCGGCTTATATTATTTAGCTACTTCAACGCCATCAATTTGCCACGCATCGGTTCGTACCCTGACGTCATGGTTGCCTAGGGCTTCGCCCTGGGTTGCAACGAACCGGAAACGACTCCGGCGGGATGCGGTCTGAGCGAACCGTTCGTAAACGGACTGTGATCGACGGCTGCTCATGGCCGATTGCTGCCTATGCAGGGGTCAGCGGCAACAAACATAGGGCCCCACAAGTGGCCTCCCGCCAATGGAACTCGCCGGGACAGTCAAGCAGTGTCGGCTTCATCCTTCTTGCCCGCTGCCCACCTGAAGCTGAGCCTGTCATCGTGATCTATCACAAACAACCCTGACCAGATAGCCAACCAGAACTGAGCTGTCGCAAACGGGGATAGTGCCATGATCCGCCCAATACCTTGAAGGAGTGTCTGTATGATTGGTTTGCGGCGTGGGTCTGTTGCGTAAGGCGAATACATTCGATTTCTGGGAAGCCCAAAGCAGAAACGCCAATATATGGCGATTTCTTGCTTAGCGAACTTTATCGCATTACAGTTCCACCAATGCCCCCACTGATACCTCCACTCATCACTCAGGATCCAACTTTGGGATAGGGATGAACGCATGGTATTGCAAGGTGGCAAAGCCTCTCCGCTCGAAAGCCTTACAACACACTGCCGCA
>CALMPB010000020.1 GCA_937871985.1 uncultured Burkholderiaceae bacterium
GTAGCCGATATTGGCGGTCTCATTGACCTTCAAGGTTTTCCCATGGTACGATGGCAAGCTAACCAAAATATTTAATTGCCGAAATGTTTTGGGTTAGCCGTAGTTTTATTGCAAGACCCGCTCTTTACGTATTTGTTTACTGGACTGGGCGGTTTTTGCGTAAACCGCCCAAGTTGTTTTTGCCGCCTTTATTCCTGGATGCCAAACCCTCGAATACGCGTGGCGGGGCAACCGGCCAGTTCGAGCCAGTCTGGATTGGCCCGGGTGTTTCATTCAAATACGTAAATCAGTATGCAAATTTTGCATACAGGTAAAAGGATGCGTAAAGGTCATGCCAACCATTAGTCAACTCGTGCGTAAACCGCGCGAAGTCAGCCGCGCCAACAGCAAGAGCCCCGCGCTCGAAAACTGCCCGCAGCGCCGCGGTGTGTGCACTCGCGTGTACACCACCACTCCCAAAAAACCTAACTCGGCTTTGCGTAAAGTCGCCAAGGTTCGTCTTACCAACGGTTTCGAAGTCATTTCGTACATCGGCGGTGAAGGCCACAACCTGCAAGAGCACTCGGTGGTTCTCGTGCGCGGCGGCCGTGTCAAGGACTTGCCTGGTGTGCGTTATCACATCGTTCGCGGTTCGCTCGACCTGCAAGGCGTGAAAGACCGCAAGCAGGCGCGTTCCAAGTACGGCGCGAAACGCCCGAAAAAAGCCTAAGTTATTTGTCTGGCTAGCTCGGCTAGTCGTATCAGTGCAGCCGTGGGCATGGGCCCATAGCATGTAAGTGGCCTTCATTTTTGATGGCCGAGACCGTGAAAACACGGTTCAACTGAACTGTCACAAGGAAGTTAAAAATGCCTCGTCGTCGCGAAGTTCCCAAGCGTGAAATTCTCCCCGATCCCAAATTTGGCAGCGTGGATCTCGCCAAATTCATGAACGTTGTTATGTTGTCTGGTAAAAAAGCTGTCGCCGAACGTATTATCTACGGCGCGCTGGATCAGATTCAGGCTAAAACTGGCAAAGAGCCTCTCGAAGTGTTCAACACTGCGATCAACAACATCAAGCCCGTCGTTGAAGTCAAGAGCCGCCGTGTTGGCGGTGCGAATTACCAAGTGCCGGTTGAAGTGCGCCCTGTGCGCCGCCTGGCCCTGGCAATGCGCTGGTTGCGCGAAGCAGCCAAGAAACGCGGTGAAAAGTCCATGGATTTGCGCCTGGCTGGCGAATTGCTCGATGCGGCCGAAGGTCGCGGCGGTGCGATGAAAAAGCGTGAAGACACGCACAAAATGGCTGAAGCCAACAAAGCATTCAGTCATTTCCGTTGGTAATCTAAGGACACAATCATGGCCCGTAAAACCCCAATTTCGCGTTATCGCAATATTGGTATCTCCGCTCACATCGACGCTGGCAAAACCACGACGACCGAGCGCATCCTGTTCTACACCGGCGTCAGCCACAAAATTGGCGAAGTTCACGATGGCGCAGCCACCATGGACTGGATGGAACAAGAGCAAGAACGTGGTATCACCATTACCTCGGCTGCCACGACGGCATTCTGGAGCGGCATGGGCGGCAACTACCCTGAACACCGCATCAACATCATCGACACCCCGGGACACGTCGACTTTACCATCGAGGTAGAGCGTTCGATGCGTGTGCTCGACGGCGCGTGCATGGTGTACTGCGCTGTGGGCGGCGTTCAGCCCCAGTCGGAAACCGTATGGCGTCAAGCCAACAAGTACGGCGTGCCCCGTTTGGCGTTCGTCAACAAGATGGATCGCACCGGCGCCAATTTCTTCAAGGTTCACGATCAGCTCAAAATGCGTCTGAAGGCCAATCCTGTGCCCATCGTCATCCCGATCGGCGCTGAAGATACCTTCAAGGGCGTGGTCGACCTCATCAAGATGAAGTCCATCATCTGGGACGAAGCTACCCAGGGCATGAAGTTCGAATACGGCGAGATTCCCGCCGAGCTGGTGGATTCCGCCAACGAATGGCGTGAAAAGCTGATCGAATCGGCCGCCGAAGCCAACGAAGAACTCATGAACAAGTATCTCGAAACCGGTGAGCTCACCGAAGCCGAGATCAACCTGGGTCTGCGCACCCGCACCATTGCTGGCGAAATCCAGCCCATGCTGTGCGGCACGGCGTTCAAGAACAAGGGCGTGCAGCGCATGCTGGACGCGGTCATCGACTACCTGCCTTCGCCCGTGGACATTCCTCCGGTCGAAGGCGTCGACGACGACGGCAATGCCATCAGCCTGCCGGCTGACGACAACGCCAAGTTCTCGGCACTGGCTTTCAAGCTGATGAGCGATCCGTTCGTCGGTCAGTTGACCTTCGTTCGTGTGTACTCGGGCGTGCTGAATTCCGGTGAAACGGTTTACAACCCCATCAAGGGCAAGAAAGAGCGTATTGGCCGTATTCTGCAGATGCACGCGAACAACCGCGCTGAAATCAAGGAAATTCTGGCTGGCGACATCGCCGCTGTTGTGGGCCTGAAAGATGTGACCACCGGCGAGACCCTGTGCGACGTCGGTCAGCACATTCTGCTCGAACGCATGGAGTTCCCCGAGCCCGTCATTTCGCAGGCTGTCGAACCCAAGACCAAGGCCGACCAGGAAAAAATGGGTATCGCCCTGCAACGCCTGGCTCAGGAAGATCCTTCCTTCCGCGTGCGCAGCGACGAAGAGTCCGGCCAGACCATTATCTCGGGTATGGGCGAGCTTCACCTTGAAGTGCTGGTCGACCGCATGAAGCGCGAATTCGGCGTTGAAGCCAACGTCGGCAAGCCTCAGGTTGCCTATCGCGAAACCATTCGCAAGACTTGCGACGAAATCGAAGGCAAGTTCGTCAAGCAATCGGGCGGCCGCGGTCAGTACGGTCACGTCGTGCTCAAGCTCGAGCCTCTGCCTCCCGGCGGTGGATACGAGTTCGTGGACGCCATCAAGGGCGGTGTGGTTCCTCGTGAATACATCCCGGCCGTCGACAAAGGTATTCAAGACACCCTGCCTGCGGGCGTGGTGGCCGGCTATCCGGTGGTCGACGTGAAGGTTACGCTGTTCTTCGGTTCGTACCACGACGTGGACTCCAACGAAAACGCGTTCCGCATGGCTGCCTCCATGGCGTTCAAGGACGGTATGCGCAAGGCCAGCCCCGTGCTGCTCGAGCCCATGATGGCTGTCGAAGTCGAAACGCCCGAGGATTACGCCGGCACGGTCATGGGCGATTTGTCCTCTCGTCGCGGCATGGTTCAGGGCATGGACGACATCCCTGGCGGCGGCAAGACGATCAAGGCCGAAGTACCCTTGGCGGAGATGTTCGGTTATGCGACCAGCCTGCGTTCGCAAACGCAAGGTCGCGCAACCTACACCATGGAGTTCAAGCACTACGCCGAAGCTCCGAAGAACGTTGCTGATGAGGTTATCAGCGCGCGCGGCAAGTAAAGTAATACAGGTTTCCGCCCACATACTTTTTTGTGGGCGGGTGAATTTTTTGTTTCCTTGAAAATATCGATGGGATAAATCATGGCAAAAGGTAAGTTTGAGCGGACCAAACCGCACGTAAACGTGGGCACGATT
>CALMPB010000021.1 GCA_937871985.1 uncultured Burkholderiaceae bacterium
GAGGTCCAGGCGATACCACGCAGCTACCGTTTCGCGCAGCCGCTCGCCGATGAAGTGAAGGCGCTCGGAGTCGCGCCCCAGGACCTGGTCGGTGCGGGGCCGCCACCCGAGCACGGCGTCGCGCACCAGTCGCCCACGCTGTTCCTGTTCGACGACGCCAGCGTGCAGTCGGTGCTGCCCCGCTATGGCGCGCATCTGCTCGCGACCTTCGACGCCCATGTGCTCGAACGCGGCGTATTCACCGCGGTGGCGGGAGTGCACGATCTCGACGAAGCTGGTCGGGTGCCGCACGCGATGGGCCATTACGCCCCGACCTATGATCCGGCCTGCGCGCGCAAGGAAGCGGCGCCAGCCAGCTTCAGGCAATATCTGGCACGCGCGCGGTTCGAGATGGCAGGCAGCGGCAACAGCGACAAGTTGGTTAATGCGGCGGCATCGGCGCTGCTCGCAGCGAGCGAACTGGCCGGCGGGACGCACGGGCGCATGGCGCGCAAGTCGCCGCATCGCCGCGTAGTCGATCTCCTCACCGGCACCGAGGCTTACCCCGCATATCTCGCCCTGGTTGAGCGCATACTCGCGAGCCGCGGCGAGATCGCGGAAGCCGATTGGCAGGCGGCAGTACGTTTGCACTCGGAGACGATCGTCTTTCAGCTGAGCGGCGCCGAGGCGCTCGGCAATGCGGCAGCATTCCTCGCATGGCCGGAAGGCAAACCCGCGCTCCACGCCGGGGCTGCGGCTATCGCGCGAACCGACAATCTGTTCGCCTATCCCGAGGGCGCTCCGCAGGTCCACGTCCGGCTGGGATCCATCCATTCGGTGAAGGGCGAGTCCCACACTGCGACACTGGTGCTTGACAGCTTCTACTTCGCGCATCACCTGAGCGAGCTCAAACCCTGGCTCCTCGGTGCTAAGGCGGGCGGGTCGCGCCTGAATGGCCGAGGCAACGTGGTCACCGAAGGTTCGCGAATGCTCGGTAGGCTGCGACTGCACTATGTCGCGATGACGCGCCCCACCCATCTCCTGTGCCTAGCGATGCGCAAGGATGTCTTTGCCGCGGGAGAACTCGACATTCTCACCGGGCGCGGCTGGATGGTCATCGATTGCTGCGCGCCTACGCAGACCTGAGCATCCGGATGACAGCTTTCAGGGTTGTCGACTGTTAGGTCGAATGACCGATAGTGATCGTCGCCCCCAACGCGGACCCGGTGGACCATCAGAACAAGATCTTCCCCGGCCGCTGATCGGGATTCCCCGGCATAAGGCTCCCTTAGCAGAACCCGCGACTGATCTATGAGACCGAACTTGGGAGCCGCCCCGGCTCCCCAAGACACTTGACTTCGGGCCATCCGCGCCCGCAAGACTGCCTCATTAAAGTAAGCCTTCCGACGGATTCAAAATGACGCTCGATATTCGTGGAAGTCTGAAAAACACCAAGATAAGTTCGGACAGATACGTTGTCCTCGAAGAACTCATCTCGAACTCGATCGACGCCTTCCTGATCCGGCAGCACACCGATCCAGGGGCGCGGAGTCTTGCGGTCTCGATCGAGGCCGACATCACTTCGTCTGGTCTGCTTGCCGATGGCACAGACATATCGATCACCTGCAAAGACAATGGCTGCGGCTTCGGTAACGACCAGGCCGACGCCTTCGTGACCAAGGACACTTCGTACAAGGATGACCTCGCCATCGCCGGGATCGGCAAGTGCAAGGGTTCGGGCCGCATTCAGTACTTTCACCACTTCGAGCGCGTGGGGGTGCAGAGCACGTTTCGCAACGAGACGGGGGTCGCCACCCGCACACTCGTGCCCGACGCTGCACGCAAGAAGATCGACGTCGCCGACTTCATCAGCACCAACGGCGACGAACGACAGATAGGCACCGCGATCAGGCTCGAGGGACTCAGGGACGCGACGCGGGCAAAGCTCTTCAGGACCGAAGCCTTGTCCGACGTCTTCTCGGCGGCGAACATGCGCCGCAACATGCTGATCGCGTTCCTGCAGCGCCTTGTGAGCCTCAAGTCGCAGTTGGGTGACTTCGTCATCGCGTTTGAGACCCGACATTCCAATGGTGGCGTCGAACGGAGCAGCCTGACAGCGGCGGATCTGCCGGAAGTGACAGTGGTCAGGTCGACCGAGGTCGCCGAACGCGATCCCAAGTCCGGCGACCTGTTGGGGACGACGCAGACCTTCACCCTCTCGCACTACCGGCTTGACGCCCAGACCTACGACCTTCCTCGCAACGCGATCTCGTTCTGCGCCAGATCCTCGCCGGTGCTCGACATAACCAAGAGATACCTGAAGACGGTTGCCGAGCAGAACCGCCCGGTCGAAGGCTTCCACCACATCGTGCTGATCGAGGCCGACCTCCTCGACCGGCGCGTCAACGAGCAGCGCGACGGATTCCACGAGATTCCTGACGAACTGCCGGTCTGCGACCTCTTCACCGACGCGACCGTCGCATTCGCCGACATCTACGAACAAATAGATCCTATCATTGCGGAGATGGTCACCCCCTCCGGCTGGAGCAAGGACGACGTCATCAGGGACGTAGCTGACAAGTTCGGCGTGATCCAGGCGATGCTTACCGACACCGACACGCGGGTCATCTACGGCGACACTGCAAAGTCCGTCGCCGAGCGCGTGCTGAAGAAGTACCAGGAACGCATCGTCGCCGACACCGCCGAGATCTTCGACCTGCGCGCGGAGATCGAGGCAGCTGAGCCGCACACCGCCGACTTCCGCCACAAGATTAACGAGCTGTCGTGGAAGTATACTTCGTACCTCAAGACGTACGACATGGCGAACCTCTCCCAGCTCGTCGTCCGTCGGGCAGCGATCGTCGAAGTCCTAAAGCTCGCCTGCGGACGGGGCCTCGCCGTGCAGGCCGTCGAAGATGGCCAGCGTCGCAAGGACGAGCAGATCATCCACAGCATCTTCTTCCCGATGCGAAAGGACAGCCGTGAGACGACCGACCACGACATCTGGCTCCTGAGCGAAGAGTATCAATATTACGAATACATCGCGTCCGATAAACCGCTCTCCCAGATCGAATGGGACGACGGAGAGAAGCTGTTCGATCCGACCATCGACACCGAGCTAGCGGAAACCCTGCGCCGCCGGACCAAGGATCATTCCGCCAAGCGGCCCGACATCGCGATCTTCGGAGAGGAGGGCTCGGCTATCATCATAGAATTCAAGGCGCCGGGCGTTCCATTAGACGAGCACATCGGCGACCTGTCGCGCTACGCGCACCTACTTGCAGCGAAGTCGAACGGACGGCTCAAGAAGTTCTACGGCTATCTGGTCGGAGATACGCTCGATCCGCTGGGAATGATCGGCTGGAAGAAGTTCGCGTCCGGTCGCAGCTTCTTCCACACTAGCGCTCTAGAAGATCCGGACACCGGACGCATGCTGGGCGAGCTGTACGCCGAAACCCTCCTTTACGAGGACATCGTGGATCGGGCGAGCAAGCGTATCGGGGTGTACCGGGAAAAGCTACAGATCGACTTCTCAAAGAAGTAGCATGTCGTCCACTTCCAACAAGCGATGTGATCTATGAAGCCCAGGCAAGCCGAAAATACCGGTGTGCCGCGACTACCGTCCGACGGGGAGCTCGACGCCGTGGTCGCAAATCTCCAGCGCTCGGTCCAAGAGTGGGCCTCCCGGCACGAACTCTGGTTTGACTGCGGCTTCCAGTCCTACGCGGAACGGATCGACGGAGAACCCGGAAACACGCCCGTCGTCACGATCCTCCACTTCGACGGCGACCTAGGCCGAGCGCTCGACGGCGAATTCGATGGCCTCGACGTCGAATTCCACGAGCTGCTCGAGCGCCATGGCTTCTGGTATGAGCGAAACGACGCTGTCAGCGCACACATATATCCCGCGGACGAAAGCCCGCTGCTCCAGCCGTTCCTCGACCAGGCGAACTGGCAGTGGGTCTGCAGCCTCGTCCAGCAGGACGTGGCAGACGTTTACGAGGAGCTGTACTCTCATTTCGCGAAGCGTCCGGCTGATCTCGAGCGCCTGACATGGAGAGAGTATGAGATACTTCTCTTCAGGATCTTCCAGAGCCAGGGGTTCGCCTGTGAACTCGGCCCAGGCACTAACGACGGTGGCGTCGACATTCGGATCCTGCAGCGTGATCCGCTTGGCGACATATTAACCCTCGTCCAGGCCAAGCACTACGCGCCAAAGAATAAGATCGACCTCTCCGCCGTAGCGGCACTTCACGGTGTCGCTGATGTAGAGGCCGCGCAGAGAAGCATCTTCGTCACGACCTCCGACTATCTGCCGTCAGCGCGAAAATTCGCCAGCAGAACCAAGATCCCGATGACGCTCGCGACGTCCGAGCATGTGCGGGACTGGTGCCGGAACGCGAGCGACGGGATCATCCGCGACAAATCTAAGCTGATCTCGCCCGAAACGGTCTCACGTTTGATCCAGGACCTAGCAGCGAACGATCCCCGCATCGTTCAAGCGAATACAGGCTACTCGGCAATCATGAACCAATTCGCGATCGTGCTGAAGCAGACTAAGCACGCGGCGCTTCTGATGGCCATACCCGCTCGAACGATATCGGACGATGGCTATGGCCAGAGGGGTCTGGAAGTTCCCGACATTGGTCCCGCCTGCCTTGATCGACTTACGGCGGAAACGGTCTTTCGTGCAAAGCGATCCGTTCGCAACGGCGAAGTCAGCTACTGGACGGGTAGCACCCTGTTCTCGCCTTGGAACGGGGCGCCAGCCTACTTCGACCTCTGCGATTGAGGCGGCCAAGACCGTTCGATTCCCGCACGCCGCTTGTGTGACAAAATGACCGGAGGGTGTAAGCGACCCGAATGACGGATTTCAGCAAAAGCTGACGCTCATATTCACGATGTTGAATGTCTTGACCTGGTCGGTCCCTTCAATTCCAACCATTCCAGCGGCCTGGCCGGTAGCGTCAGTGGACGCGCTTGACAGCGAGCACTATCCTAAGCCGCCATGTTTCACCTCCTCTGCACCAAGAAACTGCTAGATCGGATCAAACCCGAGATCGCTGAGCCCGGACAAAGCGACACCGCGCTGGGCAATTGGTATGCCACGGTGCTGTTCTGGAAGCCGCAAGTCGCTTTGCTGGTTTCTGAGCGCACGCTGCTTCCCGTGCTTATGCCGCTAGCCCCAGCGGCCACGCTTGCTCGACGGTTCCCGGCACATTTGGCGCTGGTTCTGAAGGAGCACGGAGTCCCAAGCGAATTCGTCGCTCAGGAAATCTGGCGGATGGACAAGGTCCAGTACGCAAAGACTGCGAACCGGAGCGTCGTGGGCATCATCAATGAGTTCGTCAAGCAGACCGAATTCTGGCTGGCCGCTTATGCCTATGAAAAGGGTGATGATGACGACCTCCTAGCGATTTCCGCCAAGCTAGCGGAGACACCGTGTGGACCGCTGTACAAGGGTCCGGTTTCGCCGGACAAAGCCCTTCATGAACTCGTGAAGG
>CALMPB010000022.1 GCA_937871985.1 uncultured Burkholderiaceae bacterium
ACGGAGCAGGCCGTTGCCGGCCGGCGACTGCGTGGTGCTCTTCTCTATTTTAGCCGGCAGTTTGGTGGCAGCTTCAGCCACGGTTTTTCTCCTCGGAACCGAGTTGATCGACAGGTACCTGCGCTTCCGCCCCTCCACCTTCAGGTTGCCCAGGAGGCGACAGAGCCCGAGGCCGGCGGACCTGCTCGCCAGGCATCTTTGCCGGGTTGGTTCATCACTTCGCGTATCCGCGTCCATCGCGCCTGCTTCGGATGGTCTCCACTCCTGGCGAAATCGATCAATCCAAACCGCGGGACCGGCTGGTAGGCAAAGGAGATGAGATGCAATCTGTCCCAAGTTCGCCAGGCGTCGCCAACGATGCCTATTGGTCCGTCGAGGCCGACGAACTCCTGCAAAGGCTGGAGACTTCCGCCTCTGGGCTAGCAAGCGCCGACGCGGCATCGCGGCTTGCGAAACTTGGCCGAAACACCTTGGTGTCGCGTTCCGGCACGTCGGCTCTGGCGGTCTTTGTCCGGCAGTTCCGCAGCCCGCTGGTCCTGATCCTCATCTTCGCAGCCATGGTGTCGGCGTTCGTCGGCGAGGGTAACGAGGCCGCGATCATCGGCGCGATCGTGCTGGCAAGCTGCGTCCTCAGCTTCACCCAGGAGTTCGGCGCCTCAAAGGCGATGGAGGCGTTGAAGCAGCGCATTTCCCGTAAGGCCATTTTGTTGCGTGACGGTAGCGAGTCTTCGGTTGATGCCGAAGACATCGTGCCTGGCGACGTGGTCAGCCTTTCGGCTGGCAACCTCATTCCGGTCGACGGCATCATTTTGGAAGCGCGGGATTTCAACGTTAGTGAAGCTGTACTAACCGGCGAGACTTTTCCCGCGGTCAAGGCACCGGGCCGGTCGGCCCCTGAGGCCAGTATTGCACAGCGGGCCAACGTGGTGTTCACCGGCACGTCGGTCCGCAGCGGCACGGCGAAGGTGCTTGCGGTTGCGACGGGAGCCCACACCGAGTTCGCGTCCATCGCCGAGGCTCTCCAGCGGCGCATTCCCGAAACCGAGTTTGCACGCGGCATTAGGCTGTTCGGCTACCTGATGACCGAGATCATGCTCGCGATCGTCATTCTGGTGTTTTTCGCCAATTTGATGCTCGATCGGCCGTTGATCGAATCGCTTCTGTTTTCACTGGCGCTCGCCGTCGGCTTGACGCCCGAACTTCTCCCCGCAATCATCAGTGTCACACTGGCCCGAGGCGCGCGGATGATGGCTGCCAGCGGCGTCATCGTGCGCCGCCTTGATGCCATCGAGAATCTGGGCAGCATGGACCTGCTCTGCACCGACAAGACCGGAACGCTGACCGAGGGCGTCATTCACCTCGATGGATGGCTCGACGTCGAGGGCAATCCGTCGGCCGAGGTTCTGCTTTGGGCACGCCTCAATGCAACCTTGCAGACCGGGCTGAAGAACCCGTTGGACGAAGCAATAGCGAGTGCACAAGGCGGGGAGGGAACCTCGACCGGTTTCACAAAGGTCGATGAGATTCCCTACGACTTTGTCCGCAAGCGGCTCTCGGTCGTGGTGCGGATCGGGCAAGCCGAAGAGCTGCTGATCACCAAGGGGGCGGTTCAAAATGTCCTCGAAGCATGCGCTTTCGTTCAAAACGCGAATGGGCTGCAACCCATGGACGACACGCATCGTGAGGCGATCGACGAAAAGTTCCGGCGCTGGAGCGCGCAGGGCTATCGCGTCCTCGGACTGGCGATCCGGCGTTTTGATGGCCGGTCGAAATTCGGCAGGGATGACGAGAGCGCACTGACCTTTGCGGGCTTCCTGCTTTTCCTCGACCCGCCGAAAGAGGGCGTAAGGGAAACGCTCGCGGCGCTCGCCCATCGGGGCATCGCGGTGAAGGTCATATCGGGCGACAACCGCTACGTCGCCGCGCATCTGGCCGATGCAGTTGGCCTTCGCACCAACAGGATCATGACTGGTGAAGACCTGTCGAAACTGACGAAGGCCGGCCTTTTCGCCAGTGTGGGAAAGACAGACCTATTCGTCGAAATCGATCCCAACCAGAAAGAGCGCATCGTTGAGGCCTTGCGCGACAGCGGCCATGTCGTCGGCTACCTGGGCGACGGCATCAATGACGCGCCGGCGCTTCACGAGGCCGACATAGGCATCTCCGTCGACACCGCAGTCGATGTCGCCCGCGAGGCCGCTGATGTTATCCTTCTCAAACGGGACCTGGGCGTCCTGGTGCGCGGCGTCGACGACGGTCGCAAAACCTTCGCCAACACGATGAAATACATCTCCATCACGACGAGCGCCAACTTCGGCAACATGATCAGCATGGCCGTCGCCTCGCTGTTCCTGCCGTTCCTGCCGCTGTTGGCAAAACAGATTCTGCTCAACAATTTCCTTTCAGATGTCCCCTCGCTCGCCATTGCAGGCGACAATGTCGATGCAGATCAACTGCGCCGGCCGCGCCGCTGGGACATGCGTTTTGTCCGGCGCTTCATGGTCAGCTTTGGCCTGGTCAGCTCGGTTTTCGACTTCGCGACTTTCGCTTTCCTTCTGCTTCTCGTTCATGCGCCTGTCGCCACTTTCCGGACCGCGTGGTTCGTCGAATCGCTGCTGACGCAACTTTCCATTTTGCTCATAGTGCGTACCCACAAGGCCTTCTGGTCCAGCCGCCCGAGCGGTCTGCTTGCGTCGCTTGTGCTGGGCGTCCAAATTGTCGCTATCCTGCTCCCATACGCCCCCTTCGCAGGATGGTTTGGTTTTGTACCTTTGCCGCTGCCGGTCCTTGCCGGGCTCGTCACCATCACAGCTTTCTATGTGGTCGTTTCGGAGGTAACCAAGCATTGGCTCTTCGATCATGGGAGCCATCACGGGCACCGGTCGGGAGCAAGGCAGATCATCGGCGGAAGCAAATCGAGATCGGCCTATCCGCGTTGATGTTCTACCTCACGGAGGCTTGAAGCGATGGCGAAGCGGGCATCCTGCCGTACCGGAGGTCGACGAACGGGCTTCAGGTACTGCTTGTCCACCCGGGCGGACCGTTCTGGCAAAGTCGTGATCTCGGCGCCGGGTCGATTGAAGGTCCCAATCAGGATCCGCGTAGGGCTCCTCATGGAGCAATTTCTATCCAAGTGCCCGATGCAGGCCCGGTCGCACATGCCCTGAGCCTGGTTCGGTGACCGCTATTGTTTCGCAGATCCTCCTTGCCGTACAGTTCCGGCTAAGGCTTGTTGAGATTCATCGTGAGTTAATGACGGCAGCCGCGAGATTGATGAAGGCTGCAAAGCTATGGTCGGTTTTGTCGGCACGCATGGCGATACGCTTGAATTCCTTGAGTTTGCAGAAGAAGTTCTCGATCAGGTGGCGCCATTTGTAGAGTTCCTTGTCGAGCGGCAGGGGAGAAGCGCGACGGGAGTGCTGTGAAATAACGATCTTGGCGCCGCGCTCGTTCAGATCGGCAATGATGGTGTTGCTGTCGAAGGCTTTGTCGGCGATCAAGCCGCCGAAACAGACACCATCAATGAGCGGTGCGACGCCCACCGTATCGAACCGCTGGCCGGGCAAAAGGACAAAGCGCACCAGATTTCCAAGTGCATCGGTGAGCGCCAGGATTTTGGTGGTCATGCCGCCCTTGGAGCGGCCTATGGCCTGGCTTTGAGTCCCCCTTTTGCGCCCTGTCCATGGCGGTGGACCTTGACGATGGTGGCATCGACCATGGCGTATTCCATGTCCGGTTCATCCGAGCAGGCCTCGAAAAGCTTTATGAAAACATCGGCTTTGACCCAATCGCGGTAGCGCTTGAAAACGGTGTTCCAGTTCCCGAAGACGGCGGGAAGATCACGCCATGGGCTTCCTGTGCGCACAATCCAAAGCAAGGCTTCGATGAAGCGGCGATTGTCACCCCCACTTCGTCCGGGGTCGGTTGGCTTACCCAGACAATGCGGTTCCATCTTCGCCCATTGGGCGTCCGTCAGCACGAATCGTTCCATCCAAAGCTTGAATCACAACCAAGCCAAAACTGGAATCCTGAATCTCAACAAGCCTTAATGCGAGTTTCTTGATCAAGATCAAAGCGCCCGGTGTCAGAATCCGGTGATCTTTATCAAGAGGATTTGAAAGTTGGACGGCCATGGCCAGAATGCCAGCAAAAGTGTGTGCGGTTACGGCGCAGCCAAATTGGGCAGCGGTGTGGCACATGTTTCTGCTGGTGCTGCTCCTGATGAGCCTGCTGTTGTCGGTGGTTCATGTCAGGGCCGAAGGGCCAGCCGCCGTCTCCAATCACCTTGTCGCGGCTGACGGAGGCTTCACCGGCCGTGCGTCGGCGGGCTGGTACGGTTCAACAAGCGCGCTTCAGAACCACGACTTTCCGTCGGTCCCATGTGGCGGCGAAAGCTGCTGTGGATCTGTCTGTCATGCGCCTGCAGGGCTGAGCATGGCAGCGGAAATAAGAGTGCCAGGTATGGCTGAACATTATTCGTTCGTCGTGGCGCAAGCGGCCTGCGAGCCGGCTTCGCCGGGCCTGTTCCGCCCTCCGATCGCCTAAATCGGCAGCCGGCCGGTCGAGGCTGGCAGAGTCCGATGTTCGCTGCAGCCATCGCGGGGACCATGCGGTCCGGCGACCAGTTGCCGACGTCCTCCAGAATCCAGATCGAAGCTCCAGTCAGGTCCTTGGGGGCACCGCCCCCGACAAAGCAGGAGCATGAGGCAAGAAATGAAAGAGATCGTCGTTAACGAACGCGTGGCGCCTTCCGGCAGCCGCAGTCGCGCCCCGGCCGCCGTGGGTCACGTGCATGAGTATCATAGTTCAGCTGGAGGCTCGCCGATGTCGTCCACCTTGATGCCGACCGGCGTCGCAGCCGTGGACGTCTATCAACCGGAAGCGGGCCAGCCCCCCAGACAAGGTGCCGGAGCCCGCGCAAGCACGTTTTTGCTGCGGAGCCTACTTCGCCGGGTCATCCGCAAAGGCACGTTGACCTTGATGACACCCGACGGCTGCGCCTGCGACATCGGTCATGGCGAGCCCTCGGTCACAATCCGGATCACTGATCACGCCACGGTGCGGGGGCTGTTTCTCAATCCCGACCTGGTGCTAGGCGAAGCCTATATGGACGGCACACTCGTCGTCGAAGGCGGACGAGTCCACGATCTGCTTGATCTCTGCCTCGCCAATCTCGGCTGGGACACGGGACATTGGGTCCAGCGCGCCCGGTCGATTGGCCGGCGCCTAGGGCGACGCCTGGCGCAGCACAATCCGGTTTCTAGCTCCCGCGCCAACGTGGCCCACCACTACGATCTTTCCGACATGCTGTATGAGCTGTTCCTCGACGCCGACCGCCAATACTCCTGCGCCTACTACCTGTCGCCCGACGACACGCTGGAGCAGGCCCAGGATCAGAAGAAGCGGCATATTGCAGCCAAGCTTCTGCTGCGGGCCGGCCAGCGCGTTCTCGACATCGGCTCGGGATGGGGCGGGCTGGCCCTTCACC
>CALMPB010000023.1 GCA_937871985.1 uncultured Burkholderiaceae bacterium
CGCATTCGCTGGGTCGTCGGGGAAGCGTTTGGCGATGGCCTCGTTGATCTTTGGCCAGTCCAGGGCTTTTACCGGCTTCGCAGGTAGTGCCGTTGGAGCCTGGCCGTAGCGATGCAGCATGGCCTCAATCAGTCTACGCAGAGCTTTTGTTGCCTTCTCTTTCTCGTCCCCAGTGAGGGGCACCCACACGCCGGCCTTCTCGGCCATGCTACAGATTTCCTTGTTGCTTGGTACTCGCACCGGCTGGGCCGGTTGCGGGGTAGCAGACCGGCTCCGGTCGTGTTCAATGGCTTTATTGGGATCCGCTGTGACTCGCCACCCTAACATTCTCACCGCCAAAGCCAGCTCCATCAGTCGATGTTTGTCGTCGTTGCTGATGGTTTCTTGTTCTGCGATGGCTTTGATGCGATCTGCGTATGCCGCAGCGTCAGTAGGTTCCATCACAAAGGCGAACTTCTTGTCTTTCATTTCATCTCCTTGTTCAGCCTCAACTGGCCAGTCATTACACGGTCGAACGCGACAATCGATCTTGCTTTACCGAGTAGCGTTAAGCCTTTCGAAAAGCGCCTCTCGAAAACTTCCCTCTTATCCCAAAATACGTACCAGCCTTCTGATGCGTATAGTGCCCACGCGGTGCGCTCACGTTGCTTTATCGGGGGTTCGCGTGGCGTCATTTGGCTTCAGGCGGAATGAGTTTTCCGCTCCAGTCGGCGCCGGGGCGGGCGTATGCGTTGCAATAGGCTGCTCTTGCCGGGCGGCGCGGCGGTTCCATCGTTCAGCGGCATCACCTTGGCCCATTTCAGACTGTCGAAGCGTCGCACCGCAGTCCTGGCATGTCACCGTGTTGGCGTTGATTCGACGGTATTCTTTGGCTCGTCCGTCACAAAATGGGCAAGGTATTAAGTCAGCCAGTGGCTGGCGGTAAATTTTGGTTGTCATGGTCTGGCTCCAAATAAATGTCATCAAGCAAGTCTGTCGCCTTCGTGATTGCTTGGTTCAAACAATATGGCCTTCAGGCTGAATCCGATAAAACGCAAAGTCATTCAACGTTGCGGCCCTCATTTGATCGCTATCTCCAATACTGACCGGCCCATTCATAGGGTCATGCCCGCCTAGTTGGGGTTTGCTGGCCAGCACGCCCAGAAGGCCTGGCTGCTCTGCATAGATATAGCCGAGCGTATGGTTGTTCAGCACAACGTATCGCGGGTTTTGGTTCATGGTGATTACCTGTTCTCGATGCCAAGGAATTATCTGTAGATCGGGGCGATAACACGCACGGGCGTACCATCACCGCATTCCAGCGCAAGGGTTCGTGCCGCTTCCTCCCCTTCAAAGCGGGCCACCGCGCAGGTCGCCAGGAATAGCACGGTCCATTTCGTGTTGTGAGCACGAGGGTGCAGCATGGCTGTGTGTCCCGAAGTTAAGCGTTGTAGTTTTCCGGCTCGTCCTCAAGCATGGAGCCTTCATCGAGCAGCGAAATTTCGATACACGCTTCTTTGGCCGATTCTGCGTATTTGCCACCTTCCAGCGTTTCCCAGCTTTGCCACCTGGGCAACTGATGAAAGCCATCGGCAATTCCCTTGACCAGCGTTGGCCACGGCCCAACCATCACCGCGGTTGCGCCCGTGACCAAATGCAGCACGTCACCGTCCTGAAATTTGGCGTCGGCCAATGCCTTATCGAAGGCTTCGCGCACAGATAAGTGCGTGAGGTCGAAGACTTGGATTTTTCGTTCAATGGCTTGGGCTGTCATTTTGGTTCCTTTTGGTGAGCTGTCTGGCACCTGTAATTCGATGCGTGTCGCTATGGCATAACCTAAATACTACGCTCATTGAACGTATTTATCAAGTCATTTTATGATTATTTAATATTTATTTTCGAGCTTAAAAAGTCGCCAAAAAGTTGCATGTAACGCATGAAAATGCTACTGTTGCATGTAACGATTTTGGAGCTAACAAGATGACTGCCACACATATCAATGACCGAGTAAAGAAGCACCGCGATGCTCTACGAAAGGCAGGCCTACGCCCCGTACAGCTTTGGGTGCCCGACACGCGCCGCCCCGGATTCAATGAGGAGTGCCGGCGACAAAGCCTGCTGGCCACTCAGGCTGACCAGCGCGATACGGGCCTGGACTCGTTCATGGATGATGCCTTGCGGGACATTGACGGCTGGGAAAGCGAGGAATCGTAATGCGCGGCGACATCGTAACCGTCGCCATGCCCGGCGATTTTGGCAAACCCCGCCCCGCACTGATTATCCAAGCAGATCAGTTTAATTCGCACTCCAGCATAACGGTGCTACTTGTAACCAGCACGAATGTTCAGGCGCCTCTATTGCGCGTGAGCGTTCAACCCTCTATCGACAATGGATTGCGTAAACCGTCCCAAGTCATGATCGACAAAATTATGACGGTCAAGCGCGAACGACTAGGCCCTGCCATTGGCCAACTGGATCCGGATACCATGATTGAAATTGAGCGCCGAGTGGCCATGTTTCTGGGCATAACCAAGTAGTTTGAAAACTCGAATACGGGCTGGTTTGGGGCGTCTAGCTACCTGGGCATCGGTTTTTCCAAGGGAAATCCCAGCAGCTATCCAACGATTCCGAAGAAGGGGGGTAAGAAGCTATGCGGCGCACTGACATCAGACCTGGCATGAAGCTGGTGTACGGCGGTGGGCCCGTGCGTGGTGGCTGGTTTACGGAGTGTGGCCACGTACTGGTTGTGCGGCTTGGAGCTGTGCGCATTCTTGTCAAGCACTTGGATGGCGTTAAGGCCGGTACAACGTCTTGGGTGACGGCCCCCTTCTTAACTATCCCGAGAACGTAGCCCGCTCAACCCGGCGCAGCACTGATCCACGACCCTCTTCCCTCTCTTTTCCCCTGAATTGTCCTGGCCGTACAATACTGTTTTTATAAACAGTATTTCTCATGGACATTCCTATCCCTCTTGGCCGACTGCCGCCCGATGTTTGGACGGCACCAATTACGCTGCAATGCGGCTTCCCAAGCCCGGCAGAGGATCACGCTGAACAACGCCTGGATCTGGCCAACCTGCTTGTTGGCCAACCGGACGCCACGTTTTTCATGCGCGTGCGCGGCCCATCCATGCGCGATGCCGGCATCGACGATGGCGACATCGTAGTCATTGACCGCTCGATAGCTCCCCAGCACCGGCACATTGTTGTAGCCGTGCTGGACGGGGAGTTCACTATCAAGCGGCTGTACCGGAAGGGGCGCATCGTGCGGCTGGAGGCTGCGAACCCGACTTTTCCCAACATTGAAATTAAGGACGGCCAGGAGCTGGTGGTCTGGGGGGTGGTGACATGGACACTACGGCGCCATTGCCGCGGCGTATTGCGCTGATCGACGGCAATAGCTTCTACTGCTCGTGTGAGCGCGTCATGCGCCCGAGCCTGGAAGGCAAGCCCCTGATCGTGCTCTCGAACAACGACGGGTGCGCCATCGCCCGAACGGCTGAGGCGAAGGCCCTGGGCATCAAAATGGGGGATCCCTGGTTCAAGATCAAGCACCTAGAGCACTCCCATGGCCTGCTGGCGCTGTCAGCCAACTTCGCGCTTTACGGCGACTTGTCGGCCCGGATGATGAACGTCATCGGCCAGTTCTCGCCCCAACAGGAAATCTACTCCATTGACGAGTCGTTCCTGGACGTAACGGCCACGCCCAGCCCTGGCCGTGAGCTGGGCACGCAAATTCGCAACCGGGTCAAGCAGTGGGTGGGCATTCCCACCTGTGTCGGCATTGGCCCGAGCAAAACCCTGGCCAAGCTGGCCAACCACCTGGCAAAAAAAGTGCCCCGCCTGCAGGGGGTTTGTGATCTATCCGCCGTGGATCATCCGGCCCGACTTCGTGCCATGCGCCACGTCGCCATTGAGGACGTTTGGGGCGTGGGCCGCCGGCTGGCCCCGCAGTTGCGAGAAATGGGCATTGCCACCGCCGCGCAGCTGGCTCAGCAGCCGCCCCAACGGATCCAAGAGCGGTTTAGCGTCGTCCTGGCCAAGACGGTGCGCGAGCTCGCCGGCCAATCCTGCATTGCCTGGGAGGACGAACCCGCCGACAAGCAGCAGATCATGTGCTCCCGAAGCTTTGGTCGGCCGGTGACGGAGCTGGTCGACCTGCAGCAGGCCGTCGCGGTTTTCGTTACCCGCGCCGGCGCGAAGCTTCGCGCCCAGCACTCCTACACGGATGCCGTGCAGGTGTTCATTCGCACGAGTCCATTTCGGGACGGGCCAAAGCACGCCGGCAGCACCGTCGTTCGTCTGGAACGCACCGATGACACGGCGGCGCTCATTCGTGCTGTGTCGAAAGGACTGCGTAGCATCTTCAGGCCTGGCTACCCGTACGCCAAAGCAGGTGTGTGCTTGCTGGACATCAGCACGTCATTGGTGGCGCACGCGCAGATGGAACTCTTCGGTAGTGAGAGGCCCACGCCCCGGCAGCACCGGGGGGAATTGATGGGGGTGATAGACCGGCTCAACGAGCGGTA
>CALMPB010000024.1 GCA_937871985.1 uncultured Burkholderiaceae bacterium
CGCCCAGGTGGCCATCAAGCAGCGCGCCCTGGAGGATGCGCTGGCGCATATCGGCAAGGTGGCGCCCGCCTGTATTTTGCCGCCCTTGCATGGGCCCGCCTGGGGCTACCGCCACCGCGCCCGCCTGTCCGTGCGCTACGTCAATAAAAAGGGTACCGCGCTGGTGGGGTTCCGCGAGCGCCGCGGCAGCTATGTGGCCGACATGCAAGAGTGCCTGGTGCTGCCGCCGCATGTGTCCGCCATGCTGGTGCCGTTGCGCGCGCTCATAGGGGCTTTGTCCGATCCGCGCAGCATCCCGCAAATCGAAGTCGCGGTGGGCGATGCCACCACGGCCTTGCTGTTGCGGCATTTGGCGCCCTTGACGCCGGCCGACGTCGATTTGCTCAAGGCCTTCGGCCGGGAACACGGAGTATCGTGGTGGCTGCAGGCCAAGGGCCCCGAGACGGTACGGCCGCTGCTGGCTGAAGACGCCGAGACGCTTTCCTACCAACTGCCTGAATTCGGCTTGCGCATGCCGTACAGGCCCACCGACTTTACCCAGGTCAACCAGGCCATTAATCGAACCTTGATTTCCCGCGCCTTGTCGTTGCTGGAAATCGAGCCCGACGACCGCGTCGCCGACCTGTTTTGCGGTCTGGGCAACTTCACCTTGCCGCTGGCCACGCGCGCCCGCGCCGTGGTGGGCATTGAAGGCAGCAAGCCGCTGGTCGAGCGGGCCCATGACGCGGCGCGGCAAAACGGCCTGGGCGAGCGCACGAGCTTTGCCGTGCTGAATCTGTTCGAGGTCGATGTTCAATGGCTGCGCGACCTGGGGCATTTCGACCGGATCCTCATCGACCCACCGCGCGAGGGCGCCGAGGCTGTGGCGCGGGCGCTTGCCTCCCTGGCGCCCAGCGAGCGCCCCAAGCGGATTGTCTATGTGTCGTGCAACCCGGCAACCCTGGCGCGCGATGCCGGCATCCTGGTCAACGAAGGCGGCTTTCGCATGCAGGCGGCCGGCGCCATCAATATGTTTCCGCACACCGGCCACGTGGAATCGATTGCCGTATTCGAACAGGGGGCGGATCCGTCCTGACGGCCCCGCGGTTCGGCGCGGCCCCTTTGTTACGGGATTTTCTCGCCTTTTGATATTTTCCATAAATATGGTCGTTGCGGGGGAAATACGCAAGGAATCGTTGCCAGGCAATATTTTTTGGAGTTGAAAGACGTCAAAGGGTTTTCCCGGGTAGACGGCCAGGCCCAACAAAATTAATCTAAATTATCACTATTTGATAGTTTAGGTTATAAGGACTGGTCATGAACAAAGACGGCGAGCTGGGTCGATCCGGCGCATTGCACAAAACGCCTGCAAATCCCATCACTGCGCAGGACATTGCCGATTTCCAGCGCGACGGCGTCGTATGCCTGCGAGGCATGCTCGACTCCAACTGGTGCGACATGCTGCGCGACGCATCGCTCGAAATGATGGACAGTGGCGCCGGCAGGGTGCGCGAACCCAAGCTGCAAGAGGGCAAGGGCCGGTTCTATTCGAATGTCTATTTGTCGGATCTCGACGAGCGCTTCCGCCTGCTTCGCGAGGCTTCGCCCGCGCCCGAGATCGCCGCCACGCTCATGGGTTGCGAAAGCGTGCGGTTCTACTACGACCAGTTGTTCATCAAGACCCCGGGCACGGCCGCGCCCACCCCCTGGCACAACGACCTGCCGTTCTGGCCGTTTGCCGGCAACGACCTGATTTCCATATGGATTGCGCTGACGCCGGTGTCGGCCAAGACCAGCGGCGTGCAATACGTGGCCGGCTCGCACCGGTGGAACAAGATGTTCCGGGCGGTGACGCCGGACTACGACCCCCGTTTTCTGGATCCTGCCCTGGAAGAGTGCCCCGATTACGGCTCGCCCGATACGCCCTCGGCAGGCAAGGTGCTGTCCTGGGACATGCAGCCGGGCGACGTCTTGTGCCACCATCCGCTGACCGTGCATGGCGCCTCGGGCAATGCGTCGGCCACCCAGACCCGCGTGGGCTTGTCCATCCGCTATCTGGGCCGGGATGTGCTCTGGGATCCCCGCGAGCACACCATGAAGCTGCGTCGGCCGCCCGAAGTGGCGCCTGGCGAGTATCCCGCCGACGATGTGGCGTTTCCGACGGTCTGGAGCCGGCAGCGCGGGTTTCTGCGGCCGGAGGGGCAGGCGGCCTTCAAGTAGCGGTTCAATCCCTGAAAGCGGTTTGGGCCGGCAAGTAGTCGATAGCCCGCCGCCTTAAACCGGGCCACCCTTGGGGCGGCCCGGCGTCGTTTGGCGTCAGTCGCCCTCGGTCTGGTCCAGCACGCGCCGGGCTTCGGCCTTGACGCGTTCCGGGGCCGTGCCGCCTACGTGCTTGCGGGCCGCCACCGAACCTTCCAGCGTGAGCACGCCGAATATGTCCTGCTCGATGGAGGGATGGAAGGCCTGCAGTTCGGCGAGCGTAAGGTCGGCCAGGTCGCAGCCTTTTTCTTCGCAATTGCGCACCGCGTGGGCCACGGTTTCGTGCGCGTCGCGGAACGGCACGCCTTTTTTCACCAGGTAGTCGGCCAGGTCGGTGGCCGTGGCGAAGCCTTGCAGCGCGGCGGCGCGCATGGCTTCGGCCTTGACCTTGATGCCGCCTATCATGTCCACGAAGATGGTCAGGGTGTCGCGCACAGTGTCGGCCGAGTCGAACAGCCCTTCCTTGTCTTCCTGGTTGTCTTTGTTGTAGGCCAGGGGCTGGCCTTTCATGAGCGTAAGCAGGGCCATGAGATGGCCGTTGACGCGGCCGGTCTTGCCGCGCGCCAGTTCCGGTACGTCAGGGTTCTTTTTTTGCGGCATGATGGAACTGCCGGTGCAGAAGCGGTCGGCCAGGTCGATGAAGCCCACGCGCGGGCTCATCCACAGCACCAGCTCTTCGGAAAAGCGCGAGAAGTGCGTCATGATGAGCGCGGCGGCGGCGCAGAACTCGATGGCGAAATCGCGATCCGACACGGCGTCCAGCGAATTGCGGCACACTTCGTCGAACCCCAGGGTCTGGGCGACGCGTTCGCGGTCGATGGGGTAGGAGGTGCCGGCCAGGGCGGCGGCGCCCAGCGGCAGGCGGTTGACGCGCTTGCGGCAGTCGGCCAGGCGTTCGGCGTCGCGGCCGAACATTTCGGCGTAGGCCAGCAGGTGGTGGCCGAAGGTGACAGGCTGGGCGACCTGCAGGTGCGTGAAGCCGGGCAGGATGGTGTCGGTGTGCTGCAGGGCCAGTTGGGCCAGGGCGCGGCGCAGTTGGCGCAGCAGTTCGATGATGACGTCGATTTCGCCGCGCAGCCACAGGCGTATGTCGGTGGCGACCTGGTCGTTGCGCGAACGGCCCGTATGCAGCCGTTTGCCGGCATCGCCGATAAGTTCGACCAGGCGTTTTTCGATGTTCAGGTGGACGTCTTCGAGATCGAGCGACCAGGTGAATTGCCCGGTGGCGATTTCCTCGAGGATCTGCGCCATGCCGCCTTCGATGGCGGCTTTGTCATCGAGGCTGATGACGCCCACGGCGGCCAGCATGTCGGCGTGCGCCAGCGAGCCCTGGATGTCCACGCGCGCCATGCGCTGGTCGAAACCGACCGACGCGGTGTAGCGCTTGACCAGATCGGAGACCGGTTCGGAGAAACGCGCCGACCAGGCCTGGGCTTTGTTGGCGAATTGGTTTTGTTCGGAGGGAGGGGTGTTTTTTGACATAGTGGAAGAATT
This sequence comes from uncultured Burkholderiaceae bacterium, assembly GCA_937871985.1. The sequence goes on from CALMPB010000024.1 coordinate 3,733, forward strand.
ATAAAGGACGCCGCCCTCCATCTTTGTCGGCGGGTTGTGCCGGCGCGTGATGGCGGACGTGGATCGGAGCGGGGCAGGGGCAGGCGTCGTGGCGGCGGATCGTCCGAATAGGGTAAGGTTACGTTTTGGGCGGCGGCGTGCGGGCGCTCGAAGCATCCCGTTTCACGCATTACGCCAATGAACCGCAATGAACATTACATGGAAAATACCAATTTCTTGATCGACTGGTTCGGCGACGGCTGGCTCAGCCGGAACATGCCCGATGCCGTCTGGGCACAGATTTTGCTGGGCCTGGCCGTCCTGGCCTTGCTGGTGATGATCAGCGGGTGGCTGGTCACCCGGGTGTTCGTCTCGATCGCCCGGCGCATGCTGACGGTCACGGGTCATGCCGACTGGTCGCAGGCCTTGACCCGGCGCCGGGTATTCCGCAGCCTGAGCTACACCGTGCCGTTGCTGGTCATCATCACCAATATCGGCCTGCTGCCGATTGCCGACAGGTACGCCAGCATACTGCTGCGCGTGTTGATCTCCATCGCCCTGGTGTTTACGTTCATGGCGCTGACCGGGGTGCTCAAGGCCTGGCAGGACACCTATTCATCCACCGCGCGCGGCCAGACCCGATCCATCAAGGGATACCTGGAACTGGGCAAGATCGTGCTTTGGGGGGTTTGCGCCATTCTGGTGTTTTCCACCCTGATAGACCGCTCGCCCATCTTGATGCTGTCGGGCCTGGGCGCTTTGTCGGCGGTATTGCTGCTGGTGTTCAAGGACACCTTGCTGTCCCTGGTGGCCAGCACGCAGATGACCTCCAACGACATGCTGCGCATCGGCGACTGGATCGAAATGCCGCAGGCCAATGCCGACGGCTTCGTCATCGACATCGCCCTGCATACGGTCAAGGTGCAGAACTGGGACAAGACGGTCACCACCATTCCCACCTACAAGCTGTTTTCGGAAAGCTACCGCAACTGGCGGCACATGTTCGAATCCGGCGGGCGGCGCATCAAGCGCACTTTGCGGATCAACGCCGCGTCGGTGCGCTTCCTGACCGACGACGAAGTGCGGGATCTTTCCCGGTTCGCCTTGCTGCGCGATTATCTGGCGGGAAAAGAGCAGGACATCCAGGAAAGCAACAGGGCCCTGGGGCCGGTCGCCGAGCAGGCCGTGAACCGCCGCCGGCTGACCAATATCGGCACATTCCGGGCCTACGCCACGGCCTACGTCAAGCAGAACCGCGAGATTCGCCAGGACATGCTGTTGCTGGTGCGCATGATGGAGCCCGATGCGCAAGGGGTTCCGATAGAGCTGTATTGCTTTGCGGCCAACACCGCCTGGGTCGAGTACGAGCGCATCCAGGGCGACATCTTCGACCATTTGCTGGCCATCCTGCCGGAAATGTCGCTGCAGCTTTACCAGGCGCCCTCGGGGGCGGATTTCGCCCAGGCCTGGCGTGAGGCACCCGCTATCGTGCGATAATTTCGGACTTGTTTCCTCATAAAGGCCAGGTTAAATGACGGCGGTCAAGGTTGGGCTTGCCCAGATCAATACGGTGGTTGGCAATTTGCGCGCCAATGCGGCCAAAGTGGCCGAAGCGGCGCATTGGGCCAGGCAGAACGGGGCCGATGTGCTCCTGACGCCCGAGCTGACGCTTACCGGCTATCCGGCCGAAGACCTGCTGCTGCGGCCCGAATTCATCCGCCAGCAAACCCTGGTGCTCGACCAACTATGCCGCGATCTGGCGCGCTACCCGGGCCTGCACGTCGTGGTGGGGCATGTGCACGAGCAGGATGGGGCGCTGTACAACGCCGCTTCGGTGCTGCTCAACGGCCGGGTCGTGTGCCGCTACTTCAAGCACGAACTGCCCGACTACGGCGTGTTCGACGAAAAGCGCTATTTCGAGGCGGGCCGTGAACCGGCGGTGTTCACCGTCAACGGCGTCGTTTTCGGCCTCAATATCTGCGAGGACGCCTGGCTGGCCGAAAGCCCGGCTCTGGCGGCCGGGCACGGCGCCCAGGTGCTGCTCATCCTCAACGCATCGCCGTACAGCGTCGATAAGCAGGCCGAGCGGCTCTCGCTGGTGGGATGCAATGTCCGGGGCTTGCCCAGTGTCTACCTGAACAAGGTCGGGGGGCAGGACGAACTGGTGTTCGACGGCGGCTCGTTCGTGCTGGACGCCGCCGGCCAGGCCGTGCAGCGCCTGCCGGTGTTCGAAGAGGCCATGGGCCTCGTCGCCTTCGATGCGCAGGGCGCGCCTTCGCCTTTGTACCCGGCTGCGGCGCCGGCATGGCCGGACAAGCTCGAGCAGGTATACAAGGCCCTGGTTCTTGCGCTGCGCGATTACCTGGGCAAATCGGGTTTTTCCAGCGTGGTGCTTGGCCTGTCGGGCGGCATCGACTCGGCCCTGGTGCTGGCCGTGGCGGTCGATGCCATCGGCGCGCAGAACGTGCGCACAGTGATGATGCCGTCGCGCTATACCGCCGATATTTCCCTGGCCGATGCGCGCCAGATGGCCCAGGGCCTGGGCGTGCGCTACGACGAAATCGCCATCGGCGGCCTGGCCGACGCCTTCGGCGAGGCGCTTGCTCCGCAATTCGCGGGGCTCGAGTCCGATGCCACCGAAGAGAACATCCAGGCCCGCGTGCGCGGCACGCTATTGATGGCCATGTCCAACAAGTTCGGATCCTTGGTGGTCACCACCGGCAACAAATCCGAGCTGGCGACCGGCTACTGTACCTTGTACGGCGACATGGCGGGCGGTTTCGCGCTGCTCAAGGATGTGCCCAAGACCCTGGTCTACGACCTGGCCCGCTGGCGCAACCGCGAAGCCGTCGTCATTCCCGAACGCATCATCCAGCGCCCGCCGTCGGCCGAGCTGCGGCCCGACCAGACCGACCAGGACAGCCTGCCGCCCTACGACGTGCTGGATGCCATCATCGAGATGTACGTTGAAAAGAACGCGGCGATAAAAAGCATCGAAGAAGCGGGGTTCGCGCGCGACGTCGTGGCCCAGGTCGTGCGCCTGATACGCGTCAACGAGTACAAGCGCCGGCAGGGCGCCATCGGCCCCAAGATCACGGCGCGGGCATTCGGGCGCGACTGGCGCTATCCCATCACCAACGGTTATCGCGAATAGGCGCGCCGATCCGCATCAACCGAACCCATGAAGAGACCACTATGAAACTGATTGCCGCAATCATCAAACCGTTCAAGCTCGACGAAGTCCGCGAGGCCCTGGCCGAAATCGGAGTCAGCGGCCTGACCGTCACCGAGGTCAAGGGGTTTGGCCGCCAGAAAGGCCATACCGAACTGTATCGCGGCGCCGAATACGTGGTGGACTTTCTGCCCAAGATCCGCGTCGAGGTGGTCGTGCCGGCCGCCATGGTCGAAGGCGCCATAGACGCCATCGTCAAGGCCGCCCACACGGGCAAGATCGGCGACGGCAAGATTTTCGTCATGCCGGTCGAGCAGGCCATACGCATTCGCACGGGCGAAAGCGGCGACGAGGCGCTTTAAGTCCATCCATGGCATTGCGGGCAACGATATTCAAGCTCGATCTGCACGTCGCGGACATGGTGCGCGGCTACTACGACAGCCATGCCCTGACTCTGGCGCGCCATCCTTCCGAGACGGACGAGCGCATGATGATGCGGGTGCTGGCCTTCAGCCTGCTGGCCGACGAACACCTGGCTTTCACGCGCGGGCTGAGCACGACCGAAGAACCGGCGTTGTGGCGCAAGGACTTGACGGGCGCCATTCTTACCTGGGTGGAGCTTGGCCATCCCGACGAGCGGCGCTTGCTGCAGGCCAGCGGCAAGGCGGAGCAGGTGGTGGTATTCTGCTATGGAGGCCCGGCCAGCCAGGTATGGTGGCAGGGCGCGCAGCAAGGCCTGGAGCGGATTCGCAATCTTTCCGTGTACTCGGTGCGGTCCGAAGCCGTGCGCGAGCTGGCAAACCTGGCGCAGCGGAACATGACCTTGCACGTCAGCATCGAAGAAGGCATGGCCATGGTGTCGTCCGATAGCGGCAGCGTCGTGGTCGAGATCGAAACCTGGCGTTAACTTAAGGAGGGAGCAACCATGAAGCTGATTTCCATTCTGGCCGCGGCGGCGGCCATGGCGGCCATCGGAGCCGCCGCGCACGCCGAGGGGCGCCTGGACAAAATCAAGGCCAATGGCGAACTCACCCTGGGGTATCGGGATTCTTCCATTCCGTTTTCCTACCTGGACGACAACCAGAAGCCCATCGGCTATTCCATGGATATCTGCCACGGTATTGCCGCCGCCATTCAAAAAGACCTGCAATTGCCCAGCCTCAAAATCAAGGAGGTGCCGGTCACATCGTCCACGCGCATCCCGCTGGTCGCCAATGGCACGGTCGACTTGGCCTGCGGCTCGGCCACCAACAACGCCGATCGCCAGAAGCAGGTCAGCTTCGCGCCCACCACGTTCGTGACGGCCACGCGTTTCGCGGCCCTGAAAAAATCGGGCCTGAAGGATCTTGGCGACTTCCACGGCAAGACGGTGGTTTCCACGGCCGGCACCAGCAACCTGCGCTGGCTGACGCGGGTCAATGCCGAGCAGAAGCTGGGCATGCGCATCATTCCGGCCAAAGATCATTCCCAGGCTTTCCTTACCGTTTCAAGCGGGCGGGCCGCGGCGTTCTTCATGGACGATGTCCTGCTGGCCGGCCTGGTGGCCAGTTCGAACGATCCGGACAACTGGATGATCAGTTCAAAGGCCTACACCGTCGAGCCCTACGGCATCATCGAGCCCAAGGGGGACGAAGCCTTCAAGAAAGTGGTCGACGACGCGGTGAAGGCCATGATGAAGGACGGCACCATCGACAAGCTGTATGCCAAGTGGTTCATGCAGCCCGTTCCCCCCAAGAACGTCAACCTGAACTGGCCCATGACCGCCGAACTTAAAAAAGTCATCGCCAATCCCACCGATACGCCCGATCCCGCGCATTACGCTCAATAGCGCTGTGGGCGCGGAGAAAGCCAGACCGGCCGTGGCTCTCCCGGCCGTCAGTTTCGTCGTGCGTTTCGTATAAGTTTCATACAATACCGTCCATGGAAAAAATACGAATCTCGAAATTGATGGCCGAGCAAGGCCTGTGTTCGCGGCGCGAGGCCGACGGCTACATCGAGCGCGGCTGGGTGCGGGTGGACGGCGTCGTGGTGTCGGAGCTGGGCAGCAAGGCCTACCCCAACCAGAAAATCACGCTGGACCGGCAGGCGCAGCGGCGCCAGACCGCGCGCGTGACCATCTTGCTGAACAAACCCGTGGGCTATGTTTCGGGGCAGGCCGAGCAGGGCTATCGCCCCGCCGTATCGCTCATTACCGCTCGCAGCCAGTATCGCGCGGACAAGGCGACGCTGCGTTTCGACCCCGCGCATTTGCGCGGCCTGGCGCCGGCGGGGCGGCTGGATATCGATTCCCAGGGGCTGCTGGTGCTGACCCAGGACGGGCGCATTGCGCGCCAGCTCATCAACGACGATTCCGAGATCGAAAAGGAATATCTGGTGCGGGTCGAGGGCAAGATCGCCGGCAATGGCCTCAAGCTGCTCAACCACGGCCTCAGCCTGGACGGCAAGGTGTTGCGGCCCGCGCATGTCAGCTGGCAGAACGAGGATCAGTTGCGCTTCATTCTGCAGGAAGGGAAAAAGCGCCAGATCCGTCGCATGTGCGAGCAGGTCGGCCTCAAGGTGGTCGGCCTGAAGCGCGTGCGCATGGGCCGCATCGTGCTGGGCGATCTTCCTCCCGGACAGTGGCGCTATCTGCGGGATGGTGAGCGGTTTCTTTAGTTTTTCGCGGCGGGCTTGCCCACGCGCTTGATGTGCCGGTCTTTTTTCACCCGTTTTGCCACGGCCGGGGCTTCGGCCGACGGCGACAGCGCCAGCGTGAACGAGGCGCGATCGTCCTGGGCCAGGGTTTTCGCCAGCCAGGGCATGGCTTCTTCCAGGGCCTTGTGCAGGGTCCAGGGCGGGTTGATGACGAACATGCCGCTGCCGTGCAGGCCGAGGCCGCCTTCCACCGGCTTGCGCACGGTCAGGGCCGCATTGATCCACTTCACATCCATGTTTTCCAGGGATCTCACCATTTCGTGAGCCTCGCGCCGTTGCACCAATGGATACCAGATGGCATAGCAGCCGGTGGCAAAGCGCTCCAGGCCGTCCTTGATGCTTTGCAGCGTGGAACGGTAGTCGGTCTTGTCTTCGTACGAGGGATCCATGATGACGATGCCGCGGCGCGACAAAGGCGGAAGCAGGCCTTTCAGGCCGCGAAAGCCGTCGGCCTGATGCAGGGTGGTCTGATTGATGGCGCGCTCGCCTTGCTCGGCGAGATTGCCGCGCAATATGTCGATTTCGGATGGATGCATCTCGAACAAATGCAGGCGGTCGGCATTACGCAGGGCGCGCAGGGCCAGCCAGGGCGAACCGGGATAGAAATTGGCCACGCCGTCCGGATTGAAGTGCTGAACGTCCTGCAGATAGCGTTCGACCAGGGGAGGCAGGGATTCGGCGGCCAGCAGGCGATCCAGCCCATCGACGAACTCGCCGTTCTTGGAGGCCCATTCGCTGGTCAGGTCGTAGATGCCGGCTCCGGCATGGGTATCGATGACCCAGTAGGGCGTGTCCTTGCGGTTGTAGTAATCCAGGATGTGCACCAGGATGGCGTGCTTGAGTACGTCGGCATGGTTGCCGGCGTGAAAGGCGTGTCGATAGCTGAACAAATGGGGACCTTTGGGTCGGGAATTTAAAAATCGGGCTTGATGGCTTCGAGGGCGTCGATAAAGACGGCGTCGCAGCCCCAGTCGAGCAGTTCGCGCACGCGCGATGGCTCGCTCACGGTCCATGCCCCTATTTTATAGCCTTTGGCGTGTGCGTCGCCGATGGCTCCGGGGGTCACGTATGCCTGGTCGATGTTTACGGCGATGCATTGCAGGCGCTGCATGCGTGCCGGCCAGTCGGCGGGCAAAGGGCCGTCCAGCAGCAGGGCGCGCGGCAGCCCGGGCGCGGCTTGCCGCGCCGCCTCCAGGGCGATTTCGGAAAACGAGGACAGCAAAGGCGGCCTGGCGGGATTGCTCCAAAGCTCGGCGGCGAGCCGGGCGACCTCGCGTCCCGTGCCGGCCTCGGCGCCCGGAGAAGGTTTGATCTCGATATTGCTGTATACCCCGTTGGCCTGGGTGAAGGCCGCCACGGCATACAGGGTGGGGATGGGCTCGCCGGCGTACCGGCTTGAATGCCAGCCGCCGAAGTCCAGCCTGGAAAGCTCGGCGAAGGTCAGGTCGCCGGCCTCGCCGTGCCCATTGGCGGTGCGATCCACCAGATCGTCGTGCAGCAGGACGGCCACGCCGTCGCGGCTGAGCTTGACGTCGAACTCGACCATGGTGTAGCCGAGCCGGGCGCCCGCCCGCATCGCCGCAAGCGTGTTTTCGGGAGCCGCCGTGCCGGCGCCCCGGTGGGCGATGAGTCTGGGGTAGGGCCAGGCGTGCGCGTAGCGAGTCATGGTAGGCCTAGGAGGTGGTAAACTCACGGCATATTTTAAGCGTCACCCAGCAATCCCATGCCCAGGCGAACATGTTCGCCTTTTTTAGCACGTGTCGCCTGGTGTCCCACTTGGCTGGTTTCGCGAACCAGCCAAACGGAGCACTGGAGCTTTCGGTAAATTCGCGAACCAGAGAGTCCTATTAATGTTCGATTTTATCCGCCACCATCAGCGTTTGATGCAATTGATACTACTGGTATTGATTCTGCCTTCGTTCGCCCTGATCGGGGTCAGCGGCTACAGCACCTACGTGTCCGGCGACCACGATCTTGTAAAGGTCGGCAGTTCGGCCATTACGCTGAAGGAGTTCGATCAGGCCAAGAGCAATCAACTGCAGCAGCTGCAATCCCGGGCGGGAGCTTCGTTCGATCCTTCCATGCTCGACAACCCCGAGGCGCGCAAGGCCTTGCTGGATTCGCTGATCGACCGGCACGTGGTGGTGTCCACGGCCATCAAGAATCATTTCAGCGTTTCCGACGCGGTGCTGCGCCAAACTATCGCTTCCATTCCCGACCTGCAAGTCGATGGCCGGTTTTCGCCTGAACGGTACAGTCAGGTTCTGGCCTCCATGGGCGTAAGCAGCCGCGACTTCGAAGAAGGGCAGCGCTCCGAACTGGCCCTGCAGCGCGTATTGGGGCCGGTTTCCGCCACGGCCAGCCTGCCGACGCCGGTTACGCAGTCCATCGAACAGGCGCTCACCGCCCAGCGCACCGTGCGCCTGCGCACCTTTGCCGCCGCCGACTTCAAGAAAGGCATCCAGGTCAGCGATGCCGATATCAAGGCGTGGTACGACAAAAACCAGCAGAAACTCGAAATCCCCGAATACGTGTCGGCCCAATACCTGCTGCTCAACGAAGCCGCGGCCATGCAGGGCCTGCCGGCTGTCAGCGACGCGGACATGCACAAGTATTACGAGCAGAACAAAAGCCGTTACGTGATGCCCGCGCGCGTGCAGCTCAGCCATATCCAGGTCAACCTGTCCGACGACGCGACGGCCGATCAAAAGGCAGCGGCCGAGGCCCGCGCTCAAGAGCTCGCCAAAAAGGCGACGGCCAACAAGGCGGATTTCGCCGCGCTGGCCCGGGCGGATTCCGACGATGCGGGCACGGCGAAAGACGGCGGCAAGCTTGGCTGGATCACCAAGAACACGCTGCCGGCCGATCTGGAAAAGGTGGTCTTCGCCTTGAAGAAGGGCGAGGTGTCGGGCGTGGTCAAGGGCCCGGGCGGCCTGCATATCTTCAAGGCCGACGACGTCCAGCCCGAGCACGGCGAAACGTTCGAGCAGGCGAAGTCCAAGGTGCAAAGCGAAATCCGGCGCCAGTTGGGAGCCGACCGTTTCGCGGACATGGCATCCAAGCTGACCAGTCTGGTGTACGACAACGCCACCAGCCTGAAGCCCGCTGCCGAGGCCTTGGGGCTGTCCGTCAAAGAGGCCAACGGGATTGCGGTCGACCGCCTGCTGCCGGCTTCGCTGGTGGACGGCGCGGCGGCTTCTGCCAGCGACGACGCGGCGGTGCTGGGCGACGTGCGGGTGCGCCGCGCTTTGTTCTCGTCGCAGGTTCTTGCGGACAAGGGCAATTCGGGCGTCATCGAGATCTCGCCGGACACGATGGTGGTGGTGCGCGTGGGCAAGCTGACTGCCAAGCATGTGCAGCCGCTGGACAAGGCCACGGCGAGCATTCGCGAGCAATTGGTGGAAGAACGCGCGGCGGCCGCGGCGGAAAAGGCGGGCGAGGCGGTTCTGGCTTCGCTGAAGGCCAATCCGAACGGGGCTTCGCTTGATGGGTTCGCAAATGCGGTAACGGTAAGCCGCATCGATATGCATGGGTTGAGCAAGAACGTGCTCGACGCGTCGTTCGAGGTGAATGCGAGCAAGCTGCCGGGCTATACGGGAGTGAAGGGGGCGGATGGTTTCGTGGTGGTTCGCGTGGAGCACGCGGCGCCGGGCAAGCTCGATCCGACGCTGCAGGCGACGTTGCCGCTGCAACTGGGGCAGGCGTTGGGACAGGCTGAGGAAAAGGCTGTCTTGCAGGCGATGAAGACGGCGGTGGGTGTGAAGATTCTGCCGGAGGCCGAGAAGGCGCTGGCGGGCGAGGATAGCGGCAAGGATCAGGGTTGAGGGTCGTTTCCGTGTTGGTTTGAATTTGCCACTGATTTGGCGATGCTTGTGGGCCCGGTTTATGACCGGGCCTGTTTGTTTTTGGGTTGTGATGTTTCGATTGCTTTTTGTTGAATGGTTGTTGGCTGGTTTATATGGGCTGGGTTTGGGTTGGGGGTTGAGGTTTTTGGGTTCTTGAGCGGCCGTGGCGTGCCTGCACCGGCGCGCTCAGGTCGCTGCGGCCCCGGCTACGCCGGGGCTTCCCATTTTGATGCGGCTTTTCAGGCGCTCGCATAACTCACGCGAACGGACACCCCCCGGGTGTCCGTAAACGCCGCGCTCGAACAGATGCTCGCTTGCCTCCTGAAAAGCCGCATCAAAATGGCTTGCTCCAACTTCGCTTGCCGGCACAGGCACGCCACGGCCTCATGATTGC
>CALMPB010000025.1 GCA_937871985.1 uncultured Burkholderiaceae bacterium
CGGCGCTCGGGCTTGCAGCCCAATGGTTCGTCTAGCGCCAAGACCGGGCCAATTTAGCCCACACCGAAAAACAAACGTTCGCCGCGCACATGGCTCATCGGAGTGGCCTCCCTTGTTAGCCTATCCTGCGCGCAAAGGCCTTCATGCCTGACTTCAGGCTGGCGGCCGCCTCCGCCGCGTCCTGCCACCCTTTCATTTTCAGTTTCTTGCCGGTTCCAAGCACCGACGAGAAGAAGAACTGTTCGATCTCACGCCGCAAATCCGGCGGAACATTATCGGCGGCGACCGGCTCGTCCGGAGAGTCCTCCTTGTGCGGGCAAAAAATATACCGGTCGTTTCGTATCTCGGCCCCATGCGGATCCTTTTGCTTGACCCGCAGGGAACCCAGCAAGTCGCATTTGATGACAATACCCGGTGCAGTGGCCGCCTGATGTATGACGAGCCCATCCAGCGGGTCGCCATCGTCACCGATCGTCGAAGGAATGAAACCCCAATCGTAGGGATAGGTGTTACCGACGGGCAGCGGCCGTGAATACTCAAAGACCCCGGACGAAGGCTCGTAAGCCAGCTTGGCGGCGGAACCGCGCGGGGTCTCAATCACAACACGATAGAGGCCTTGGGACCTCGTGGGAAGCTTCAGGAAATTCGCCATTGTACCGATCCCTGTTCATACTAGAAAAGCACGCGCGAGCAGCCAAAAGGTTCCATCCTGCTAGCAGCCGCGAGGAAACTCGCCGCGCGCAGTCGCGTTGATGCGAACAACGGCAACCCGTTTGCCTAATTGTTTTCCGAGAAACACAAGAGGGAGGCCACGATGAGCCGGATTTCTCCGCTTACCCTGAAGGGTATCGGCTACGTCATTTCCACCATCAGTGTTGTTCTATTGGCAATTGTCAGTTGGAGGCACGCGTCAAATGACCTCCTGCTCGCGGTGTGTCTCGTCGGCGGCGTGGCGACGTCCATCGCGGGTATGTGCTTCCGCTGGGCGTCCTACGTTCTCGAAAAATGGCAGAAGGTTACCTAAAGTCAGGCGGACGCTGCAGTTGGAAACCAGCAAGGAACTCGCCTGTATTTGGCCGACCGCGGCGTGTGTCCTATGCCAATATCGAGCGTGTACCCCAAGTTCTAGCGCGCGGCCAGCTTCCTTCTTCCTGGCGCCACCTATCCGAAGAACTTGGGCATATTCGCAGACGGTAGGGAGCGCCTGATGCACGGGTTTGGAGTCGAGGCGCTCAATCGCCAAAGGCTGTTATGGTATGGGTGCCACGCATCAGCCGCTAGGCATCAAACGCCGCGTCATTGGTGCTAATGTGTATGCAGTCGACCTGTGCGTTCTCCGACAGGCGGCCAGCCGCGATTGAACCAGTTATGGGCGCGGCACGTCCCGCCCGTTTCAGGCTGTCAGGCCTCATAGGTGTTCGTTGCCGGTCTTCAAGTATTGCGTTTCGGTACGTTCCCTAGGCACTATGATACGCTTGGCAAGTTCAATTGACTGGGATGTCGCATGCGTCCGGACGCCCTCAACCCAGCGGGGGACAGGGCCAATCTCTCACTTGATGTTGCGTCCTCCCGGTGCCGGATAAAGGTTCTGGCGCGAGCATGAAGCTGCGGAACTCGTAGAGCCGAGAGAACTGAAGGGAGGGCGTTTCCGCCCATAGGCCGCTTCCGAAAAGACTCTTATCCTGCGGCGTCCTCATTTCGCAACCAGTCGGTTTCCGCAGGCTTTAACCTGTCGCTGGATTGATCCCTAGCACTCAGTTCCTCCCGCTGGCATTAGGGTAGGCAGACTTTTTCTTCGGAACCTATTCAAAAGGGCAGCGTTCGGTAGTTGATGCACATCCCAAGCCCCCTAGCCAGTGCATCATCAACCTGACCGCCGTAGCCTCGAATATCTTGTGACGCTACGGCGGTTGGTTTTCATTTGACGGCTGAGCGCTTAGGGCGCCTGGTCGCAGCTTGGTGCGAAAATGACCGTCAAACGACGCACCACTTACGTCGTCGGATCATGACGCATATGCCGCGTCCCAGGATCGGAAGTATTCGGGGGCATTCCAGGCTTGAAGACGAGCGGGGGATCAGAACGGTATACCCGATATCCGTAGCCAAGCGCCGCCTTTTCCACGCGCGCTCTTTAACGGCCGAGTTGATGATTGGGACCAACCCGAGAAGCATCGCCGCTTCTGACACCAATCGGGCAATTTGATCCGAGGACAGTTCACATGCAGGCAGGGCTGGCAGAACATCTCGAACCATTGGTTCGTAGAGACAATTGACCCTTTGCGAACTCCGTCAGTTTTCCGAGCATTAAGGATTGAAGTTCGCTCTTAGAATTTCTTCCTAGAACCACGAGCAAGCACCGAGGTTGCGGAACCGGTCGCGGGTAAGGATACCCGCCATGCCGTTTGGAATTGCCGGTGTGAACTGACAGACCTTGCGAATTTGCGTCCGCCATTTGACTACTGGTCGAGCGCAAAAAGACCAGCATCCATATCTACTTCGCCGGCAATCGTTGCGGAGATGAGTTCGGAAGCGATCTGTGAAAATGTGATTCCGTTGCCGCCATAGCCCATCACAGCGTGTATCCGGGGGTGGTGAGGCACTGTGCCGATAATCGGCAAACCGGTGGTCGTCGTTCCGAAGGAGCCGCTCCAGGCGAATTCAGCACGAACGTCTAGTTGGGGAAAAAGCTCCGCCAGTTTTTTCATCAGGCGATCCGTCTTGACCAGCGTGAGCGCATCGCGACGACCCTCATCGATGAATTCCTCATCCTCGCCACCACATATCACGCGGCCGTCGGACGTGGCCCGAAGATAGAGGTATGGATCAGAAGCCTCCCAGATCATGGCAGCATGTGGCCAAATTCGCCTCGGCTGCGGAGCGGTCGCCATTGCCCAAGTCGATATGACACGGTGGTTTGCGGAGGGAACCATGTCGAGCAGTTCGTAACCCGTGGTGAGCACAAGGTGCTTTGCCGCGATGGTTGGTCCCTCCCGCGTGGCAACCACCACCCCAAGACGATTGTCTTCGGCGCTCACAGCCTCGACCGGCGCATAGAAGCGCGCCTTGCGCGCAAGTGCGGCCAATAACAGACCCGAAGTAAGCTTGCGAGGATCAAGCGCTAAGTTGTCGTAGCTGACAATCGCAGCCGAACGCTCGATGCCGAACTGATCGCCCAACTGCTGTCTGGTCAAATACGACGCGTCGATGCCTGCATAGCGGCGAGCTTCAGCTTCTCTGTTGAGTTCTGAGGGGCCAAGCGACGTCCCTGCCAGATAAAGTGACCAGGTGCTTTTCATACGGCAGTTTAAGTCCAGCGCCTCGACACGTCCCTTCAGATTGAACACCGCCAACCGCGAACGGCGCCAGGCCTGTCGCGCAGCCTCATGGCCAATCATTCTGGACAGCTTGACGAGCGGCTGATCGATCTCGAACTGCACCAATGCGGTTGTGGCGGCGGTGGATCCTTTAAGCGGGCCTCGTCGATCGATGCACGCGACTGAATGGCCGTCGCGTGTTAACGCTTCAGCCATCATCGCGCCACTGATGCCCATACCGACGATTAAGACATCCGTCTTGATGTCCCTCGTGAGTCGATCGGTGGGAACCGTCCGAGACCGGTAGGCGGACCACACCGGCATGCCGCTTCTGAGATCAAGTTTGCGAGACATGGGATTTTCCAGTTGCGCACGATAAGTCACAATGCCTCTTTGCGTTCCAATTCACTGATCCGACTTTAATGAAGAACGGCCCGACAGCCTCTGCCGGCCGGGGTCGTCCTGGCCCAGGCATGCATCCAAGATCATGATCTCTCGTCCCTACCGCGGATGAGGGCGTGAAGAAGGCAACGGTGGAACCTTCAGCCGAGCGACCAGTTACTGCGG
>CALMPB010000026.1 GCA_937871985.1 uncultured Burkholderiaceae bacterium
GGACGGGTAGCCCCGGCAGCGCCGGGGCCGCAGCGATTGAGGCCAAAACCTCCCCTGCCCTCCCGCACCGGGTTAAGAACCCAACGGCACAGCTAAAAAAACCAACGATATCAGGTTAAAAACTCAACCAACATCGAACCAAGAACTCAACAGCATCGCGTCAAGAACTCGACCAACATCAGGCCAAGAACTCAGCCGCCTACCACTCTCCTAAGTACTGCGGAAAAATCGCGGGCGTTCTTGAAGCCTACTACCCGTAAATCTTCCAACTGTTTGCCCTTTGCATCGAAGAACATGATCCCCGGCGGCCCGAACAGCTTGAAACGCTTCAGCAGCGCCTGATCCGCCGGCGTGTTCTTCGTCACATCCGCCTGCACCAGCACCATCCGCGACATCAACTGCGCCACTCCCGGATCGCTGAACGTAAAGCGCTCCATCTCGATGCACGACACGCACCAGTCGGCGTAGAAGTCCAGCATCACCGGCTTGTCCGTGCCCGCCAGCAGCTTGTCCAGCTCCTCCACCGAACCCACGCGCGTAAACGCCGTTTTATAGGTAACCGGGGCCGCCGCCCTCCCCGAGCCAGCCGCCATACCATTCGACGCAAACGGCGCCAAAGGCCGCAGCATGTCGCGCCCGCCGGCCAGCAGCCCCAGCAACTGCAAAGCCGCCCAGAACGCCAGCATCAACCCCACGGCCCGCCAGGCGGCAAGGCCGGCCTGACGCTTCGAGGAAATCTCGCCGCCGGCCACCCGCCAGGAGGCAAACGCCCCCATGAGCAGGGCGGCGCACAACGCCAGGAAGGCCCAGCCCACGATGGCGATCCAGGCGGGCAGCACCGGATTCACCATCCACCATGCGGTGGCCAGCAACAACATGCCGAACAGGCGCTTGACCCCGTCCATCCAGGGCCCCGCCTTGGGCAGCAGGGCGCCCGACGTCGCACCCAGCACCAGCAGCAGTACGCCCTGGCCCCAGGCCATGGCAAACAGCGCGCTGCCGCCCAGAACCACATTGCCCGTCTGCGAGATGAAAAGCAGCACGCCGGCCAAGGGAGCCGCCACGCAAGGCCCCACGATAAGGGCCGACAGCATGCCCATGACGAACGCACCGCCGAACCGGCCGCCGGGTATCTTGGCCATTTTGTCGTTCAGCGAAGACTGAACGCCCACCGGCGCCTGAAAGGTGAACACATCGAACATGGAAAGCGCCAGCAGCGCCAGCAGTACCGCAAAAATGCCCAATGCCCAGGGCGTCTGCAGCCAGGCGGAAAGGCCCGCGCCGGCCAGGCCGGCCGCAATGCCCAGCACGGTGTACACCACCGACACACCCAATACGTACACGGCGGCCAGAGCCAGGCCGCGCAGACGCGACTTGCTGGCCCGCTGGCGCGCGTCGCCGGCGACCACGGCCAGCACGATGGGCGCCATGGGCAACACGCAGGGCGTGAACGTAAGCAGCACACCCAAAAGCAGGCACAGGCCCACTACCTTCAGCCACCCCGCCCCTGCCAGGAACGAAGCCAGATCCACATCGCCGATGTCCAGAACGCTGGACGCCGATCCGGCGGAGCCAGGCGCCGCGCCCGGCGTTGCGCCGTTTTGCCCGGCGCTGCTTGCAGCCGCACCGCTTTGGGCGGCAGCGCCCAGAATGCCAGGCAGACCACGCCCGCTCGCCGCTCCGGAGGCGCTCATGGCGCCGGACGTCCGGGGCGTTTCATCGCGGGCCGCGGGAACGCTGGCCACCACGCCCTGCCCGCTCAAAGCGTATCCCTGGGCGGTGGGCGTCAAGGTTACCGTACTGGTCATCGGCGGATAGCAAAGCCCCGCGTCGGCGCAGCCCTGGCCCGTCACCGACAGCGTTTGCGGCTGCGAAGCACCGACCTTTACCGGTATGCTGATGGTGATCTGGTTGTGATAGACCTCGAGATTGCGGTCGAAGGTAGGGTCGTATTTGACGATGCCATGCGGATACACCGGTTGTCCAAGCCGGGCCGCCTCGGGCGCCAGGGCGAACTCGAACCGTTCGCGATACATGTAATAGCCCTTGGCAATCCGGAAATGCACATCGACCCGGTCGGGCGCGCTCATGGCCGCTGAAAAGACGAAGGCCACCTTGGGATCGAGAAAATTGTCTTCGGCCCGCGCATTGCGCCCATAGAGCGCGGCGAACACCATCAGAAGCAAGGCCAGCATCGCCAACAGGCGGTGCATGACGGCGGGGAAAACTGGCGGGCGGACGCTGCCGCCGGTCGGATGCTGCATGAGTCTTGTTCCCAGTAGCGGCGCTTGCAAGGTGTTGCGCCGCGGTTAATTCAAGAAGGCCAAAGCGCCGCTACGGTCGATCACGGCAAGGCACGAAATCATTGCGCCACAGTCTGCTGGCGCACCCATTCGAGGTAGGGTTCCGAACCGCCCACGACCGGCACCACGAGAATTTCAGGCACTTCGTAAGGATGAAGCTGGGTCAGCCTTGCGGTAAGCGCCGGCAACAGCGCCCGGGCGGTTTTGATCGTCAGGGGAATCTCCTCGGTTCCTTCCATGACGCCCTTCCACATATACATGGACAAACTGGGCGCCCCCAGGTTCACGCAAGCCGCCAGGTTTTCCTCGATGAGGACGTGCGCGATGCGTTTGGCCAGCAGCAGATCGGGCGCATTGCTTAGAACCAGCACGACGTCGTGCGCCATTTTCTTTCCATACAAAGCGGATAACGGCCCATTTTAGCGTCACCCGCCGAATGTCGCGCCGGCGCCGGCTTTCACGGCTCGAAGCCGCCGGATACGAAAAGGTACAATCGCACATGGATTCCGATGCTTGCATCGGCGCCGCGCAACGCCCTTTCCGTCCCAATCTGGTGCACGCCGGCCCGCCGGCAGCCTTCCAGGACACGCTTTTGGCCAACCACAGATTCTTCAAACACCTTATCGGCGTCCTCATTGCCATCGCGGGGTTTCTCGCGGCCACGACGGCCATGGCGGAAAACCTCATTGTTTCGCGCGGCATGCTGGAAGACAAAGCCGGCACGTTGACGATAGCCCAGGCCTCCGCCAGCCAGTTCACTCCCGCGGGATCGACGCTTGCTCAAGGCTACTCCGACTCGGCGTATTGGCTGCGCCTGCGGGTGCGCCGCCCTGCGACGGGCAGCAAAGTCGTGCTAAGCATAGGCCCGGCCCAGCTCGACGAAGTGCGTCTCTACGAGCGCGACGCGGGCGACCCCAGGGAATGGATCACTCGCGTCACGGGCGACCGCTATGCCTACGACGACCGTGACCGCGGCGACATCGCGCTGGGCTTCGCGGTCGACGTGCCGACTCCCGAAAAAACCTTTTATCTGCGGATAAAAACCACGAGCGCGCTTCAAGCCACCGTGGAGGCCCTGGAGCCACAACAGGCCAACCGCCAGAGCAGGCAGGCCGATCTCGTGCGCAATATTTTCATCGGGCTCATGCTGTGGGCCTTGATATGGGCCATAGACCACTACCTCGTGGAACGCGAGCCCGCCGTCGGCCTGTTCGCCCTTTACCAAGGGGTCTACATACTCTACGGCCTGGGCGCCACCGGTAATCTCGCGCCGTTTGCGCCTTACGAACTCCCCCAATTGGCCGACTGGCTGAGCAATATTTCGGCCTGCGCCGCCTCGTTCACCTTCCTGCTGTTCAGCAGGGCGCTGCTGAAACTCTACGCCCCGCCGGGGCTGCGAGGGTTCTACCTGTTTTTCCTGGCGTTTCCCATCCAGCTTGCCGCCATGGCCTTCGGCCACACGCAAATGGCCTTGCGCATCGGCACCGTGGTCTCGCTGGCCGGCGCCTGGTACTGCGTGGCCCTGGCCTTTGCCGCCACGCAAGAGCAGGTTCCGGGCCGAAACATGCTGCGGGCGGTCTACGTCGTGCTTGCCCTCTTCGCCAC
This sequence comes from uncultured Burkholderiaceae bacterium, assembly GCA_937871985.1. The sequence goes on from CALMPB010000026.1 coordinate 3,909, forward strand.
CCTGTTCAGTTTGTCCGATCTTGGATGGGTGACGCTCGTCGATCTCTGCGCCAGAATGGAATGGGCCCTGATCATCCAGGGAATCGTAAGCAGCGGCCTGATATGCGCCATGCTGTACAGGCGCTTGCGCCAATCGCGAAAGGACGCGCAGCAGTCGGCCCTGACCCTTGCATTGTCGCAGCAGGCGCTGGAAATCGAGCGCGCCCATAAAAAGCAGGCGCAAGCCCATGCCCGCACCGACTACCTGACCGGACTGTTCAACCGGCGCCATTTCGTTGAACTGGTCGAGCGCGAGCTCGCGCGCGCGGCAACCAGCCGCAAGCCGCTGTCCTTGCTGATGATAGACGTCGACCACTTCAAGGAGGTCAACGATACCTGGGGCCACCATGGCGGCGATGCCGTGCTTCAGCAAATCGCCTCCCGAATCCGCGGCGCACTGCGTGAACAGGATATTCTGGGCCGTATTGGCGGCGAGGAATTCGCCGCCGCACTGATCGGCGCCGACAAGGGGCAGGCGCTTGAAATCGCACAGCGGATACGCACCGCGGCGGCCGATGCCGTCGTCGCCCTGCCGAACGGACAGTCGACGCGCATCACCCTGTCGCTGGGTCTCACCCAGTTGAATGAGCAGGACGCCAGCCTGGACGACTTGCTTCACAAGGCCGACAAGGCCTTGTATCGCGCCAAGAACTCGGGACGCAACGCCGTCATGACGGCCTGACTCCCGCCCGGGAAGAACCTGCGGAAAACCCTCTTGCGCACACCGGCGAAAACGCCCACGCTCCCGGCCCTGAAAACAAAAACCCCGCGCACCGATTTGGCGAGCAGGGTTTGAGGGGATAGCCGACGGCGAGGCCGAACGCCGCGCCGTCGCGGGTTTTATTCGGCGTCGTCGGCTTCTTCAACCTGGGGACGGTCGACCAGCTCCATGAAAGCCATGGGCGCGTTGTCGCCTTGGCGGAAGCCCATTTTCAGGACGCGGGTGTAGCCGCCGTTGCGCTCTTTGTAGCGCGGGCCGATTTCAGCGAACAGCTTGAGCACGGCATCGCGATCGCGCAGGCGGGCGAATGCCAGGCGCTTGTTGGCCAGGGTGTCTTCCTTGCCCAGCGTGATGAGGGGCTCGATGACGCGACGCAGTTCCTTGGCCTTGGGCAAGGTGGTCTTGATGGCTTCGTGGGTAAGCAGCGAAACGGCCATGTTGCGGAACATGGCAAGGCGATGGCTGCTGGTGCGGTTCAGTTTACGTAGTCCACTACGGTGACGCATGATATTTCCTTTGAATCTTAATAACGGCAAAAAAGGGGTTGCCCCGCATTTGCCATAAGTTGACCGGCTCTTCTATCAACTTGCGTTGCGGGCCGGGTGGGAAAAGAACGGGACTTTAACACATGGCCAAAGCCCCGCACAAATTACGGACGCTCCAGACCAACGGGCGGCCAGTTCTCGAGCTTCATGCCCAGAGTCAGACCACGTGCAGCCAGGACTTCCTTGATTTCGTTGAGGGACTTGCGGCCCAGATTGGGAGTCTTGAGCAGCTCGTTCTCGGTGCGCTGGATGAGGTCGCCGATGTAGTAGATGTTTTCGGCTTTCAGGCAGTTGGCCGAACGCACGGTCAGCTCGAGATCGTCGACCGGACGCAGCAGCACGGGGTCGATCTGCTGCTGGGCATGGGCCGGAGCGCCGCCTTCGTAGGATTCGCCGGCGCCTTCAAGCGCGGCAAACACCGAGATCTGATCCATCAGGATGCGGGCCGATTGGCGCACCGCTTCTTCGGGCGAGATCACGCCGTTGGTTTGAATATCGAGGATCAGCTTGTCCAGGTCGGTGCGCTGTTCGACGCGGGCGCTTTGCACGGCATAGCTGACGCGGCGCACGGGGCTGAACGAAGCATCCAGGACGATGCGGCCAATGGTATGGGCACGGTCGTCGGCCAGGGCGCGCACATTGCCGGGCACATAGCCGCGGCCTTGCTCGACCTTGATATGCATTTCGAGCTTGCCGGCGTCGGTAAGGTTGGCAATGACGTGATCTGGATTGACGATCTCGACGTCGTGAGGCAGTTCGATGTCGCTGGCGACAACGACGCCCTGGCCTTGCTTGCGCAGCACCAGCGTGACTTCTTCGCGGTTGTGCAGCTTGAACACCACGCCCTTCAGGTTCATGAGGATGTCGACCACGTCTTCACGCACGCCGGCGATCGTGGAATACTCGTGCACCACGCCGGTCATTTGAACTTCGGTGGGCGCATAGCCGGTCATGGAGGAAAGCAGAATACGGCGCAGGGCATTGCCAAGAGTATGGCCATAGCCACGCTCGAACGGCTCCATGACGACGCGGGCGTGATTCTTGCCGACGGGTTCGACTTCGATAGAACGGGGTTTCAGAAAACCTTGAGACGACATGTATGTTCCTTTTCAATACCCTCGGCTCGTTACACCGATAAGGCTGACGGACAATCCGGCGCAAAGCCGGCATAGGTATCGCAACAGCCCACGTTCAGGCACAAGGCCTGGAAGTGGGCTGCGCGGCTTTACTGCATTGCCGGGATGATGCGGCAAATTAGCGAGAATACAACTCGACGACCATCGATTCGTTGACGTCGCGGGCGACATCGGCGCGGTCGGGCATTTGCTTGAACGTGCCGCTGAACTTGCTGGCATCGACTTCGACCCACTGGGGGAAGCCTTGGCCCGAAGCCAGATCCAGCGATTCGCGGATGCGCAGCTGCGACTTGGATTTTTCGCGGATGGTGATGACGTCGCCGGGCTTCACGATGATGGAAGCGATGTCGGCGGTGTGGCCGTTCAGCTCGACGGAGCGGTGGTTGACCAGCTGGCGCGCTTCGGCGCGGGTCGAACCAAAGCCCATGCGATACACGACGTTGTCCAGGCGCGATTCCAGCAATTGAATCAGGGTCTCGCCAGTGTTGCCACGGCGACGCTCAGCTTCAGCGAAATACTTGCGGAACTGCTTTTCCAGGACGCCGTACATGCGCTTGAGCTTTTGCTTTTCGCGCAGTTGCAGGCCGAAGTCGGACGTGCGCGCACCGGAAGTGCGGCCGTGCTGACCAGGCTTGGATTCGATTTTGCATTTCGAATCGAGCGAACGACGTGCGCTCTTGAGGAACAGATCGGTACCCTCGCGGCGCGAGAGCTTGCATTTAGGTCCAATATAACGTGCCATTGTGCTTTCCCTTAGATGCGACGACGCTTGGGCGGACGGCAGCCGTTATGCGGCACCGGCGTGATGTCTGCGATGCTGGAGATCTTGATCCCCAAGGCATTCAGCGCGCGCACGGACGATTCGCGGCCAGGGCCGGGGCCCTTGATGCGAACTTCGAGTGTTTTGATGCCATATTCCAGAGCCACACGGCCGGCCGATTCTGCCGCAACCTGAGCTGCGAACGGAGTCGACTTGCGCGAACCCTTGAAACCCGCACCACCCGACGTCGCCCAGGACAACGCGTTGCCTTGACGGTCGGTGATCGTGATGATTGTGTTGTTGAAGGACGCATGAACGTGCGCAATGCCGTCCGAAACGCTCTTCTTGATTTTCTTGCGTACGCGCGATGCGCCGCTGTTGGAAGCTTTCGCCATCTTCTAGTCCTCGATTATTTCTTCAGGGAAGCAGCAGCGCGGCGCGGTCCCTTGCGGGTGCGGGCGTTGGTACGAGTACGCTGGCCACGTACTGGCAGGCCACGCTTGTGGCGCATACCGCGGTACGTTCCCAAGTCGATCAAGCGCTTGATCGACAGTTGTACTTCGCGACGCAGATCACCTTCGACGGTGAACGAATTGACTTGTTCACGAATGCGCTCGAGCTCGGCGTCAGTCAGATCTTTCACTTTCTTGGAGTATTCGATGCCCGAGGCTTCGCAGATTTTGCGAGCGCGGGTGCGACCAATACCAAAAATAGCGGTAAGTCCGATTTCGGCGTGCTGATGCGGCGGAATATTGATGCCAGCAATACGGGCCATGACTGTTCCTTGTTAAATCTGTTGCGTTTCGGCGCTTAGCCTTGACGCTGCTTGTGACGTGGGTCGGTGCAGATGACGCGTACCACGCCGTGACGTTTGATAATCTTGCAATTACGGCAGATCCGTTTTACCGATGCCATTACCTTCATGGTTGACTCCTAGTTTCCTTTAGCCGGGCCGCTTATTTAGAGCGGAATACAATTCTGGCACGCGACAGGTCGTAGGGCGTGAGTTCCACTGTGACCTTGTCACCCGGCAGAATCCGGATGTAATGCATGCGCATCTTGCCCGAAATATGGCCCAGTACCACATGACCGTTTTCAAGCTTGACGCGGAAAGTTGCGTTGGGCAGGTTCTCGAGAACCTCGCCTTGCATTTGTATGACGTCGTCTTTTGCCATATCTTTTCTTCTTACCGCGTAGGTAGCCCCACTCCCTTGAAGTTCGCCTTCTTGAGCAGTGAATCATACTGATGGGACATCATGTAGGCCTGGGCCTGCGCCATGAAGTCCATGGTCACCACCACGATAATCAACAACGAGGTACCACCGAAGTAAAACGGCACGTTCCAGCGCATCTGCATGAACTCGGGCAAAAGACATACCAGGGTTACATAGATGGCCCCGGACAGGGTCAGGCGCATAAGGATTTTGTCGATATAGCGCGAGGTTTGTTCGCCCGGGCGGATGCCTGGAATGAAGGCGCCGCTTTTCTTCAGGTTGTCTGCGGTTTCACGGCTGTTGAAAACCAGGGCCGTATAGAAAAAGCAGAAGAAAATGATTAAAGCCGAAAACAACGTTACGTAAAGAGGCTGATGGGGCGCGAGCGCCGCAGCCAGGTCGCCGAGCCAGCGCATGTGCGGGTTGCTGGAGAACCAGCTCGTCACCGTGGCGGGCAGCAAGATGATGGACGAAGCGAAAATGGGCGGAATGACGCCGGACATGTTCAGCTTCAGGGGCAGATGCGAACTTTGCCCGCCGTAAATCTTGTTACCCACCTGGCGCTTGGCGTAATTGACCGTAATACGGCGTTGGCCGCGTTCGACGAACACCACGAAATACGTAACGGCAACCACCAGCACCAGGATGAACAGCGCCGACAGCACGGACATGGAATCGGTACGCACCAGATCCAGCATGCCGGTGAGGGCGTTTGGCAACCCGGCGACGATACCGGCGAAGATCAGGATGGAAATGCCGTTGCCCAGGCCGCGTTCGGTGATTTGCTCGCCCAGCCACATGACGAACATGGTGCCGGTAAGCAGCGTAACCACCGTGGTAAAGCGGAACAACATGCCCGGGTCGATGACCAGCCCCGGCTGCGACTCGAGCGCGACCGAAATGCCGACCGCCTGAACCAGCGCCAGAAACACCGTGCCGTAGCGCGTGTATTGCGTGATCTTGCGTCGTCCCGATTCGCCTTCCTTCTTGATGGCTTCAAGGGAAGGCACCACCACCGCCATCAACTGCATGATGATGGACGCGGAGATGTACGGCATGATGCCGAGGGCGAACACCGAGAACCGCTCGAGCGCGCCACCCGAAAACATGTTGAACAAGCCGAGAATGCCGCCCTGGTTATGCTGGAACATATCGGCCAGCGCGTCGGGATTGATGCCCGGCACGGGGATATGCGTTCCCAGCCTATAGACCACCAGGGCGAGGATCAGGAACACGACACGGCGCTTGAGATCGCCGTACCGGGCACCCGATTTACTCTGAACCTGAGCTTTAGCCACCGTGACCCCTTAAGCCAGCGAGCCGCCGGCCGCTTCGATTGCTGCGCGGGCGCCGGCCGTAGCCGTCAGACCCTTCAGGACGACCTTGCGCGACAGTTCGCCGGACTTGATGACCTTGGCGTAACGCACTTGCTGGCCAACGACGCCGGCTTGCTTCAGGACTTGCACGTCGACTTCGTCGACAGGCAGGCGCTGCAGGTCGGACAGGCGGACTTCAGCGTACAGATGCTGGCCCAGCGGCGTGAAGCCGCGCTTGGGCAGACGGCGGTACAAAGGCATTTGACCGCCCTCGAAGCCGACTTTATGGAAGCCGCCCGAACGCGATTTTTGACCCTTGTGGCCGCGGCCGGCGGTCTTGCCAAGGCCCGAACCAATACCGCGACCGACGCGGCGCTTGGCGTGCTTGCTACCGGGCGCTGGGGCCAGGGTATTCAATTGAGTTTCTGACATGCCGATTCCTTTAGGCTTCCGAAACGGCGACCAGATAATCCACCTTGCGGATCATCCCACGCACTTCGGGAGTATCGACCAACACGCTGCTGCTGTTCAGCTTGCGCAGGCCCAGGCCACGAACGGTGTCGCGGTGGGATTGCTTGGTGCCGATTACAGAGCGCACGAGGGTTACTTTGATTTGCTTCTGTGCAGTCATGACTTACCCCAGAATTTCTTCGACCGTCTTGCCGCGTTTGGCGGCAATTTCGGAAGGAGTCGAGCAGGCACGCAAGCCGTTCAGCGTTGCACGCACCATGTTGTAGGGATTGCTGGAGCCAAGGCTCTTTGCCACTACGTTGCGCACGCCCATCACTTCGAAAATGGCGCGCATCGGGCCGCCGGCGATGACGCCGGTACCTTCCGCCGCCGGCGAAATGAGGACGGTGGAAGCGCCATGCTTGCCCACGACCGTGTGATGCAGGGTGCCGTTTTTAAGGGCGACCTTGTGCAAGCCGCGGCGTGCCTGTTCCATTGCTTTTTGAACGGCGACGGGCACTTCACGGGCTTTACCTTTGCCCATGCCGATGCGGCCATCGCCATCACCCACCACGGTCAGCGCCGCAAAGCTCATGGTGCGACCACCCTTGACCACTTTGCTGACGCGATTGACCGCGATCATTTTTTCACGCAAGCCGTCGTCGTTTTCCTTCTCGGCGGCGTGCTTACCTTGTGCTTTAGCCATTTGACGATTCCTCGCTTAGAATTTCAAGCCGGCTTCACGCGCGGCATCGGCCAGCGCTTTCACGCGGCCATGGTAACGGAAGCCCGAGCGGTCAAAGGCAACCACTTCGATACCGGCAGCCTTTGCCTTTTCGGCAACGCGCTTTCCGATAATGCCAGCGGCAGCGGCATTGCCGCCATTGGCTTTCTGGCTGGCGAGCTCTTTGCGAACTTCGGGCTCGAGCGTGGAAGCGCTGATGAGCACGCGGTCGCCTTCCGGCGAAATGATGTTGGCGTAGATATGCAGATTCGAGCGGAAAATCGAGAGGCGATGCAAACGCAACTCGGTGATTTTCCGGCGGGTCGGAACCGCACGACGCAAACGGGATACTTTCTTGTCCATGATTCGTCCTTGTCTGTGCGCTTATTTCTTCTTGGTTTCTTTGATGGTGACTTGCTCATCGGCGTAACGCACACCCTTGCCCTTGTAGGGTTCGGGTTCGCGGTAGGCGCGAATGTTTGCAGCCACCTGGCCAACAGCCTGCTTGTCCGAACCCTTGACCACGATTTCAGTCTGGGTGGGGCATTCGATTTTGATGCCGGCGGGCACCGTGTGCAGGATGTCGTGCGAGTAACCAAGTTGCAGCTTCAGCGCGTCGCCCTGAATCTGAGCGCGGAAACCCACGCCGACCAGAGTAAGCTTGCGCTCGAAACCTTTGCTGACGCCGGTAACCATGTTGTGAACCAGCGCGCGCATCGTCCCCGACATGGCCTTGGCCTGGCGGGAGTCGTTGGCGACCTTGAATGTCAGTTGACCGTCTTCCTGAGCGATCGCGACGTCGCCCGTGAGGGCTTGGGTCAGCGAACCCAGGGGGCCCTTGACAACGATTTGGTCGTCGTTGATGGTTGCCTCAACGCCCTTGGGCAGCGCAACCGGGTATTTTGCTATACGTGACATATGGTTCTCCTTATGCGACGTAGCAAAGAACTTCGCCACCCACGCCATTGGCGCGAGCCTTGCGATCGGTCATGACACCGCGCGGAGTCGACACGATGGCCACGCCCAAACCATTCATGACTTGAGGAATGGTTTTGCTGCCTTTGTAAATACGCAGCCCAGGGCGCGAAACGCGGTCGATACGCTCGATGACCGGACGGCCGGCGTAGTACTTGAGTGTGATCTCGAGGACAGGCTTGGCCTTGTCGCCCGTGATCTGGAAACTGTCGATATAGCCTTCGTCTTTCAGCACGGCAGCAATGGCTACCTTAAGCTTCGAGGAGGGCATGCTGACCGACGTCTTGTTGACCTGTTGCGCATTGCGAACGCGGGTCAACATGTCGGCGATGGGATCGCTCATGCTCATGTGTGTTTCTCCTACCAGCTAGCTTTGGTCATGCCCGGGATCTCGCCACGCATCGCCATTTCGCGAAGTTTGTGACGAGTTAAACCGAACTTGCTGTAAACGCCGCGCGGACGGCCGGTGACAACGCAACGGTTGCGTTGACGAGTCGGGTTGGCATTGCGCGGCAGTTGTTGCAGTTGCAAACGGGCCTGGTAGCGTTCTTCGTCGGTCTTGGATTGATCGTCGATGATCGCCTTCAGAGCGGCACGTTTGGCGGCAAATTTTTCTGCCAGCTTGGCGCGTTTGATGTCGCGATTAATGAGTGAAAGTTTAGCCACGTCATCGCCCCTTAATTGCGGAACGGGAAGCTGAAGGCTGTAAGCAGCGCTTTGGCTTCGTCGTCGGTCTTGGCAGTGGTGGTGATGCTGATGTTCAGACCACGGACTGCGTCGATTTTGTCGTATTCGATTTCGGGGAAAATGATTTGCTCTTTAACCCCGACGTTGTAGTTGCCCCGTCCGTCGAACGCGCGGCCCGAAATACCACGGAAGTCGCGGACACGCGGCAGAGCCACGGAAACCAGGCGATCCAGGAATTCGTACATGCGTTGGCCACGCAGCGTGACCATGCAACCGATGGGATAGTCTTCGCGGATCTTGAAACCCGCGATAGCCTTGCGGGTTTTGGTGACCACGGGCTTTTGGCCTGCAATCTTGGTCAGGTCGGACACAGCGTGCTCGATGACCTTTTTGTCGGCAACCGCTTCGGACACACCCATGTTGAGCGTGATCTTGGTGATGCGGGGCACTTCCATGATGCTTTTGTAGCCAAATTTGGCTTGCAGGTCGGCCACGACCTTGCTGCGGTAAAACTCTTGTAAACGAGCCATGTTGTTCGCCCCTTAAGCCTTAGCGCCAACGACGGCGCCGCTGGAACGAAATACACGAACTTTGCGGCCGTCGACTTCTTTAACGCCCACGCGATCGGCCTTGCCGGTCTCGGGGTTGAAGATCGCCACATTGGAAATGTGGATAGGCATGGTTTTGTCGATGATGCCGCCTTGCGAGCCGGCCATTGGGTTCGGCTTGACATGCTTTTTGACGACGTTGATGCCTTCGACCAGCACGTGGTCGGCGTCGACGCGTTGCAGCACGGTGCCGCGGCGGGTTTTGTCGCGACCGGTCAATACGATGACTTCGTCGCCTTTACGGATTTTTTCCATGGTGGCTCCTTACAGCACTTCCGGGGCCAAGGATACGATCTTCATGAACTTTTCCGTACGCAGTTCGCGCGTGACGGGTCCGAAGATGCGGGTACCGATGGGTTCCAGTTTGGCGTTGAGCAGCACAGCGGCATTGCCGCCGAACTTGATCAGCGAACCGTCTTTGCGGCGCACGCCCTTAGCGGTACGAACCACTACAGCGTTGTAAATTTCGCCCTTTTTAACGCGCCCGCGCGGAGCCGCATCCTTGACGCTAACCTTGATAACGTCACCGATTGCGGCATAACGGCGCTTCGAGCCGCCCAGCACCTTGATGCACATAACGGAACGTGCACCGGTGTTGTCGGCCACGTCCAGCGTGGTCTGCATTTGTATCATGATTTTTCCTGTTCCAACTTAGCCACGTTGCCTATAAGCCCTTGAAAAGCCTATAAATTCGCGCGACCAGTTTTGGTCCCGTCAGGCTCGAACAGACGACGCCTGTCGAACCCTGGGTTGAAATCTTGCTATTAACATCTGCCATTGGCGCCACTGCTATTTCTAGCCGCCAGCTGCCTTTGGCTGCTTTTGCCGGCCCGCGCCTATGTACGCATACGCAGTATCGTACATGGCACTTTTGCTAGCAAGTCTTGCATCATAGCGTCTTTCCTGCAAGATTGCAAGAACTGCGTTGCAAAACTGTCGTCTACGAGGGCGAAGTGGCCCACCACGACTCCATCGGCGCAGACAGCACCATCGGCCCCGGCGGGCGGCAGATGATCAACCGGCACGCG
>CALMPB010000027.1 GCA_937871985.1 uncultured Burkholderiaceae bacterium
TTCCGATCTGGATGCGGCATTAACCCGTTGCCAGGCACCCCATGTCACACCCCAATTTCCTGAAGAACACCCTGAGCCCGCAGGGCGAGCTTTTCCTGGACATGCCAGAAGCGCTGACGCCTCTGGCTTGGGATCTGCTGGGCCTTCTGCCAGTACCTCCAGAGCAACCTCGCATAGCCAACGTTATCTTCACGCTGTGCTCCTCGCTTATTGCATTCTCACAAGCGCATCCGTTTTACGCCACAGCCAATCCCGAGCAAATCAAGGCTGCGCACCTACTTGCTGAATTCGCCAAGCCGAAGATGCATGGGGATAGCACCCCGCTCATACAGCTCATTGGAAGAAGCACCAAGTATGTTGAATGGGCGCTTTGCACGGAGCTTTCGCCCGGCCAACTTGAGATTGCAATCCCCCTGGGCACAGAAGTGGCGCTGGCACTGTCGGAGCAACGTCAATTGCGCGACCACCTCATCAGACACCTGCGCAGAGATCTGGAGTTGGTTCCCCGGAATGGGGCGATGGATGCCGAATCGAAGGCGGACCTCGCCGCCCAGGATTTTGGCAATCGATGGCGCACCACTATTAATAATGGCGAACGTGCATTGGCCATGCGTTATGCACCCGCACTCGCGGAGGCAAACCACGGCCCGGGCTTGTCTGAAATGGCAAAGGAGCACCTTGGCCACATCACCGGCAAGGCCCTCAACGGGACGGCCAAGGCGCGTGCGGGGATCGGCAACCACCGGGAGGCCAGCCTTGCGCAGATGCTTGCCTATGGCAGGGAACTTCGCGATCGACTCTCGCGTTCGCAGGTCGGCGCGATCACCGAAGCCGTCTCGCTGTTCACGGGCCTTGACCGCCGTGGTGTGCTGGGACTGGCGTTCGGGAGTGGCCCGCGGTCCGGGGAAATCCTGACCATTGATCTCGATCGCGGTGGCTTGCATGTGGCCTTCGATCGCTTGCTTGATCGCAAGATCACTGCGTCCGTTGCCGCGCCACTGTATGAGCCGACACAGTCGAGCTACTTTGTGGTCTGGCCGAACGAACTGCTCGATGCGCTGAAGATTCGTCACACACAACACGCGTCCAGCAGCACAGCGTGCGCACGCGACGAGCAAAGTGCCCTGCGCTTGGTCGACGTGCTGTCACAGGCCGATCGCGATCATGTTGCGGATCCTGGCGCATCGGCCCTGACCGTGGTGCCGGCCGACGCACACGGCTTCATTCCAACCGTGGCGCGGCTGCGCAACGCCTTGCCGACCTTGGCCATGGATGCAAAAGTTCCGCGCGCCTATGTGGCGTATGCGCGGCTCGACTTCCAACGCGTGGGACGTGCTCGCCCTTGGTACCTCCATGCGGAGCAAGCCGACTTCACCCTTCGCTGGCGGGCATTTCTGGGCGCACTGGGTTGGTCTACTAGGGAGCAGCCGACAGCGCAGCCTGAAGCCTTTGGATCGCCATTCGTCCTGCTCGACAACGCCCTGCAGGAGGTCTGGTCCATCGCTGAACGCCGCGCCTCGTTCCACAACAAAGGGCCGCACATGACGCTTAAGAGCTGTGAGTCCTTGCACAACGCCTATGCGGTCTTTGTGGGCATGGCAATGAGTTTCCTGCTGGGCCTGCGCGAGTGCGAGAAATACGACCTCTATGCCGACACCTTCACGCCGGATGTCGAGGTGGTGCCCTTCAACGACAAGAACGACCCGACCAAATCGGGAGACCGTTATGTGGTTCTCAACGGGCTCGTCAGGTCCTTGCTGGCCGACTGGACTGCACATTGCGCGGCGCTTCTGCGCCGATACCTTGGCCATCCGGTGGCCTCCCTCACACGCAGGGATGCCGAAGTGATCTCACACCTTCAATCCGTGGTGCATCAAGAGCACGTCCACCTGCTGTTCAGGATCGCGCCACGGGGCGTGGTCCTCATTGGCAGCGCCAAGGTCTGGGACGAACTTCCCGCGCTGCAGCGCTGCGTTCCGAATGCCGGGCGGCACTACTGGGCGACCCACTTTCACAAGAACGGGTGTTCGGACGCTGCTCTGAACCTCTTCATGCGGCATATGACCGCCGGCGATTCGCCCACCAGCTCGGTCACCGCCGCATCGCTCGGAAAGTTGGCACGCGAGATCTGCACCTTGCAAGAACGGCAGATCCGACACCTGAAGCTCGCGTTCCCCGCCGGGCTGCGCAAATCAACCTAAACAAGAGCAGCCCATGCGTTCAGCTTTTCAACGGCACCAACGTGCCAACCTGACGGCGCCAGTTGGCGCCGGCCCCGTCTATCCATTGAAAAACGTGCAGGCGTACCTGCTGGATGCGCAGGACCTCCTGACACCCAGCAGCATGGCCCTCGGTTGCTTGATCGCCTTTGACTTGGTGGTGCTTGAGGCCGACCTTCCACTTGCCTATGAATCCCTGAAATCGACGCACCGCTACCGAGGCAAGCCGACGATTCGCTGGACCCAACCCCCCGCGACCGCTGACCAACCAGCATCCCCCGACACAGAAGCGTCGATGCAAGTCAAACCCGACCCGATCGATCTCGCACACGATGAGCGAACATTGAGTGCCTTCACCTGGATCGCATGCAATCAGGTGGTGGGCGCTTGGTTGCCGTTCGAACAAGCGCAGGTCGAGCTCATCGAGGTGATGTGCCGAGAACCGATCCGAAGGCGCCTGCCGCGGGAATGGCAAATGCTTCTGCTCAGCGCCCAGACCTACGCGCACACCTACCTCCCAGGCGCACTGCGATTTCACGCCCTGGGTCAGTTCCGCATGGTGGCGCTCACCCCAGCCGCAGCGGCACGCGAAGACTCTGGTTTGGCACTGAACTCTTTGGTGCTCGACGTGGAAGTCGAAGAGTCCATCGCCAACACGGAGGCACTGCTTTCGCAAGCCAGTCTCTCTGTCCATCAACTCATCGATCCCGACCCAGTCGAACTCGGCAACGAGCGCGTGCTGGTGGATGACTTGGCACGCGCATGCAACGCAGGCAGAGACCTCTCCCCTGTAGGCGCACGATCCGCCGTCACACGCGCGATCCGCGGCGTCGAAATTCGCTTGACCGATAGCCATACCTGGTCGCGCGTCCTCATGCTGGTGGCGCTTCGAATGGTTCAAGAAGGTCGCTTGGCCATGCCCAGCGTTGGGCGGTACTTCAGCGGATCGGCGCGCCGCCTGTTTGACGCCATGCACCACCTCAAGCTCGGGCAACTCAAGGCCAAGGAAGTCGCCGAATGCATCGAGGCGGCGCTCTCCGATGCCGAGCCATCGAATCGGGCGTCGGTCAAGGTTGTGGGACAAGGTGTTCTGGACCTCCTGGTCGCCCAGGAAGTCATTGACCCCGTCAAGCTCGCCCGCGCCAAGCAATCCGCCTGGAAGCCACCGGTTCGTGCCCAGGTCATCTGGGCGCACGAGGCCGCGCGCGCGTACGCCTGGTTGGACGAGGCCATTCGCCTTCGTCCCAATGACCCCATCCTGCAGATCGTACGTTGCGTCATCGGCATCGCCCAGGCCACTGGCATGCGCGTGGGCGAAGTGCTGCGCGTTCGGATCGGAAACCTGAGCATTCAGAACGGGCACCTGCAAGTCACCATTGCGCCCACCCGCTCGGACCCCACCTTGAAATCAAAAGAAGGCCGACGACTGACGTTCATTCGCCATCCTCGTGTGATCGGATACCTGTGCGAACTGCTTCGCATCCGTCACGGTGTTTCCTTCGGCGATCTTCAACTGGTCGCCGATCTTGCGGGCATCGACACCTGTTCGATCAACACGGAACTTGCCAACCAAGAGGGCATGCTCTTCGAGGATCCGCACTATCGGAACGAGGTTTGGCATGAAGCCCAGGTTCGCAAGTGGATCTCCATCGTGCTCAAGGCAGCCACGGGCGATCCGCGATCGACGTTGTACGACCTGCGGCACACCTGGGTGAGCCTGGGCAACGAGCAAGACTTCTGTCTCGATCACCTGAGCGATGACAAGCCATATGACCGTAGGGCAAACGAGCTGGGGCATGCGCCATCGGACCTCATGTTCACCACTTACACGCACATCTTCGGGACGGGAATTCGCACCTGCATCGATCGCCAGATGATGGTCGACCAAGTGCTTCGCCCACGAGAAGTCTCCGCATGGGCCGCCATGGACATCAAGACCATGCAACGCGAGATCGATCAAGGAAGGCTTCAACAAGCCAGTGACCGGCTGCGAACGCAGGTCTCTCGAGCGCGTCGAAAGGATGACAAAGAGAGCAGCGAGTTCCTATTGCATCGATTCATTGAAGAGTTCTCGCAGTCGATCGCTGCGCCGTCCCCCAGTGCGGTCTATCAGATTGCCACAGCGCTTCCGGCGTCGCCTCTGCTCGACTACCGCCCCCGCGAGTTGACGATTGAAGTGCTGCTTCGATGCCTGCGACAGCTCCCCGTGCTCAGCCACGGAGACGGTTCACAGCATTCGATCCTTGCACGCCAGGCAGGCGTCAAGTCAACCGAGTGGCGCCTGGCTTTGGACGAACTCGTTTTTCTCAATCGCTCTGCCGCTCACGTCAGTCAACCTTCGGATCAGGAAGCCGATCCGGCGACCTGGCTGATCGAGCGGCACTGGGGTACCTTGATCGACTCAGCCTTCGCTGAAAAGTGGAAGTCTCTTCTGAAGTATCTCGACCGCCACGCCGCGGATCCGGATGTTCGACTTGCAAGCGAATACGTACTCCAAACACTCGGGTGCGGCGATCACCTTCCCGTGGAGGCGGCCGACGCGCGATTCGAATCACTTCTTCGCGTATTGAAGGCTTGCGGCATCAATCTCTCGCGGCTTGCGCTTCATGTCGCAGGCGAGGACGGAAGCTTGGACGCCCCCAAACACGCGGATGCACGGATCCAGAATCTCCTCGGCATCGACGTCTTGCCCATTGCCCGTGAGCAAAGAGCCGGTCGTCCCGCCGTCTACCTGACAGTGCGTTCACAAGCCGGTGGCGCCGCCAGTGATCACAATCGCGACGGAAGCGCCCATTCGCTCAAGGGATTGAGCGCGCTCTTTCTTGGCGCGAGGCTCAAGGCCAAGATGTTCGAGGAGCGACGGGATGCGGCATAAGTACTTGGCAGGAAGGCCGTCTCAAGCGATCGCCCGACTCCTGCCCAACTACGTCAGCTCGATGATTTCTCGCGGCGCCACTGCGGATGAGCAAACTGACGCAGCGGAGAAACTGCTGCGTAGGATTTATACTTGGGTTAGACCGACAGATCGGATCTTCGCGACCGAGATCAGCTACAGGTTCTCGGTCATGGGCGAACAACTTTGCATCGACCTTATCTGTCGGCGCCTGCCGCAAGGAAAGTTGTTCCTTGAGACGGGCGACCACCATGTCGGACTCACACAAGAAGGGAACGAAGAGCGCGAACGCCAGGCGTGGCGCGATCTGCTTGTCCGGGAGTTCAGGGATTCAGTTGTTGACCTTCTTGGCCAGGCTGCCAGGTCGACTGCGGTGTTTAGGACCTCACTCAATACACCTAATTCCGGAGACCTTCTCCAGTCAGGAAGTACGTCCGCGAGCGGCGGTGGAACGGAGCGCTTGCAGGGCATCGATGAAGCTCATCAAGGCAACTTGAGCTACGCGCTTAGCGCAGAGGGCTCCGAGACCTATCCCGACTGGGGTAATGCTCCGCCAATTTCGGTTCGTGTTCGACCCGAGCTGAACAAGGGTGGGTACATGCTGCATGTGATTGCAGGTCCACCAGAGTTTGTAAGACGCAAAATTTCTCTGCTAGCCAAAGATCTCGACAAGCGATCCTTTCTGACGATCGCCGAGGCGGCATGGGAACGTAACGCGATCAAGCTTGAGTTGCGCGTCGCGTCCACGTCTGTTCGAGGACATTCACTCATCGGCAGGTTGGAGCGCATCGACTCCACACCGTGACGGTGGACTGCTTCCGGTTGTCCTGGCCATGGGCAGTGCACACCGCCGCAACGGCGGCGTTACTCCAGGGTGCCTGAGCGCAGAAAGTCGCCAATTCGGCGGCGCCTTGTGGCGTAGGGCAGATCAGTGGTAGTCGCTCTCGCGCTGATGTCGGACTGCACCGACGATGACCGCTGTTGCCGTGACCTTGTAGTAAGCAACATAGCCAGTGCGCCCGAAGGAGATCACGATCTCGCGCTCGAACTGGCTGCGGACCTTGCGGCCCATGAACGGGTTCAACGCCAATGCGCGCAACGCGCTGGTGATCGCGGCCAAAGCGCGTTCCGGTACGTCGAAGTTCGGCGTCGAGCTTTGCAGCTCCCGCTCCAGCGCAAAGTCGTACAGGCGCTCCAGGTCATCGCCGGCCTCAGGCGAGAGGATGACCGTTCTCACCGGTCAGCGCGGCTCTCTTTTGCGCGTTGCAGCTACGCCTCGAGTTTGCCGAGCACATCCTCTGCGCTGAGGTACGCGCCGCCCGCCTCGACTCGTTCAATCGCCTCCATCCCGCGCCGGTGGAACTCATCCTCCATGACGCGGCGCTCGATCTCCCCCCGCACAGCGCGCTCTACCAAGGCACTGATGGTCTCGCCATCGGCGAGCACACCCTCAAGCTGTTGCTTCAGCTCGGGCGTGATTCGGACAGCAGGAAGTGCGGCGGATCGCATGGGCGCATTGTAGCACAACCGTGCTACGCATGCCAATTCCCCCCCACTCGACCACACAGCCGCGTCAACGCAACCTCGAGGGATAGATGCTCGGCCAGGGTCCCGTTGAGTGTCCTTCGCCGTGGGCGTCAGTGCGCCTGCTGCAAGGCCAGGACAATCCCGCCATGGTCATTGCAATCAATTCCGACGAAGTGCTCACCCCGCCTGTGGCCGCCGCCACCGTAATGGTGGTGCGCGACGGGCCCTCCAACTTGGAGGTGCTGCTGGTGCGCCGGCATGGCAATTCGGGCGTACTCGGCGGCGTGCACGTGTTCCCGGGCGGCAAGCTCGATGCAGCCGATCGGCAGGTCGACCCGGTCGCGCTGGACCGGCCAGCCGCGGCCTGCCTGGAGGGCTTGTGCGAGCCCGGGCTGGATGCCGGAGAGGCACTGGGCCTGCACGTGGCCGCCCTACGCGAGACCTTCGAGGAGTGTGGTCTGTTGCTGGGCGTGTCACACGGAGCCGCTCAGGTGCAGCCCGTGCGCGACCTGACCGCCACTGGCACGCCCTTTGCTGCCGCGTTGCGGGCCTTGGGCTTGCAGCTCAACACGGCCTGCGTGCTGCCCTGGTCGCGCTGGGTCACGCCGCGTGTGCCCTCGGTGACCAACAAGCGCTTCGACACACGCTTCTTCGTGGCCGCCGCGCCGGAAGACCAGACAGTGGAACACTGCTTGCGCGAGGCCACCGAAACGGTGTGGCTGTCACCGCGCGCGGCGCTGGAGCTCTATTGGGCCGGTGAGATCGATCTGGCGCCGCCGCAGATCATGAGTCTGAGCCAACTCAGCCGCCTGGCCGACGTGACGCAAGTGCTGGCCGCCGCGCGCAACCGGCCACCCGCGCTGATTGAACCCGAGCCCTTCAACCTCGATGGTCAGCGCGTGATCTGCTACCCCGGCGACCCTGCCCACAGCATTGCCGAACCCGTGTGGCCTGGCCCGACGCGACTGACTTACCGAAACCAGCGGTTCGAGCCGGAAGGCGGGCTGGGGGCGCTACTGGGTTGAACAGCATTCTTTGGTCAGGTGAGAGACGCTTAGGTCGGTGTCAACGAGACCGGCAGCAGCCCACACCGACGAAATACTTCTTGAGTTGAATCCCTGCACAGAGGGCACCTAGTCTCTAGGTACGAAGATAGGGCGTTGTGACACAGAGTGCTACGGTCGCGCGCTCCACTGTCCCTTTTGCCCCCTCATGCCCACCGGCAACGCGATGCCAAGGCGGTGCCTTGCACAGGGATCACTACGTTGACTGTTGGCCAGAATCACAGCCGCCGCATCGCCATAGGCGATGATCATCTGCGGAATCTTGATGCCGAACATGAGCAAAACGAGAGCGCCGGGCAAGGCGCTCGCGAAAGCAGGCAGGGGAGCAGGCAAGTCGTCGAGTGTGATTCGCAAATGTTCCGTTCCCACCATTGGCTGGTGCACCATCGGCCCCGGACACAGCAGGCGCCAGTCGATATCAGAACGTTGCAGGCGTTCGAAGTTCTTCTTGTGGGGCCAGTAAACGTCGCGCACTTTGGGCAAATCGATACCCCGGCGACCGCCCGCATCCAGCGTTAACACGGCTGCGCCAGCCAGGAACCAACAGATTGGTCGCCGCTCGGACGACAAGGATTCGACCGCCGAGACCACCTTGTCGAACATCTTTACGAAGTCATCGCCTTGCACCACGTTGCCCGCGCAACACACCAGCACATCGCGCTCAGCCGCGAATGCGGCGATTTCAGAAGCCGTGGCTTGGTCCAAGTCCAGATCAGTTATCTGTGCCTGCTGCGCCACTTCGAAGGCGAGCCGGCTGCGATTGCGAACTGCGACCGCCAGCGACCAACCCCGGGCAATGGCCTGGTCTGCGACGTGGCGCCCCAGATTGCCTGTGGCGCCCAATATGGCGATGGTTCTCACAATCACTTTGACCGCAGGTGTTGGAAGATCAGATCCAGGAGGGCTCTATTCATTGCGAGGGATACAGGCCCCATACAGCCAAGCAATAGCTCCGGCCGGGTTCGAGGGCAAAGTCCTAGAAACTCGTTCTGCGGCAAATATCTTTCCGCGGGGGTCTGTGACTTGCTGACTCTCAGTCTTATCGTTGGCGATTCAACAGAACGGGATCGACTACCCCGGTCTGCTACCGCTGCGGCATGTCTTTCACTGAGTAGCCAGATCCCACCTGCGCTTCCTCGGGAATCGCAAGCATCCTCCCATCCCAAGCCTCCCAATCTGCCCTCATGCCCGCCAGGCGCTTGGGATCCAGTTGCGCGCGATTTGCTCGCTCCCGAGGGTCGCATTCAATATCGAAGAGATACTCGTGCTCATCAACCTTGAGGTACTTCCAGACACCCGATCGGTAAGCTCTCTGCCCCCTGTGCTTCATTCGCCAGTACATCGGTCGATCAAATGTAGCCTTGGCATCGGCCAAGACGGGCAGCAAAGAAGTCCCATCCAAAGGGAACTCGGCGTCGGCTTGGACGCCGGCGGCCTGCAATACTGTTGCGGTCCAGTCCATGGTCATGCAATGCTGCGCGCTGATTTGCCCTGCAACGATCTTGGCAGGCCAATGCGCGATCCACGGCACTCGAATACCGCCCTCGGTTAGATCCATCTTGCCGCCAACAAGCGGCCAATTGTCAGAGAAGCGCTCCCCCCCGTTGTCGCTTGTGAAAAGTATCAATGTATTCTCCAGCGCCCCATTGGATCGAAGGGCGTCAACGACACGCCCGATGCCTTCATCCATGTGCTGAATCATCCGTTGATACGTGGCGACGCTACCTCCATGCAAGTGGAACAAGTTGTCCCGCACTTCGGCGGAAATGTGCCCGTCAGCCCGTGTCTCCCACGGCCAGTGGGGCGCTGTGTAATGCAGGCTGAGGAAGAATGGGGATGAGCCGCCACTCCGATCACGCACGTACTGGACCGCCCGGTCTGACAGCACATCAGTCAGGTACCCATCCACCTCCGTAAGCGCGTCACCCTCCCACAGATCTGCAACGCCCGCCGTTGTCTGATGCGTGAAGTAGTCGAGACCCCCAGACATAGGTCCAAAGAATTCTTGATAGCCAGACTTGAGCGGGCCGAAATGTGGCGGATAGCCCAAGTGCCATTTGCCGATCAGTGCGGTGGAATAGCCGTGGTCTCGAAGCAGGGACGGAAGCGTCGGATGAGAGGGCGGCAAGCCCAGTTTGTCGCTGCCGCGCGTCCGACTGGTGATGGGCTCTTCCGCAGCACCGCGCAGTCGGTACTGGTATCGGCCGGTCATGAGCGCGAACCTTGTTGGTGAACAGACGGGGGAGTTCGCGTATCCGTTGGTGAACCGCATGCCGTTGGCCGCGAGCTGATCTATGCACGGTGACACAGGTCCAAAGTCTGCGGGTCTACCTCCGTAGCAGCCTAGATCCGCATACCCGAGATCGTCCGCCACCACAAACACGATATTTGGGCGTTGCCCATTTGCGCTATTGACCAAAGTGACTCCATCAACCTTCTGGCGTGAATCCAGAGCTGCGCACGACTCGTTGCCACATCGCAGCCTCCTTCACGCGAAGTGCCTCTAGCTCTACTGGACCCATGGGGGCAGGCTGAATCCCCTGCCCTTCCATTTGCAGCCTCACCGCTTGTTGTGCCAGTCCCTTGTCGATGCCTTCGCGATATGCCGCCACGACACTAGGAGCAAGTCGCGCCGGCCCATACACCGCGTTCCAACCTTGCAGCTCAAGGTCATAGCCCAGTTCCTTGAACGTGGGCACCTCAGGCACAAACGGGCTTCGCGCTGGTCCAAACGTCGCGACAACTCTTATGCGTCCGGCTTTGTGCAGTTCTATCGCCTCTGTAACTGGAGAGAACACGAGGCCAATATTCCCCCCCGCCAGATCCACGATCGACCTCGCCGATCCCTGATACGGCACATGAGTGAGTTGCATACCGAGCTTCTGCGCTACGGCCACACCGGCGAAGTGGATGATCGTTCCAGATCCAGGTGAGCCGTACGTGGCCTTTCCCCCTTCGCGATTCAGCCAATCACGCAAGCCAGCGAAGTCTCGTGCGGGCACTGACGGTCCGATGCTCAATGCGATATCGCTGACGCCAAGCCGCGCAATCGGAGTGAAGTCCGTCGTCGGGTCATATCGCAGACTCTTGAAGACATAGGGGAACAGCGTCATTGGTCCTTGAGGGCTGACGAGAACCGTATCGCCGTCCGCCGCTGCCGACTTGACATATTCGATGGCGATTCTTCCTGCAGCGCCCGGCTTGTTTTCCACGATGGCCGTTCGCCCTGTCGCCTGTGCCAAGAGAGATGCCGTTACTCGTCCCAACATGTCGACGCTGCCGCCGGGCGGGAAGCCCACGACCACGCGGATCGGGTTTGAATTGGCGCTTGCCGGCAGTGCCGCATGTGCGAGCACAGAGCCGGCGCCCAACGCCAGCAGGTCTCTTCGGTTCATCTTGTCTCCTGTGATGGTTACCCCAACAAGTACTGATTGACTGTCAGTCAATTTTTGCACTATCGTAGCGCTCGCCAATTGGCGTTTTCCCGTAGTGCCCCAGCTCGACCGCCTTCTCGAGCGCGGCCTACGACATCACATCGAGCGATGAGAAAGACAGCGGTATCCCCTGCGGAGACACATGCAATGAAGTTGAACGACATTCCTGACGTGCACCGAGATAGCCCAGACCCGGACCCACAAGAGACCACCGAATGGCATGACGCCTTCGATGCTTTGCTGAAAGCAAATGGGCCGGCGCGTGGACGACAGCTTCTGGATGCTCTGGCCGCGCATGCCCGCCAAAGCCGAATTGGTTGGCAGCCGGAACTGAACACACCGTACGTCAACACTATCGCCGCTGAAGATCAGCCGCCATTTCCCGGCGATCTGGCCGTCGAAGAACGTCTGGCCTCGCTGATGCGGTGGAATGCACTTGCCATGGTGGTACGCGCTAATCAGGCCTATGGCGAACTGGGCGGTCACATTGCCAGCTACGCCAGCGCAGCGGACCTGTTCGAGACCGGCTTCAATCACTTCTTCCACGCGCGCAGCACAGCGCATGGCGGCGACCTGGTTTTCTTCCAGCCTCACAGCGCTCCCGGGGTTTATGCCCGTGCCTATCTGGAAGGTCGCCTCAGCGAGGCTGACTTGATGCACTACCGGCAAGAGATCAAGGCGCCTGCCAGCGGCGCGCGTGGCCTCTCAAGCTACCCGCACCCTTGGCTCATGCCCGACTTCTGGCAGTTTCCGACTGGGTCTATGGGCATCGGGCCGATCAGTTCGATTTATCACGCGCGCTTCATGCGCTACCTCACGCATCGCCAGCTGCTCGATTGCGCTGGCCGCAAGGTATGGGGCGTGTTCGGCGATGGCGAGATGGATGAACCCGAGTCCATGAGCGCACTGACACTGGCCGCAAGAGAGAAACTCGACAACCTGGTCTGGGTCGTCAACTGCAACTTGCAACGCCTGGATGGTCCGGTGCGCGGCAACGGACGCATCATCGACGAGCTGGAGAAATTGTTTGCCGGCGCCGGCTGGAACGTCATCAAGCTCGTGTGGGGCAGCGACTGGGACGGCCTATTCGCACGCGACACCACCGGCGCACTAGTGCGCGCCTTTGCGCAAACCGTCGATGGACAGATGCAGACCTTTGCTGCCAAGGACGGGCGCTTCAACCGCGACAACTTCTTTGGCCAGAACGAAGAGCTGGCGCGCCTGGCCCAGGGCATGACCGACGAACAGATTGACCGTTTGAAACGTGGCGGACACGACCTGGTGAAGATCCATGCCGCCTATGCCGCGGCCGCCACCCACACCGGGCAGCCCACGGTGATCCTGGCGCAAACCAAGAAGGGCTACGGCATGGGCAGCGCGGGCCAGGGGAAGATGACCACGCACAGCCAGAAGAAGCTTGAGGGCACGGATCTGATCGAGTTCCGCAACCGCTTCAATCTGCCACTGACCGACGACGAAGCCACCGGCCTGGCGTTCTACAAGCCCGCCGAGGACAGCGTGGAGATGCGCTACCTGCGGGAGCACCGCGCGCGCCTGGGTGGCGCCATGCCGCGTCGCGAAACCGATTGCGACGTGGTGCCGGTGCCCGCGATCGACGGCTACGCCCAGTTCGCGCTCAAGGCCGCGGGTAAGGAGATGAGCACCACCATGGCCTTCGTGCGCATGCTGGGCACGCTGCTCAAAGACACGCAACTCGGCCCGCGCATCGTCCCCATCGTCGCCGACGAAGCGCGCACTTTCGGCATGGCCAATCTTTTCAAACAGGTGGGCATCTACAGCAGTGTGGGCCAGCGCTACGCGCCGGAAGACATCGGCTCGGTGCTGAGCTACCGCGAGGCCATGGACGGTCAAATCCTGGAAGAGGGCATCAGTGAAGCTGGAGCCATCGCCAGCTGGACGGCTGCCGCGACAAGCTACAGCGTGCACGGCATGGCCATGTTGCCTTTCTACATCTACTACTCCATGTTCGGCTTTCAGCGTGTGGGCGATGCCATCTGGGCCGCAGCCGATCAGCGCGCACGCGGCTTCCTGCTGGGCGCGACCTCCGGGCGCACCACGCTGGGTGGCGAGGGTCTGCAACACCAGGACGGCAGCAGCCACCTGGTGGCGGCCACTATCCCCAATTGCAAGGCCTGGGACCCGGCCTTCGCGGGCGAGCTGGCTGTGATCCTGGACGCCGGCATGCGAGAGATGCTGATTGAGCAGAAGGACGTCTTTCACTACATCACGTTGATGAATGAAAACTACGCCCAACCCGATTTGCCCGATGGTGCAACTGCGGACGTGCTCAAAGGGGGATATCACTTTGGAAGCTACGGTCCGTCTGGCGGGAAGCGAGTCACGTTGCTTGGGTCGGGCGCAATTTTGACCGAGGTGATCCAGGCCGCGCGGACGCTTGCGGCAGAAGGCATAGCCTCGGACGTCTACAGCATCACAAGTTGGAGCGAACTGGCGCGCGACGGAGATCTGCGCGGCGGCGCCTCCCACCTCAGCCTTCTGTTGGCGACCAGCGATGGCCCCATAGTTGCCGCCACTGACTACGTTCGTGCAGTGCCAGAGCGGGTGCGCGCCTTTGTGCCAGATGGCAGGCGATTCACTACGCTGGGTACAGATGGATTTGGCCGCAGCGATACACGTGCGGCACTTCGCGCCTACTTCCAGGTAGATGCCGCGAGCATCAGCCAGGTTGCGCGAGGTGCTGTTCAATGAGCCCCATCAACGTCACTGTTCCCGACATTGGAGATCTGAAAGACGTCGCCGTCATCGAAGTCTTCGTCAGAACCGGCGACTCCATCAAGCAGGAGCAATCGCTCATCACGGTGGAGAGCGACAAGGCCTCGATGGAGATTCCTTCGTCGCACGCCGGCGTTCTCAAGGAACTCAAGGTCAAGGTGGGCGACACGGTCAACATCGGCGACCTGATCGCGGTGCTCGAAGGGGCTGTTGCGTCCGGCGCCCCGGCACCGGCGAGCGCGCCCGCTGCCGCTGCGCCGGCCCCGGCCGCCAGCCCGGT
>CALMPB010000028.1 GCA_937871985.1 uncultured Burkholderiaceae bacterium
CGTGGCTTCCAGCCGCACCAGGCCGTCGCCCGCGCCTGTGCCCAGGCTGGAGCTGCCGCGGCCGGCCAGCCGCAGCCGTTGCGGCGCCTCGATGTCGGAGAGCGTGATGCGCGCTTCGTATCGCGCCTTGATCAGACCGATCCCCACCGTCACATCGGCGCGGTAGCGGTTCTCGCCATCGGCCTGCAGTGCGTGGCAACCCGGGATGACACGGGCCAGCGCCGCGGGGTCGAGCAGCACGGCAAAGACGCGCTCGGGCGGCGCGGCAATCTCCACCGTGCCTTGCGCGGCGAGCGACAGACCTTCGCCCGCCGAAGCCGCCACGGGGGCAAGTGCCTGCGGGTGGCGCGGCGCGGGTTCGGCCGTCTGCAGGTGGTGGAGCACGCGGTCGGGCGTGAGCGGCAGTCGGATGTCGGCGACGTCGCGCAGCGGACGCAGCGCGTCCGCGAAGGCATTGGCGATGCAGGGCGGCGTGCTCATGTTGTTGCCCTCGCCCAGGCCTTTCGCGCCCAGCGGCGTGAAGGGGCTCGGTGTCTCCAGGTGCACGATCACCGGGTCGGGTGCCTCGCAGGTGGTGGGCATCAGGTAGTCGGCCAGCGTGCCGCTCTGGAAGCTGCCGTCGGCGCCGTAGCGGAACTCCTCCAGCAGGGCGGCGCCCAGGCCCTGCGCAAAGGCGCCCCGGATCTGGCCGTCGGCCAACGCCGGGTTGAGCAGGCGCCCGGCGTCGTGCGCCGTGATGTAGCGGTCCACACGCACCGCACCGGTATCGGGGTCGATCTCCAGGCCGCAGACGTCGAACACGAAGCCGTAGGCGGCCGAGGTGTTGACGCGGTCCTGAGGGTCGGGTGCGCGCAGGGTCTCTGGCGTCCAGAAGGCGGTCTCCCGCAGACCCGGTGTCTCGCCCGCCGGCAGCAGCGCAGGTGCCCAGTGCGGGCTGGCGGCCAGCCGCGTGAACGGCTGGGCCTGGTCCGGCTGACGGCGGTTGAAGACCTTGCCGTCCTCGAAGCCGATGTCCGCGCTGTCGCAGCCCCAGGCCGCGGCGGCGATGCGCGCCAGTTTGTCGCGCAGGCGCTGCGTGGCCAGGTGCACCGTGCCCGCCACGGCACCCGCGAAGCGGCTGCTGTAGTTGCCCGCGGCCACGCTCCAGGCGTCTTTGGCGGTGTCGAACTCCACGTTGACCACCACCTGGGCGGGGTGCAGGCCCAGCACGTCCGCCACCACCTGGGCGCACACCGTCATGTGGCCCTGGCCTGCGGGGGCGGAGGCGATGGTCACGTTGACGCCACCCAGCAGGTCGATGGCCACGGTGGCGCTGGCGATGGCGCCGTTCTTGGGCCCGGCCTTGGCGCGCTGCTCGGCCGTGAGCACGGTGCTGATGTAGCCCATGTTCGACACCGACGGTTCGACGATGGCGGCCACGCCGATGCCGTAGAGCCGGCCCGCGGCCCGCGCTGCGCGCTGACGCTCGCCGAGTTGCCGGGCCTGTGCTTCGGCCATGGCCATGTGGGTCAGGCGCGCGTAATCGCCGGAGTCGAGCACCGCGCCGGCGGCCGCGGTGTAGGGAAAGGCGTCGGCCGGCACGTAGTTGCGCAGGCGCAGTTGCACCGGGTCGATGGCCAGCTCGACCGCGATGCGGTCCATCAACCGCTCCAGCGCGTAGTACACCTGTGGCCCACCGAAGCCACGCACCAGGCCGGTGGGGGTCTTGTTGGTCACGACCACGCGGTTGCGCACCGCCAGGTGCTCGATGGCGTAGGCGCCGGTGAGCGCGCCGTGCATGCGGTAGAAGGTGGCGGGTTCGGGCGCGCGCAGGTAGGCGCCCACCTCGTCGGCCTGGTCGTAGCGCAGCGCCAGCACGCGGCCCTCGGGCGTGACGGCGGCCTCGATGGTGGTCAGCCGCGCGGTGGCCGAGGTGGCGGCGCTCAGGTGCTCCAGGCGGTCCTCGACCCACTTCACGGGGGCACCCGCCTTGCGCGAGGCCAGGCACATCAGCACCACGTAGGGGAACACCGCCTGCTTGACGCCGAAGCTGCCCCCCGAATCGCGGGGCACGCGGTGGCGCAGCTTGTTGCCCGGCACCTTCAGGGCCATGGCCATCACCGCGTGCAGCGAAAACGGCCCCATGAAGTTCGAGAGCACGTCGTAGCCCTCGTCGCCAGGCAGGTGCTCGGCGATCACCACACCACATTCGATGGGCGAGCAGCTGTTGCGCGGGTAGTGCACGGAGGTGCGAACGGTGCGCACGCCGGGTTGGGCAAAGGCCGACCCGGGGTCGCCGTAACAGAACTCTCGGTCCGACACCACGTTGTTGCCCACTGCCTCGTGCAGCGGCAAATCGCCATCCTGCAACGCACGTTCGATGTCCATCACCACTGGCAGGGGCTCGTATTCGACCCGCAGCAGATCGAGCGCGTCCTCGGCGATGTAGCGGTCCTCGGCCACCACCACCGCGACCGGTTCGCCCACGTGGCGCACGCGGTCCACGGCGAGGGCCCAGTGCTGCATCGGCTGCTTGACACCCACCACGAAGGGCTGAGCCCAGGCCTGCACGTCGGCGCCGGTGAGCACGGCGCGCACGCCGTGCAGCGCGAGTGCAGCTTGCGTGTGGATGCCGAGCAGCCGGGCGTGCGGATGAGGAGAACGCAGGACCGCCGCGTGCAGCGTGCCCGGGCGTGTGCCCAGGTCATCGGCGTAGGCGCCGCGACCGTTCAGCAGGGCATCGTCTTCCACCCGCTCTATGCGTTGGCCGACCCAGGCCTGCCGGGCGGCACCCACCAGTGAAGGTTCTGCGTGCAAGCTTGTCTCCTGTGCCGATGTGGCGGCTGCAGTTCATGTGCAGCGCCAGTGTCAGGAGGCAGGAGGTGCGCGCGTTATCGCCAGCGTCGGGCGAATGACCGGCCGATCTGCCGGCTATCCAAAAAGTCTGGTGACTTTGCGGCCGCGCTCAGATCACGTGCGAGCGTGGGCCGGCCGGCGGCTCGAACAGGTTGACCTTGCGGCGGTAGTCGCTGGGCGTGATGCCCAGGTGCGCGCGAAAGAAGCGCGAGAAGTGGCTGGGCGCGGAGAAGCCGAGTTCGTGCGAGACATCGCCCACCGGTTCCTGGCTGTGGGTGAGCCGCTGCACCGCCGCCTCGAAACGCAGCACGTTGGCGTAAACCAGCGGCGTCACGCGCGTGTCGCGCTGGAACAGCGTGAAGAAGTGGGCGCGCGACAGACCGGTGGCGGCGGCCAGTCCGTCGACGTCGAGCTCACGCGCCACGTCCTGGCGCATGAGGGCGATGGCCTGGCGGATGCGGGGGTCCATGGCCACCGGCGGTTTGCTGCGCAGCAGGCTGGCCAGATCACGCCAACCCGAATAGCTCTCGACCACGGCGATGATGAGGTTGAACAGCAGATCCTCGAGGCGCCCGGGGGAGACCTCGTCGTCCCACCAGAGTTCGAGCACGAACTCCTCCACCATCTTGCGAGTAGCTTCGGTAAGTCGCACGCAGGGTTCGGGAAAGAAGCGCGGGTGCCCGGATAGAGCCAGCGAGCGCTGCAGTTCGGCAAGCCAGCCGGGCTCGATGTAAAGCGCCAGGATCAACGTACGTGCCCCCGGAGGCGCTTCGTGTTCGTAGGCGTGATGTTCCCAGGCGTTCACGAGCACGGCCGTATCGTCCGTGAGCGGTGCCCGCTCTCCCCTCACGCTGAAGGCGCTGTCGGCACCTCCCGCCTTGATCAGGATGTGGCAATGATGATGGGCATGCCCTACCAGTGGTGCGTCCATGTCCAGCAGTGCAACCCTGCCGAAACGCCCCTGGAAGATTTTGATGGCTGAGGACAAGTTTGAACTCCTGGGCCGAACGATACCGGTATCTGTGGGCACTGAACAGGTGCCCGCAACAGTTCCAACCGGGAGGTTGCAGATTCGTTCTCAAACCGTCATGACTGCCCATTCAGCAGCTTTGACGGTGGTCGAATGGCCGTTACGAGCAGAACCGGTCGTTTGGCCAGGAGAAACCACAGGCAGCACCCAGTCTGAAGCAGGTATCCGTCCGCTGAAAGGGGCCTCCGTTGAGGTCTGCCATCCCCATGCGATTCATCTCCGAACGGGGTATTCTTTGTGAATGGCTCCTGAGCACATCGATCCGATCGAGCTGCGCAAGCGCATGCGCCTAGCACTCGACATCATCATGGCTCACCGCGTCGCGAAGGGCTTGTCGCTGGATCCCGCCAGAGTCACGGCGCTGCGCGATACCCTGGAGCAACGCGTCCTCCTGGCATTGGAGGAGACAGACGCTGCGCGAATGCCCCCAGGATGGTCTTGGCAGAAGGCTGCCGAGCAAGTCTCGGTGCTAGTCGCCATGTCAATCGTCAACGAGCAGAAGACCGAACCGCCTTCGGCCGCCGAGGACGCGCAATCAGCCTAGGCTACGGGCGAAATGCTTGCCAGCCGATCTCGCATCGCCTGGACAAGACTCTGGCCCGTCGTGATCGGCGTCAGGTACGGTGGAAGTTCCTCGTCGAGCCATGGCGTTGTGTTGCGGTACTCGGTTCGATCAAGCAACACAAAGCGCATGGCGTGGTCTTCATCGTCCATTTGCGCCAGCAGCACCAGGTCTGCAATGGGCCGTCGCGCCTTCAGTACGTGCCAGCGCCGCACACCACGGTTGATTCGGGGCCAGAGCACTTGCAAGCGCATGCGAACGGCCTCGTTGAACACGAGCACCCGACTGCGAGGGTGCTGGCGGCACTTCAGGCCGTTGGCCTGCATCAACTCAGCGAGGTCTCGGCCAATTCGGTCACCGACCCGCCTACCAACCAACTTCTGGCGCTCATGTTGCGCACGCACAACCCTAGGATCGCGCCCCGCCAGTTCCAGAGCCCGTGACACTGAGCCAAATGCGTTGGTGTACGCCCGGGTTGATCGGATGCCCATGGCCTCCAGGTCCAGGCAGTTCAGCCCCGGGTTCTCCGCCAGGCGTTCCCGGAGCACCTGGATCATTTGCTCCTTGTCCCGTCGAAGCCGGCGGCGCACCCACAGCCTCTCTTGGGTGCGCTTCCAAAGGTCGGCTGGAATCACTGGTTCAATGACGTTGTCGGCTCGCGTGGGAGGACGTCGCTTCTTTGCCGGGCCCGCGGCGTAACGCTCGCTGCCCCACACGAAGTTTCCCGCGAGGGCCTCGCACCTCAGCAGGTTGTCAACCCGCGTGGTGGTGAACGGTCGGCCGTCCTGCCCTACTTTCCCTTCCATGCGCAGTTGCTGGGCTACGCCCTTGATTGAGCCATTGTGGTCGGCGTAGAGGCTGAAGATCCGGCGGGTCAGTTCAACCTCATCGGGTGGGCCTGGCACCCAGGCAATGCGTTCGCTCTGCATGGCTTTGCACTGCCCCCTGGCCAGCGGGCGCCTGTTGCCGAGGCGGTCGATGGCAATCCGCGTCAGTCCGATGCAGGGAAGCTGCCCCATCTGGTAGCCGAGGTGGACAGCGCGGTCTTGGCCGGCCCGGCTCTTCACGCTGAGGTCACGGGAATACTCAGCCGCCATCGCCCGCTTGAGCGTCTTCAGAAGCGCTGTCATCGGCTCCTCGTCGGTGCCAAAGGCTTCCTCGACATAGATCACCTTTGCACCATGAAGCCGGCAGGTGTACTCGTAGTACGCAGCGGCATCGATGTCCTGGAAGCGACCCCACCGGCTCACGTCATAGACCAGCACAACGTCGAAAGGACGCGGGGTGTCCAAGACGTCGCGAAGAAGGCTCTTCATGCCCTCCCGGTTGGCAATGTTGAGCCCGCTCTTGGCCGAATCTTCATAGATTCGCACCAGCTCGAGTTCTTGGACTTCGGCATAGGCTTGGATTGCCGCAAGCTGGGTGCCGATTGACAGTTCTTGTCGATCGCTCGACATGCGAACATATGCAACAGCACGTGATGTCATCGGCGCCTCCTTCCGGTCAGGCGAACAGGATCAAGTGGATCACGTCTGCACGCTCGGCGCCAACACGCGAGTGGACACGTTTTCCTCAGGGCTGCAACAGCCGCACCGCCACGCACAGGTCGGTTCGCTCAGGTGGCGGCTCGAGTGGGCCACACTCGCCAGAAGAGTACTATCTGTGAACGCCGAACTTCGCCCAAGCGCTCAAACAAGAGATATCGCGCATCGCCCGCAAGGAAGTCCGCGAGGACATTGCCTCGCTGCGCAAGGCATCAACTGCATACCGGTCTGAAATCGCGTCGCTCAAGCGCGCGGTCAAAGACCTGAGCGTTCAGCTGCGCCCCGCGCGGAAGGCAATCGCGCACACCGCGCCTGTTGCGACCGATGACAAGACTGCTGGCCGTCCCGGGCGCAAACGTACCTTCAGCGCTGAGCGGCTGAAGGCGAAGCGCCAATCGCTTGGCATGAGCCAGGAACAAATGGCTCAGTTGCTTGGCATCTCTACCCTGAGCCTGTGGAAGTGGGAGTCCTGCCAAGTCACTCCACGTACCTCGATGCTCGAACGGCACTTTGTGGCGATGGATATGGGCAAGCGCGAGGCTTGGAGGGCATTGGAGACGGTGTAGCGGTATGGAGCGCAGGAGCAAGGCGCATCTGAATTTTCGCCGTGTTGAGCCGCGGCATCGACTGCTCCAGACTGAGAGACGTCACCCTACGTCGACAGCGCATCGACCGCTGTTGCGGACACCGGTCGATGGACAGAATCGCAGTCGAATGGCAGCATGTCCCCCGTGACCGGCCCATTCTGAATGGGGCGTGCCCCCGCCTACCTAGGGCTCAGATGCCCCCGGGTTCAACGGCAGCTCCAACGGCCGATCAACTGGCGCGACCGACCCGTAGCGGTCGGCGGGCATCGCGGACCTGCTCTCGCGGAGAGGTCTGTCGGCGCTTCAGGACCTGAGCCATCTCGGTACCGTCGAGCGCCAGCCACCCAACGGCCAAGCAGGCCGCGTCCTGCCTGGACCTAGCTGCGGGCCGCCACGCTGGCCGGCCTGGGCGGTGTCTTGTCGGAAAAGTAGGAAGGCCTGGCCATCAGCCCGCGCCTCGTGCGCGTCGGCACGGAAAGAAACCACTCGGTGCCTCAGGACGGAGGACGCGGGCAGCCGGCGGTGTCAGCCGCATCCGCTGTGGCAGCGACACATTCACCAGCTGGCTGAGTTCGCAGCAGCTCATAGAACCCTACATTACGACTGCCTTAATTGCGTCACACTATCTCAATGATCATCAACTGGCAGCAGTATCCGGTCGTCGCGTTCATCGACTCGAACGTTGCCCTTGAGTGTTCCGCACTGGGCGAGCTCCCTTGGAAAGAGATCAGTGCAACCGGCCCCATCCTAGTTCTGGTGGTGCCGACGGTGATGCAGGAGGTGGACTCCAAGAAGAACCACGCGCGGCTTGCTGATCACGCCCGACGCTTCAATCGGACGTTGCGGCCCTTGCTTGAAGGCCAGTCCACCGTCCTAGTTCGAGAGTCGCCAGCACCTCGGGTAGAGATCGCGCTGGCCGACTGCACACGCGTTGATTGGGAGCAGTACCCCGAGCTTGACCGAGACGAGCCGGATGCGCGCGTTGTAGCGCAGGCAATGTCTGCCCAAGGGCCTTCCCCGGATGCACGTGTTGTGGTGAGCCAAGACATTCGTCCTCTCCACCTTGCGAAACGCCATGGACTGAACATTCATCAGGTCAGCGAAACCTGGCTTCGCCCGAAAGAGGTTTCCCAGGCCGAGAAGAAGGCTGCCAATCTTCAGCGTCAGTTGGACGCGATGAAGGACCGTGAGCCCCAGCTTTCACTGCATCTGAGTACAAGCCAACCCTCCGTGGATGTGCACCGAGTTCGGGCTTTGTCGCCTGACGAGAGGAGGGCAATTCAGGAGACCATCATCCGGCTAAGTCCCTTGCCGGAGCAGGAGCGCTCGGGGTTCACTTCGATCGTGGGCGACTATGACCATACTTTGGACGAGCGCTACAAAAATTGGGAGCGTAACAAGGTGCCTCACTTCGTTCGTGATTACGAGCGGAAGATCGAGCTGAACTACGGGCAACTCAAGATTCGTTTCCGGATAGAGAACACGGGCCAGGTGCCTGCGGAGTCCTTGCTTATACGCATGACGGCAACGGGAGGGTGGTTCAACGAGAGGTATGTGTTGGCCAGTCCTTCAGGGCCTTCCGCTCCGAGGCCAAAGCGGGGGTCTCTGATGGACTTTCACATGCCGCGCACGCTGCAAGACTCAATCCGCTCTATGGCGCAGCCAGGGAAACACGAGTTCGTGGTGCTCGAGGCTCCGAAACGGTGCCTAGAGGTGCAGATCGCATGCGCGGACTTTCGCCATGGCCTGGAGTACGAGTACGCTGTCATTGGTCGGGCAGACCCGCACGCGGATGAATTTCGCATTGATGCCGTCGTCACGGCGGCGAACCTGTATGGCGAAGCCAAGACATCTATCGTGGTGCCGAAGAACCTCAAAGACAGCTCGGTCGCGGACTTGATCGACATGAGAACGATGCGCTTCAAACAACCGCCTGACGTGGACGGCCATCTTGAGAAGGCAATAATTGCAAGTGACTTCTCGGCCTTTGAATTCGATGGAGCCGAGGACGATTGACCGAAGGTGCTCACGAAGATGACATAACGTGCCAAGCCGTCATGGAATGGCTCCGATGCAGGTGAGCGTTCCCAGCGCGAGGCGCCCCCTGCACGAGTCAGAGAAACCAGGGAGATTGGATGAGGATTGCACGCCTTGTGAAGGCCCACAGCTATCGCATCTTTCGGGACTTCAGCTGGCCCGCGACAGGCCTTCATGACTTCAGCCGCTACAACGTCATCTACGGATGGAACGGCGCGGGCAAGACTTCCCTGTCCACCATCTTCCGGCACCTCCAGCGCAAGCAGCCGCTCTCCGATGGCCAGGTTCAGGTGCTCGTCGACCAAGCGGTCGTCAACGGTGCTGACTTCGGCTCCGCGCCACTACCCGCCTTGCGCGTCTTCAATCGGGATACCGTCGACCGCAGCATCTTCGAGTCGGGTGGCCAGCAGCTCCCGCCCGTGTTCTTCCTTGGGGAGGACAGCGTCGACAAGCAAAAGCAGATCGAACAGCTCGCGATTCACCTGAACAAGGCGCTAGCGCAGGCGGTAAAGCATCGTGAGGATGAGGCCACCGCCAGCACGGCTTACGAGTCGTTCTGCTCCGAAGAAGCCAAGGGCATCAAGAACCTGCTGACGGTCGCCGGCGGTGGCCCGTACAACAACTACAACGCCGCCAACTTCAAGGCGGACATTGCGAACCTCGTTCAGGCCACCCTCGCGCCAACCAAGCTGTCAGAGGCGGACCGCAAGAAGTATCTCGCCGCGAGGAACAGCTCGATCATGGACCCCGTCGATGAGCCATCGGTGGGTTTTCCCGATCTTGTCGATCTGACCAACAAGACGCGAGCGGCCCTCGAGCGCTCCGTCGTGTCCAAAGTAGTGGAACGGCTGACAACCAACCCAGCACTTGCCACCTGGGTGGGCTCCGGCCTGGCGCTGCATAACGGGGACAACGCGACCGACACCTGCGAATTCTGCGGAGGCCCCTTGAAGCCCGAGCGCGTCCAGCAGTTGGAAGACCACTTCAACGACGAGTTCAAGCGATTCCAGTCAGTGCTTGACCAGTTGATCGACGAGGTCCAGAAGGCCCAAGCGTTTCAGAAATCGCTGGAGATCCCGCCCAAGGAGGCCTTGTACGGCAACCTGCGCACCGCCTACGAGGAGGCGCTCAAGTCCCTCAACGGCCATGCGAGCATGATGTCATCGGCGCTGGATGTCCTGCTGCGGGCCCTGCACGCCAAGCGGGATGAGCCGTTCAAGAGCATGGAGCTTATGCAGTTCATCAGCAGCCACAAACCCGATGAGGTACCGGCGAGCAGGTGGGAAACGCTCTTCCGCGGGCTGTACGCCGGAATGGCGGTCGTCGGTACAGCGCTCGGGCAGACCGCGTTTGCGAGACTCAGCGAGCTGATAACCGAGCACAACCGGCAAACCTCGAACTTCGAGGCCATTGTCACCAACGCAAGGAAGGCGCTGGCCCGCGATGAGCTGCTCCGCGCCCTGCCCGATTGGAAGACGAAGTCCGCCGCGCTCTCCAACGCCACAGCCGATCTGAAGACGGCGACGGACACCGCCAACGACCTCAAAAGGCGGATCGCCGAGCTTGAGCAACAGGTGCGCCAACACCGGCGCCCCGCCGAGGAGCTGAACAAGGAACTGGCCTCGTATCTCGGGCGCGACGAACTGCGTTTCGATGTCGAGCAGAACGGCTACAAGATCATGCGCGGCGACCAGCCCGCCCTGTACCTGAGCGATGGTGAGCGCACGTCCATCGCATTCCTGTACTTCTTGAAGTCACTGAAGGCCACCGATTTCGATCTGGAGAGGGGCATCGTCGTCATTGATGACCCGGTTGTTGATTTCCACCCAGAAGTGACCCAGTAAGTCAGGGGATTTCCATCCAGAAC
>CALMPB010000029.1 GCA_937871985.1 uncultured Burkholderiaceae bacterium
AAAACGCCGTCGGCGCGCCCGCCGTTGCCGCCGCCGGGGCGGCGGGTGATGGCCTGGCAGGCGGCGGGCGGGGCATGGCGCCGCCGGTTTCCTTCCGTCGCGACGGCGGCGACTTTGCGCTGAGCATCAGCGACGCTCATGTCAAGCAGGGGCCGGTGCGCATACTGAACGGGCTGAGCCTGCAGGCCGGGCGCCGGGGGCTGCATTGCCTCATAGGCCCCAACGGCGCGGGCAAGACGTCGACCTTCAATATGCTGACCGGCCGCCTGCCGCTGGCGCGCGGCAGCGTACGCTTCAATGGCCGCGACGTAAGCGGCTTCGGCGCGCCCGCCATGGCGCGCCTGGGCGTGGGGCGCAAGTTCCAGATACCGTCGGTGTTTCCCGAACTGAGCGTCCGCGACAATCTGTGCATTGCCTTGTGGGCCAATCGCGCGCATGGCTGGGCGTTGCTGGGCAATGGCGTGCGCGGCTGGAATACCCCGATGCTGGCGTTCATGAGCCAGTCGTTTCCGTTTTTCGCCCAAACCCTGGACGAGCCGGCGGGGGCGCTTTCCCAAGGGCAGAGGCAGATGCTGGAGTTCGCCATGACGGCCCTGGCCGAGCCGCTGCTTTTCCTGCTGGACGAGCCTTGCGCGGGACTGTCCGTGGACGAAACCCGCCATTTGGGAGGCGTCATCGCCGAAACGGTCGGGCGGCTGGATGCCTGCGCCCTGATCGTCGAGCACGACATGGCCGCGGTCGAGGCCTTGGCCGACCATGTTTATGTACTGCATCAGGGGAGTTTGCTGGCTCAGGGCGCCTACGCCCAGGTCAGGCAGAACGCCGAGGTGCAGGCGGTGTATGCGGGGGGCTCGAAATGAACGGGAAAACACCCTGGTTGCTGCAGTTTTCCGGCCTGGAGGGCGGCTATGGCGATACCGTCGTACTGCGCGGCGTCGATGGCGGCGTGCGGGCTGGACAGGTATTGGGCGTACTGGGGCGCAACGGAGTGGGCAAGACGACGTTGATGCGCCTGCTGACCGGCGGCCTGCGGCCGTTTTCCGGCGAGGTCGCCTGGCAAGGCAAGGCGCTTGAGCAGCTTGCGCCGTTCAAGCGCAGCCGCCTGGGCCTGGCCTATTCGCCGCAAGAGGGCGTGGTGTTCGATGAGCTGTCCGTCTCCGACAACCTGCTGCTTCATCTGGAATCGCGCGACATGTCGCGCTATGCCCCGTATCTGGAAGCGTTTCCACGTTTGCGGGAGCGCTTGCGGCAGCGGGCCGGCACGCTTAGCGGCGGCGAGAAAAAGCTCCTGGCGTTCGTGCGGGTGCTGGCCGAGGGCAAGCCCCTGTCGCTGCTCGACGAGCCCACCGAAGGCGTGCAGCAGGAAAACATCGATCTCATGGCGCAGTTCGTGCGCCGGCGGGTCGAGCAGGGGGCGGCGTTTATCGTCGTGGAGCAGAACCTGGGCTTTTTGCAGCAGGTCATGGATACGCTGCTGGTGCTGGATCATGGCCGCTGCGTCGCGCAGGGCGAGGCGGGCGAGTTCGACCGCGCCCGCCTGGCGGGCTTCCTGCATATATAGGGGCGAAGAAAGCCGCCCATGTGGAACGGCCGGCTGTTCGCACGCCAGCGTGGGCATGCAAACAGCCGGCCGGCATGGCGGGCTGGTTTTCGCTTTGTGCGCCTTTAGCGCGGCAGCGTCGTCGACCCCATGAGGAACTCGTCGACGGCCCGGGCGCATTGGCGTCCTTCGCGTATGGCCCAGACCACAAGGGATTGTCCGCGCCGCATGTCGCCGGCGGCAAATACCTTATCGACGCTGGTGGTGTAGTCGTCGGTGCTGGCGCGCGCATTGCCGCGCGCGTCCAGCTCGATGCCGAAGGCGTTCAGAACGTTCTTGACCGGGGCGGTAAAGCCCATGGCCAGCAGCACCAGGTCGGCGGGCAGGTCGAATTTCGAGCCTTCGACTTCGCGCATCTTCATCTGGCCGGTGGCCTTGTCCTTGAACCACTCGATGCGCGCGGCGGTCAGTTTTTCGACCTTACCGTTCTTGCCCTGCAGTGCCGTGGTCGAGACGGCCCAGTCGCGTTCGCAGCCCTCTTCCTGGGACGAGGACGTGCGCAGCTTGGCGGGCCAGTACGGCCAGGTCATGGCTTTGTCCTCGGTTTCGGGAAGCTTGGGCATGAGCTCGAACTGGGTGACCGAGAGGGCGCCCTGGCGGTTGCTGGTGCCGATGCAGTCGGAGCCGGTGTCGCCGCCGCCGATGACGATGACGTGCTTGCCCTTGGCGGTGATCTGCCCTGCTACGCGATCGCCCGCGTTGACCTTGTTTTGCTGGGCAAGGAATTCCATGGCGAAATGCACGCCCTGCAGCTCGCGGCCCGGAATGGGCAGGTCGCGCGGCGTTTCCGAGCCGCCGGTCAGGGCGATGGCGTCGAATTCTTCGTGCAGCGATTCGGGGGTGCGTACGGTCAGGCCTTCGGGCGCGTCGGCGGCTGCGCCCACATAGGTGGACGGCCGGAACTCGACGCCTTCGGCCTCCATCTGGGTGATGCGGCGGTCGATGTGCGATTTTTCAAGCTTGAAGTCGGGGATGCCGTAGCGCAGCAGGCCGCCGATGCGGTCGCTTTTTTCGAACAGCGTGACCGAGTGGCCGGCGCGGGCCAGTTGCTGCGCGCAAGCCAGGCCCGCGGGGCCCGAACCGACCACGGCGACCTTCTTGCCGGTCTTGCGGGCCGGGTGCTGGGGGGTGACCCAGCCCTGGCTCCAGCCTTTGTCGATGATGGCGTGCTCGATGGACTTGATGCCCACGGCGTCGTTGTTGATGTTGAGCGTACAGGCGGCTTCGCAGGGAGCCGGGCAGATGCGGCCCGTGAACTCCGGGAAGTTGTTGGTGGAGTGCAGTACGTTCAGCGCGCCTTGCCAGTCCTGGCGGTAGACCAGGTCGTTCCAGTCGGGAATGATGTTGTTGACGGGGCAGCCGTTGTTGCAGAACGGGATGCCGCAATCCATGCAGCGCGCGCCCTGCGTCTTGGCCTGGTCGTCGGTGAGGGTGGCGACGAATTCCTTCCAGTGCTTGAGCCGCTGAGCGGGCTGTTCGTACACTTCCTTGACACGTTCGAATTCGATAAAGCCGGTAATCTTGCCCATTGTTTTTCCTTAGGCCGCAATTTGTTCAGAGTTCGTCGAGCGCCATAGCTCGTCCAGCGCCCGGCGGTATTCGATGGGCATCACCTTGACGAAGGCGCTGCGCGCCTGCGCCCAGTCGCTCAGCAGGTCGCGCGAACGGAAGCTGCCGGTGTAGCGGTAGTGATCCTCGACCAGGCGCCGCAGGATGGTTTCGTCCGTTTCGCGGGGGCCGCCGCGTTTCTGGCTGTGCCAGGTTTCGAGCTGGTTGGCCTCGAGCTGCTCGGCGTGGCTGAGCAGGGGCTCGACCTCGACCATGGCCAGGTTGCAGCGGCTGCGGAATACCTTGTGCGGATCCCACACGTAGGCAACCCCGCCCGACATGCCGGCGGCGAAGTTGCGGCCGGTTTCGCCCAGCACGACGACGGTTCCGCCAGTCATGTATTCACAGCCATGATCGCCCGTGCCCTCGACGACGGCGGTGGCGCCCGAGTTGCGCACCGCGAAGCGTTCGCCCACCACGCCGTTCAGGTAGGCCTCGCCCGCCAGAGCGCCGTACAGCACCGTGTTGCCGGCGATGATGTGATCGGGGCCGAAGCCGCGGAAATCGTTGGGCGAGCGCACGATGAGGCGGCCGCCCGAAAGGCCCTTGCCGACGTAGTCGTTGCCTTCGCCCACGAGATCCAGCGTGATGCCGTGAGCCAGGAAGGCGCCGAAGCTTTGCCCCGCCGCGCCATTGCCCTGGATGTGGATGGTGTCGTCGGGCAGGCCTTCGTGCCCGTACTTGGCCGCCACCACGCCCGACAGCATGGCGCCGATGGTGCGGTTGCGGTTGCGCACCGGAGTGATGAACGAAACCTTTTCGCCGCGTTCGATGGCGGCTTTGCTGCGTTCGATGAGCTGGTGATCCAGCGCGTTGGTAAGGCCGTGATCCTGGGTTTCGACCTGGTGCAGCGGCGACTGGGTTTGCACTTGATGGAAGACCCGGCTGAAGTCCA
Source organism: uncultured Burkholderiaceae bacterium (assembly GCA_937871985.1). The sequence continues at coordinate 4,104 of CALMPB010000029.1, forward strand.
GGCCCTTGGCTTTCCAGTGTTCGATGCCCTGGCGCATGTCGAGCAGATCGACGCGTCCGATCATGTCGTCGAACTTGCGGATGCCGAGCTGGGCCATGATTTCGCGCACTTCCTCGGCGACGAAAAAGAAGAAATTGACGACGTACTCGGGCTTGCCCTCGAATTTCTTGCGCAGCTCGGGATCCTGCGTGGCGACGCCCACCGGGCAGGTATTCAGGTGGCATTTGCGCATCATGATGCAGCCTTCCACCACCAGCGGAGCCGTGGCGAAGCCGAATTCGTCCGCGCCCAGCAGCGCGCCGATGGCGACGTCGCGTCCGGTCTTCATCTGGCCGTCGGCCTGGACGCGGATGCGGCTGCGCAGGTTGTTGAGCAGCAGGGTTTGCTGGGTTTCGGCCAGCCCCAGCTCCCAGGGCGTGCCGGCATGCTTGATGGACGAGATGGGCGAAGCGCCGGTGCCGCCATCGTGGCCGGCAATGACCACGTGGTCGGCCTTGGCCTTGGCCACGCCCGTCGCCACGGTGCCCACGCCCACTTCCGACACCAGCTTGACCGAGATCGAGGCGCGCGGGTTGACGTTTTTAAGGTCGTGGATGAGCTGCGCCAGGTCTTCGATGGAATAGATGTCGTGGTGCGGCGGGGGCGAGATGAGGCCGACGCCCGGAACCGAGTAGCGCAGCTTGGCGATGTACTCGGAAACCTTGTGGCCCGGCAGCTGGCCGCCTTCGCCCGGCTTGGCGCCTTGCGCCATCTTGATCTGGATCTGGTCGGCGCTGCTCAGGTATTCGGCCGACACGCCGAAACGGCCCGAGGCCACCTGCTTGATGCGCGAACGCAGCGAATC
>CALMPB010000030.1 GCA_937871985.1 uncultured Burkholderiaceae bacterium
CGCGCGGCCGTCCGACAAGCCCCTCCCAATACGCTACAGATTCAATGAACTGCAGGCGCCGGCGCTGCGCATAGTTGACGTTGTCGATGCCGATCATGCTTGGATTATATCCACTCAAAATAAGTAGGGCAATTACTTACAGTGTTGCAATTATTTTCATGGTATCAACGATAATAATTGATGAAAAATAAAGTGTAGTCTATACTCGCCGTAATCTCTACCAACCTCCCATCGACATGCGCGGCAAGGCAACGACAAACTGGCTGAAAGCGCTCGGTTACCAAGCGGACCCGTCGACGCTGCATTTGCACACCGGCCATGCCGATGCCCAGCATCCGTATGGCCGTGAGATTGATGCTTTGTTGAGTAAGTCCGGCGAAGTGCGGGCTACCGCGGTGTTTGACGTGGACCGGGTTCCGACCGTGTGTTTTGTCGAGGCCAGTGGCGATGTCAAGGTCGATGCGGCATGGCTATCGGCCGTGCGGCAAAAGATCTGGAACCAAAGCTTAGTGTCGTTGGTGTTGATCATTGACGGGGATCGGCTTATTCCTTGCCCGGTTCAGAAAGATCATGATTTCAGTACCACATTGACGCTGGCGAACGCCGTTGAGACGGGGCCGTTTTCTGCGCGTGACATTCAATCTGGCGACATTCAAAAGCGTCATGCTGATTGGTTCTCGCTCGACTCGCGCGTGGACAGGGAGTTGCTACACAATCTGCAGCATAGCGTCCTGCAACTGATCAAATTTGGTATCGACCGCGATTCCGCACAGTTCTTGCTGGGGCAGTGTCTCTTCGTTTCCTATCTTGAGCACCGTGCAATCGTCAGTCCGGTCTATCGTGAGCGACGCAGCGTCGGACAATTGCACGAGCTAATCGCCGACCAGGATGCGGCAGGCCTCGTAAAGCTGTTCAAATGCTTGAAGCGCGATTTCAACGGGGACTTCCTCGACCCCGAGAATGCCCCCTTAGCAGACTGGCGCCATCTGCCGCTTCAAGCTTATGACTTGTTGAATCGTTTTCTGCTGCGGGTCGATATAGAAACCGGTCAGGGATCATTCTGGAACTACGACTTCCGCTACATTCCGGTCGAACTCATCTCCGGTATTTATGAGACTTTTCTCGGAGATGATCAGGAAGCGCTGGGTGCCTACTATACGCCGCGCCACCTCGCCAATCTCGCGGTAGACCAAGCATTTTCTTCATCGGCAGACGTAACGCAGGAAGTCGTATTCGATGGAGCGTGCGGATCCGGCATCTTGCTCACAACCGCATTTCGGCGCATGGTCTCAGCAGCCGAGCATCGGTCTGGTGCCGACATGACGTTCGGCGCCCGTAGTGAACTGCTGGAACATGCCATCCGTGGCGGCGACGTCAGTAAGGCAGCGTGCCGTGTAACGGCCTTTAGTCTGTACCTGTCACTGATGGAGGATTTGCAGCCGAGCGACATTCTGTTGTTGCAGGAAGACGAAAAGGTCAAGCTGCCTACCTTGATCGGCAAGACCATCTTATGCGGTGAAGAAGCCGGCGATTTTTTTTCGACGAAGCAGCGCTTCGCCAATACGCAGTCATGCACGGTGTTTTTGTCAAATCCGCCGTGGTTTGAACCGGATGGCAACGACAACGGACTGCCATATGAACAGTGGGCCGAGAAGCACAACCGGTTCTTACCACACCGTCAGATTGCGGCGGCGTTTGCGCACAAGGCGCTTGAGACAACCACCGATAATGGGCGCGTCTGTCTGATCTTGCCGGTCAAACTCTTTACAGCTCCCACTAGCCAACGTTTCTTACGGGAATGGCTCGCACAGTGCAATATTGATCGCATCATTAATTTCTCTGATATTCGCAGGCTGTTGTTCTCCGGAGCGGTTCATCCTTGCGTAATCGTCACGGGGCAACGCCGTAGTGTGGCGACGCGCGGCAAGATTCCCTACAACGAACGCATCGACTACTGGGTGCCAAAAGCGGACGTCAGTATTGCGTTCGGTCGGCTGACCGTGCATAGTGCGGACCGCCAGTGCCTGCTTGCACAAGAGGTCTGGACTGACAATCAGGCGCTGCGTACCCACCTTTGGGGCGGTGACAACGATGCCACTTTGATTGGCAAGTTGTCATTAGCAGGCACAATTGCAGACTTGACCAAGGGGCGTGACGCACGCTGGCAGATCGTCAAGGGGTTCAATCAGACCCGCCATTCGTCGCCACCGCTCACCGTCGCCCCGCTGAGGAAATTTCGCTTCCTTAACACGCGTGACATCCCGCGTGATGCGCCGGTACTCGATTCGCAGGTATTGAAGCCGTTTCCGTCCAATATCAAGTCAGTTGTGTCATATGGTTCGCAGAACGGTGCGGCTTTTGAAGGCCCCCGTGTGCTTTTTCCGGACGGCGCTTCGTCCGAATTCGAGGTCAATGCGGTGTTTGCGCATGAGCGCTTCTGTTTCAAACACTCCGTGGCGGCTATTCGCGGCCCGGAGCAAGACGAAGATCTGTTGCGTTTTTTGACGATGTATCTGCGTTCGAGCTTGACACGCTACTTGTTGCTGCATACCGCTTATTCGCTGGTCGCTGAGCGACCGCGAATCACGCTGGGTGAAATAGAGAAGTTGCCATTCGTAACGCCTGCAATCCATAAGTATCCTGTACGCGCTAAGGAAATCGTCAAGCAGGTGGCTGATATTACGCGCCAATGGGAACAGTCCGATGTCTTCGCCCATTTTGCCGAGGCGCCGCAGTTTCGCGCTGCCGCCGACGGCTTGATCTTCGAGTATTTCGGCCTTGACGAGCGCGAAGTGCTTCTGGTGCGGGACGCGTGCGACGTCATGATCCCCAGTGTACAACCGAATCGGTACGAGGCCCTCCGAACCTCCTATTGCGACCTACCAACAGCCATCGATTTGAATCAGCATGCGGCTTGGCTTGAGAGGGAGCTTCATCGCTGGAGAACAACATTGGGTGGTGAAGGCGCCTTCAAGATTGAAACGGTTGCCTACCGCCCTGAAGCAATCGGAGCCTTGGGTATCGTGCGCATTTCCCTGTCAAAAAAGGACAGCCCTGCCAAAGTACAGATCAATGACAGGGGGGCATTGGCTCTCATGCAGACGCTCAAAGCCGCTGAGCTAGTGCCAATGCAAATCTGGGCCAACCTTCATCTAGCGGCCGACTTTCTGATTCAAGCCGGTGACACGATGTATCTGATCAAGCCGTTGGTGAAACGGCTATGGCTGCGCAGTCAGGCGTTAAATGATGCGCAGCGCATTGTCGATGCCGTTCGTTACCCAACAGCGCATCGGGCATAAGAGAGGAAGGGGAACGATGTCATTATCGGAGAACTGGCGCTTGCTATTCCCCTATGAAGAGACTGGCAAGATTGTCTCTCTCATTCAACAAACCTGGGACACGCTGGTCGCAAATAACACTCCGAAATTCAATCCCGGCAGCCATGAACCTCACCTTACCCAATTCCTACGTGCAGTTCTCAAGACAAAGAAGGCGGCAGCAGGCTTGAGCGGCAACTTTGGAGCCGAAGAAATCGATGCTGATGCCAATCTCATAACCGGCACATTAGACAATCGTGGGCGTGCCGATATCCGCTATTTTTCCGACCGAACCGGTGTTGATTTGACGTTCGAATTCAAGAAGCTCAAGCCGAAATCGGATAGCCGGCTAAGCTACTACGGTAAGGATGGGATGCTACGTTTTGTCGATGGCAAGTATAGCCGGGACAAGCATCTTGCCTTCATGGTTGGCATGATCGACACCGACACCGACAAGTGCATCAAGGCACTTAAGCTGGCCATCGGCAAGCCCGAGATCGCTGCACAATTGCATTTGCTCAAAACACCCGGAGGCATCTATATTCATGAACCGTCCCGCGAACTGGCAGCGCTGGTGCATTTCGATACTGAACACTCTCGTGCAGCGTTAGGCGACCAGCCAGATATTGTGCTGTGCCACCTGTTCTTGTTATATGGCAAGGCAGTGTCGCCAAATGACAGCCCAGTGATAGAAAACATTGCAAATTCAACTACGACGGGCTAAATTCAACCAAGAGCGGCTCGCCATCAGCTGCTCAAAAACTCCACTCTCGAGGCGAGCGATCGTCCCCGAACAATCGTCCCGCGATATCAAAGCAAACAAACGCACGGGGAATTATTGGCAGTGGTCTTTCTGTAATCTGATATTGATCGCTCCCCGGTTATCCCATGCTGATGGCAATGCCATGTCTAGGCTGCTGAACTAGCTGCCCTTCGGTGTTGAAGATCTCCGGCGTACCGTAGCGGTGGATTGCCTCCTGCATGGCCTCGATGCGGAAATCTGTTGTGATAGGCATCATGACAGCGTCCATTGGCTGGCCAGCCCATCACCGCAAACAAGTTACGGAGCCGCGCCACATCGGGATGTATGTGATGTCGGCGGCGAACGCCTGGTTCGGGGCTATTGATCTCCTTGTTGCGCAGCAGGTACCTGAACGTTCCCGTTCAGATCACTTTATCTTGCGGATCAAATTGTTACGGCATTGATTGAGAAACTTCGCACGAATCCCGGCCGCTCCTTAAATAGCCAACTTACTTTCGCGAAAAAAATCCTCCCGTAATTAATCACGGGAGGATTCAGAATGTTGATAAACCCCTTGTTTTTTGCGGCGGGGTTTATTTTTTTGTCTACTCAGACGTACGCGCGCCCGTTTGCAACCTTGGGGAGTACGATTCGCAGGATCTTGATCTGTAGGGCTGTATAGGCCTATTCGGCCCGATTAGGGCATAAATAGAGGCTAAAAGCTGCGCCAGCAGCAGCGCCATCGTCTTCATATTCTGTGCGGTAGCGGCCAGCAAACCCTTGGGCTTGCCATCGCGCACCATGTAGCCACTGTCCGGATCCGTGCGACTGACCTTGATCTGCTTGGTCGGTCCAGCTTCATCATCCTTACCCTGCCTGCGCTTCAAAGG
>CALMPB010000031.1 GCA_937871985.1 uncultured Burkholderiaceae bacterium
CCGTGACGAGATGGAAGAGATCGAACTTTCCGCCCGCCTCTACCAGGAGGACGGGGCAGAGTTTATGACGGCAACAGCATTGACCTCGCTGGACGGTGACGACCCTGTCAAATCGCCTGTCACCTTCATTCTCAAGGGACAGGTGCTTGTCACCGTTCGCTATGTCGATCCGAAGCCCTTCTCGGTCTTTGCTGCGCGCGCTCAAAAAGCTAATGGCATGATGTGCACAAACGGCGAATTGGTGATGCTAGGCATTCTGGAATCCATCATCGACCGCATGGCCGATGTGCTGGAACGGCTGGGCAACGACATTGACGGCGTCTCTCGCGAGATTTTCCAGAGTAAAACCTCGAACGTCACCAAGAAGACGCGCGACCTGCAATCGCTCATCGAGCAGATCGGCCGGAAGGGTGATTTCCTAACGGCAACCCGCGAAAGCCTCGTATCGATTTCCAGACTTGTGTCCTATCACGCAGCTCTCGACACACCTGAGCGCCGGACGTCCAAGGAAAGCAAACAGCGCCTGAAGCTTCTCCAGCGCGACGCGATGTCGCTCGGCGAACATGCGAGCTTCCTGTCGGGCAAAATCAACTTTCTCCTCGACGCGACGCTTGGCCTCATCAACCTCGAACAGAACCAGATCATCAAGATATTTTCGGTCGCAGCAGTGGTCTTCCTCCCGCCGACCCTGGTTGCCTCCATCTAGGGGCTCCGTGGGAATCTCTGCAATATTACCCGCTAAGAGATTTTTGGCGTGACGGAAAACAGATGATTTCCGCGTAGCGGTTCGGCGGGTCGAAATCGACGGGGTGACTGGGCAATTATTTGCGCGACAAACCCTGTCGGAATGTGAGACTGTGCGGCAACACGGAATTTGAGGTTTGTCGTGCATGTTGATCGGTTACATGCGGGTATCGAGCGGTGATGAGCGGCAGTCGGTTGCCTTGCAGCGCGACGCCCTGCTCGCGGCCGGGGTCGATCAGCGTCACCTGCATCAGGATCGCGCTTCGGGCGCGCGCGACGATCGGCCGGGGCTGAAGGCTTGCCTTGCGGAATTGTGCGAGGGTGACGTGCTGGTCGTTTGGAAGCTCGACCGTCTGGGCCGATCACTCTCCCACCTGATCAGAATCGTTGAGGATCTGAAGATGCGCGGGGTCGCCTTCCGCTCTTTGACGGAAGCTATCGACACGACGAATTCGCACGGTGCGTTCCTGTTCAACCTGTTTGGCACGCTCGCCGAATACGAGAGAGTGCTGATCACGGAGCGGGTCAACGCTGGACTGGCGGCGGCACGCCGGCGCGGTCGCAAGGGCGGTAGGCCACCGACGATCGACACCGAAAAGGTTGAGCAGATTCTGGCGGCGCTGGAAGCCGGCGCCAGCAAGGCGTCGGTGTGTCGGACATTCAAGGTGCCGCGCTCGACTCTCATCGATACATTGCGGCGAACCGGATGGACCGGACCGGGCAAAGAAGATGAGCCTGCTCCCCCAGTTTGAGAGCGGGTGTGACCGATGGCCTTCCTCGACGCGCAGTCGCGCACCGTTCTGTTCGACCCACCCGATGTTTATGAAGAGGCCCTCGCGCGCTATGCGCTGTCCGCTGAGGACATCGCTTTCGCCAGGGCGCATCGCCGATCGCATAATCGTCTGGGTTTTGCCATCCAACTCGCCCTGGTGCGTGATCTCGGTCGTCCGCTCCGCGCTGGGGAAGTTCCGCCTCAGGCAGTCGTCTCCGTTGTCGCCGACCAGTTGGGCATCGACGCTGCGGTGTTCGCACTCTATGCCCAGCGGGAGGAAACCCGTCGAGAACATACGCGGGAGATTGTCGTCGCACTGGATCTCCGGCCCGTCCGGGCGAGCGATTATCGATCCCTGATCACCGCGGCGGCACGCGAGGCAGCCGCTACCGAACAAGGCGAGCCGATCACCAAGGCCGTGATCGAAGCCCTGAAGGAGAGGAAGCTGCTCGTTCCTGTGCCGGAACTGCTGATACGTCTGGCGATGGCGGGCCGGGCGGCAGCGCGACGACAGGCTTATCGCGGCTTGATCCGGGGCATGGAGCAACCGTCCATCGAGGCGCTTGATCAGCTTCTCATCGATCGGTCCGGCGATCGGAGCCATCTCGGCTGGATTGCGGAAGCGCCGGAGGGGACGAAACTGAAAAACCTCAAGGGCCTGATTGCCCGGCTTGAGGTTCTGCGTTCGGCGGCGATTTCCGATGAGCGACGTAAAACGATCCATGCCAACCGCTATGGCATCATCGCCCGGGACGCCCGCATTCTGCATGCCCGTGAGATACGACGCCTTACATCCGAGCGCCGCTACGCCACGCTGACGGCGTTCGTCATCGAGAGGCAGGCGGCAATCACCGACCTTGCGATCGACATGTTCTGCAAACTGATCGGCAGCACCCGGCGCAAGGCTGAACTGAGCCGCACAGAACGCCGGCTGAAAGAAGCCGAGATTCTTGATGGGGTGGCGCTCGATCATCTCAAGCTTGGCGAGGCGCTTCTGGCCGCCCGTGAGAACAACACCGATCTCGCATCCGCAATTGCAGTCTCACTCGGCTGGGACGGATTGACCGCCAGCGTGGCCGCAGCCAGGTCCGTCGTGCGCCCCGATCGCAGCGACGAATTCGATGAGCTCATAGAGCGGCACAAATCGCTGCGAAAGCTGGGCAGGCTCATGTTCGGCGCGTTCTCTTTCCGGTCGTTTCGTCCCGATGATCCGGTTTTGAAGGCAGTGGATCATCTGCGTGCGCTCTACAGTGGCAGGAAACTACCCGCGCAGGTGCCGTTCGCGTTCATGACGCGCAAGTGGCGGCGACGTGTGCGCTCGGACGGTGTCACCATCGACCTTCGGGCTTGGGAAGTGGCGGTACTCGTTCACCTTCGGGAGCGCCTGCGGGCCGGTGACATATGGGTTGATGGCAGCCGAGCATGGCGCAGTTTCGAGGATTATCTTCTGCCTCGACCGATCTTTGCCCTGATGCGCGCCGAAGGCCGGCTCGGGCTTGCCATCCCTGACAGCTTTGCCGAATGGCGAGCCGAACGCACCGCCACGCTCGACGCGAAACTCAAAGAGCTGGCAAGGGCGGCGGCCGCCAACGCCATTCCGGATGCGGCTATTTCCGACAAGGGTTTGTCGGTCTCCCCGATCCGCGAGGAGGAGCGTGACGGGATCGTCGCGCTCAGCCGGCGTCTTTACATCCTCGTTCCCCGGATCAGGATCACCAGCCTGCTTGCCGAGGTCCACAGCTGGACCAGGTTCCTTGACAGCTTCACACACTATCGCACCGGCGAGACGGCGAACGACGAGCCGGCGCTGATGGCCGCTATCCTTGCCGACGCCACCAACGCCGGTGCTGAACGCATGGCGGAAAGCTCACGCGGCGTCACGATCCACCAGATGATGCTGATGGTAGATAGGCATCTGCGCTCGGAAACCTATGCTACGGCGACCGCCGTGCTGGTCGATGCGCAGCAGGCTCATCCCTTCGCCGCGGTCTGGGGCGACGGTCATATCTCCTCCTCGGACGGGCAGTTCTTTCCGGCAGGCGGGCGCGGTGAAGCCAGCCTCGAATACAATGCAAAATACGGCAAAAGACCAGGTGCTTCGGTCTATGGCTTCCTGTCCAATCGTTTCGCCTCCTTCTTCTCCCGGATGATCCAGGCGTCCGAGAGCGAAGCGCCCTACGTGCTCGACGGCCTCCTTCACAACGAAAGCTCCGTCGAAATCCATGAGCATGCAACCGATACCGCCGGCGCGACCGAAACGACATTCGCTATGTTCCATGGCTTCGGCTATAGGCTCATTCCTCGTATCCGCAATCTCGGCAATCGCAGGCTCTTCGTCATCGATCCCGACGCGGCGTACGACCCGCTCGGGGCGCTGATCTCGGGAGCCGTCAACATGGATGTCATCGAGCAGCACTGGGATGAGGTCTTGCGGCTGAAGTCATCGATTGGCGCGGGCCTCGTGCCGCCGTCCGTCATCCTCAAGAAGCTTGCCGCATCGCCTCGGCAAAATCGGCTCAATCAGGCGCTACGCGAAATGGGCCGGATTGAACGCTCGATCTTCATCTGCGACTGGTTGCTCGACACCAAGCTCCGACGCAGATCGCATGCCATCCTCAACAAGGGTGAAAGCCGTCACGCCCTTGCCCGGGCGGTCTTCCTCCACCAGCTTGGCGAGCTGCGCAACCGCGTGGCGGAAACCATGGCCTATCGGGCGTCAGGTCTCAACCTCGTCGTCAACGCCATTATCCTGTGGAACACCGTCTATCTCAGCCGCGCTGTCGATTATGTCCGCACCCAGGGCATCGATATTCCCGCCGAGCTGCTCTCCCAAGTCGCACCACTTCCCTGGGCTCATATCGCACTCACCGGCGACTATCTCTGGAACGAAATTGACCGACCCCTCGAACGCTTCAGGCCGATCCGCGCTAACCGTTTCAATCCAAACAACTTCGCTTTCCCTTAGCGGGTATTATTGCAGAAATGCCCACGGAGCCCCATCTACGGCATGAACTTCGAATTCATGCCAGAACTGCGATGGTCGTTTGGTTACCCCTTGGCAATCATGCTGATGATATGCTCGGCGGTGCTTCCCTATGTGTATTTCAAGCGTCGAGGATGGTTGTAAAATGGAAGAGAGGCGAAAGGCTCCGAGAATAAAGTCACTCAAAGGCGGGCGTATCATCTACCTGAACGGCTCTGCCACACGTGACTGCGCTATTCGCAACCTGTCGGCTTCAGGGGCGAAGCTGATCCTCGACAACATCGTTGGTATTCCTGACCAGTTCAACCTACAGTTCGAGGACGGTACGCAGCGCCACTGTACCATACGCTGGAAAAAACTCTCCGAGCTCGGGGTCGAGTTTAAAGAAATTACCGAGGCCGATGCTTTATGATCAAAAGTACCGGGTTAAGTGCGCTTGTCGGGAGCCACTGTTTCCTGATGTGCCCCGCTGCTAAGCTTTCCCTGACCAGAAACATTAAACATTATTTACCTCTGATATTGTAAAATACACCTCGCGGAAAATGGGAGGCACGTATGCTGCGTAAGCTTTGGGATGATCGTTCTGGAAATTTCGGCATAATGACTGCCATCCTAATGGTTCCTTTGCTTGGCGCAGCGGGCCTT
>CALMPB010000032.1 GCA_937871985.1 uncultured Burkholderiaceae bacterium
TCTACCGCAGCAACGCGACGGATATCCAGCGATACGCCATCAAAAGCACGACGCAATCCATGGCGGCCGCTGATTGGTGGGCGTCGGATTGGCAGCAGCTGCCAGCGCGCCGCATCGACCTTACCGGCGAGACGCAAGAGCCGCTGACGTTCCAGTGGGCCGGTAGCTTGCAAAGCCTGCAAGACGTCTTGCTACGGAAGGGCTGGCACACATCGGCAGCTTGGGCGTCGTTGAGCACTCTGACCTGGTTCACCGGATCGGCCAGTGCGGCCAACCTTCCGGTTGTTCCCTTTCTCGCCGGCGGTCGCTTTCCCAGCCTGACCCTTGTTCGACAGTCCAGTGACGTTGTATTCTTGGATTCTCGTCTCGTGCTCCGGCTGTGGGCCGCCGACGTCGAGGTTACCAACGGCCAGACCGCGCCGCTCTGGATTGGGTCCGTCGCCGAGGAACGTGTCTATCATCCTCTCGGGCTCGTCACGCTGGTCTCGACGCAGTCCGACGTCGACGCGCCGCGAAAAGCGCTGGCAGAGGCTCTCGACGCAGGACGCCTCGTTTCGCGGGCCAAAGGAGTGATGGCCTCGGATTGGGACGGGCAGGTGCTATTGGCTCGCCAAGACGACATGCGGAAATGATGTCCGAACAGTCACCGATCAGCGTTCAACCGACTCATATGTCGGTGCAGATGCATTCTGTCGCCCTCGGCAACGCGACGTCCGCGAAAACGACTCATTGAACGACGTTTTGCGGAATGACGTCTCGATCAGCGGGCATTCCGGCAATGCGCTGTCCGCGCGGTGGGCTTCGTCACATCATTTGCCGCGAATTCGCTAGCGTATCCCGAAGTCATGCGCCCAATGCCCGTAGGAACCCCCGGAGGCAATAGTGCTGGTCCTGATTACGACTGCCGTGCGAGCATTGTCCTGAAGCGCGACAGGGCAACAGCAACAAACGCGGCGCCCAGCGCCGCCATTGCCGCCAGGTCCTTCCAGACGAGGTCAACTCCGGCGCCACGATAGAGGACCGATTGCGCGAATCTGACAAAGTGCGTCGACGGCGACGCGTACATGATGTCTTGCAGCAACACCGGCATGCTCTCGAATGGAGTGAACGAGCCTGATAGCAGGAACATCACGATGAAGACCGGGATCGCTAGCAGCGCAAATTGCGGCATCGAGTTGGCGATGGTGGCTAGCAAGATGCCGAGCGATGTCACTGCGAAGAGATAGACGGCGGTCCCGGCAAGGAAGAATTCCACCGATCCCACGATTGGCACTTGCAGCGCGAACTGCACCACGAGGTGGAGCGAAAGCCCTGCCGCCAGCAGGACAATCAATCCATTCGCCCAGATCTTTGCCGCAAGAATTTCGTTCGGCAGCACAGGCATCACCAATAAATGCTCAATGGTGCCGCGCTCACGTTCGCGCATCACCGCCGCGCCGGCAAGGATGACCGCGAGGATCGTGACATTGTTGATGATACCCATACTGGCGGAAAAACGGATCGCCTCAAGGTTCTGATTGAACAAGGCGCGGATGACCGGTTCGATCGGAACGGCCTGGGTGGCACCGTGCTGATGCAGAAAGTCTGCCGTCTCGCGGGCAATGATTTGCTGGATGTAGGCTGTTCCAACGGCGGCTTGTGCCACTGCCGTCGCATCGACATTGATTTGTATTGACGGACCGCGGTTCGCCAAAAGATCGGCTTCGAAGCGCGGCGGAATTTCGAGGACAAAGGTGTATAGTCCCTTGTCCAGGAGTTCATCGAGTTCTGAGCGATCGATTTCGCGGGGTACGCGAAAGTAAGGCGGCTGCAGGGCGTCCTTGATGCTCGCGGACAAGATCGAGTGGTCGGCATCGACGATGGCCACACCGGCATTGCTTACGTCGGTCTTCATGGCGGTCGCCTCGGAATAAACGGCGACCGTGAAAACATAGACAATCAGAACGGCCATGACCACGTCGCGCGCCAGGCTGGCGAGTTCCTTGACACCGAGACGAAATACGTTCCGAACCCAATATTTCATGGCTAGATGCTTTGCTTGCGGACCGACAGGCGAGCCAGCAGGAGAAACACGATGCCAAAACCGATCAATACGGCGATCTCGGTAATAAACGCATTCGCCCCGAGCCCTTTGGCAAAGACGCCGAGACTGACGGTTTGGAACCAAAGTGCGGGAAATGAAAGCCCCATTACACGGGCCGGACCTTCAAGTGTCGAGGCCGGGAAAAGGAACCCGGAATAGTGCGCCGCAGTCATTGCGGTCAGAATCGCTGTTGCAAAAATCGCCGCGACCTGTGTCGAGACGAATGCCGATACCAAAAGACCGAAGGCGGTTGCCGCAAACACGTAGCTCAAGGCTGCAATTGACAAGGCAAGCACGGACCCCTTTGGGACTACGCCAAGCACGCCGGCAGCCATCACCACAAGGCTGACAAAACTGACAAGGCCGGTCGCAACATAGGGTAGCTGCTTGCCGATGAGATATTCGCCGACCGTCGCGGGAGAGGCGTAGACGTTCGTAATCGAGCCCATCTCCTTTTCCCGGACGACGGCGAGTGCCGTCAGCATCGCTGGAAACACGACCAGCAGAAGCATGATCGACCCCGGCGTGATTGCGAAAACGCTGCGGAAGTCCTGGTTGTAGCGAAACCGCGGCTCGACATTGACCGGCGACATCTGCGCATCTTGGCCATGTTCCTGAAGCTGGCGCTCCGCCGCGTAGGTCAGAACCGCACCCTGAATATAAGCGCGCGCCGTCTCCGCCGGAAACGTATTGCCGCCGTCGAGCCAGAAGCTCACCTGCGGCTGGCGATCATGCAGAAGGTCGCGACCAAAGCCGGGCGGAATATCGACAGCGAACCGCAACTCCCCCGAGCGCAAGCGATTGTCGATCTCGAATTCGTTTGTCAGTGGTGACTGCTCAACAAAATAGCGGGAATGCGAAAACTGCTCCAGGAACAAGCGACTCTCGACAGACTGATCTCGATCGAGCACAGCGTAGCGAAGATTTTCGATATCGAACGAGATGCCATAGCCAAACGTTGCCAGCAGCAAGAGAGGTCCAAGCAGCGCGAAAGCAAGCCGGATGCGATCTCTCAGGAGTTCCACGGCCTCTCGCCGGGCAAAGGCCCAGATTCGACGCACAGATGCCGCTGGCGATCTTGGCGAGAGGTCTGCGAGGGACGTCGTCTCTGACCCGGACAGAGCAGACGCATTGGCCAGCTCGACGGCGGCAGATGATGCAGGTAGATTCTTCGGCGCCGCCGACTGGGCCGATGCCTCCTCGAGATAGGCAACAAAGGCGTCCTCCAGATTGCCGGCGTTACGCGCCAGGCGAAGTTCGTCGGGGTTGCCGATCGCAAGAACGCGGCCTGCATGCATCAAGGAAACTCGGTCACAGCGTTCGGCCTCGTTCATGAAATGTGTCGAGATGAAGATGGTCACTCCATCGCGGCGCGACATCTCGACGAGGAGATCCCAGAACCGGTCACGTGCCGCCGGGTCCACACCCGAAGTAGGTTCGTCGAGGATCAGCACTTCGGGCTGATGCAGACAGGCCGCGGCAAGCTGGAGCCGCTGGCGCATCCCGAGCGGCAGTTCAGTCGGCAACGCGTTCGCAACGACTTCGAGGTCGAACCGGGTCAATGCTGAGGCGACGCGCGCCTCAAGGTCGCCTGCAGGAATGCGGAAGAGGCGTCCATGAAGCTCCAGGTTCGCCCTGACGGAGATCTCCTCGTAGAGCGAGAAGGATTGCGACATGTAGCCGATGCGCATTCTTGTCATGATGTCGCGGGCATCGACAGGCTTTCCCAACAGCTCGGCTCGCCCTTCGCTCGCCGGCAGAAGTCCCGTGAGCATCTTCATCGTGGTCGTCTTGCCGCAACCATTCGATCCCAGAAATCCAAAAATCTCTCCGCGCTGGATTCGGAAGCTGACGTGATCCACCGCGGTGAAATCGCCGAAGCGCATGGTCAGGTTATCGGCAGCGATCGCGGGAGGACCATCGCTATGTTGCAGCTCTGGAATCGCCAGCTCCTTGCGATCGCCGCGACGCTCGGGACGCTGGAGAGCGATGTAGGCTTCCTCCAGCGTGCTTGCCTTGGTTTGGGCAAGGATCTGCGCTGTGTCACCTGCGGCGATAACCTTGCCCTCATCCATGGCGACGATGTGATCGAAGTGCTCGGCTTCCTCCATGTAGGCGGTCGCCACCAGCACCGTCAGGCCGGGACGCTCGATGCGGATTCGTCCGATCAGGTCCCAAAATTGGCGCCGCGACAGTGGATCGACACCGGTTGTGGGTTCATCGAGGATCAACAGGTCGGGGTCGTGGATCAGGGCACAGCAAAGGCCGAGCTTCTGCTTCATCCCGCCCGACAATTTGCCGGCAGGGCGGTCCGGGAAGGGATCGAGCCCCGTCGCGATGAGAAGGCGCGCGATGCGTTTGTGGCGCTCGCCTTCTGCCTGTCCATACAATCGGCCGAAGAAATCGATGTTCTCGACGACGGAGAGGGTCGGATAGAGGTTGCGGCCGAGGCCCTGTGGCATATAGGCGATGCGAGGCGCCACCGAATCGCGGTGAGAGCGCAATGCCATGTTCCCGCCAAGAGCCGCCACGGTTCCAGACTGGATTTGCTTGACGCCGGCCATCAGGCCGAGAAGGCTGGACTTGCCGACGCCATCTGGGCCGATGAAGGCCGTCGTCGTTCCAGAGTCGATCGAAAGGCTGACGCCGTCGAGCGCAATCGTTTTGCCATAGCGGTGGCGAACCGAACCGACTCGAATGCCGGGTTCCTGGTCAGCGGACATCCGGGAGCCTCGGCGTCAGATCGGCCGGCCAGGCTGCTCCGGCCTGTACTTTGACGTAAGCGTAGCCGGTCATGCCTGCTTTCACATAGCCGCTGTGTTTTTGGAGTATCTGCGGATCAATGTGCAGCTTGATCCGGTACATCAGCTTCTCGCGCTCATCGACGGTCTCGACATATTTTGGGGTGAACTGCGCATCCGCTGCGACGAAGGAAACCGTTGCCGGGACGACGTATCCGGGCGCCCCGTCGAGCACGATCCGCGCCTCCGATCCGAGCTCGACACGCCCGACTTGGCTCGTGGGAAGGAAGATCGTCATATGGGCGTCCGAAAGGTCGAGAAGCGTGAGCACCCGCCCGCCGGCCGCGACCACCTCCCCGGTTTGAGCAAGGCGATATTCGACTCGGCCCGACACCGGAGCTTTCAGCGTCATGTCGGCAATCATCGCCTGGATTTGGGTCACTTGAGCCTCGGCAGCCTCCACCGCTGTCTTGGCGTCTTCCACAGCCACTTTGGCGCTATCCAGAGCAGCTTTTGAGATGTCTCTCTGTGCCGTGCGACGATCCAGTTCCGCTTGGGTGGCCGTATTGGTGCGTGTGAGCTCGGCGGCGCGCTTCAGCTCTACGTCGGCCAGCTTCAACTCCGCCTCGCGCACGGCAACATTGGCCTCGGCGTTTGCCACACCCTGATGGCTGCGGTGCACGCCAGCTTTCGCCGCGGCAAGCTGCGCAAGTATCTCTGTCGTGTCGATGCGGGCGAGAACAGCATCTTTCTCGACATCAGAGCCCTCGTTAACGCCCACCTCGGAGAGGCGGCCGGCATATTTGGTTGCGATGTCGACGCGCTCGACTTCGATCCGACCATTGGCTCGCGCCAATCCTATGGGTACGCGGGTCGCCTCTTCCCTCAACCAGTATGCGTAACCGCTGCCGGCGGCGGCTATGAGGACAGTAACAGCGACGATCGGAGCAAGACGCATTCTTTTATCCATACTTGGCGCACAAACCGCGCTCAGGTCAGCACCGCCTCGGCCCGGTTATAGCAAAGCGTCACGTGTCGTCACGTGAAAGTGGCGTAGTTGCCTTGATGCTGCGAAAACAACGAATGTGGTAGGACGACGTCGCACCGATCAGCCCCTGGTCACTTGTGCACGGGCAGATGAGGAAGGTCCCTTGGATAGCAGTTTTTGGCGTCGCTCGCCTTTGACCGGCATTGCTTGGGGGACCAATGATCGGCAGGTAACTGCTGGCACCCCGAAACAATCAATGCCACAGCCAACATCGTCAAAGCAGGCATGCTCCGCATCAGAGACCCTCTAACCATACGAGTTTCGACGCCCTTGGTAAGAGCCGGGGTCGCTAAGTTCTTTGCTTTCATCTTTCCTGTTCCCATAAGTTGTGGAAATTTTCTTTATCATCTGCACCGCCGGTCGGAAAAGCGATGTAGAGGGACTCTACCGTCATCGAATGCGTTTTCTTTGAGCCAGATCAAAACCTGCCCTTTCCACAGGCTATGCCCTGAGAAAAGCCTTTCAAGGAAGAATGCTTCTCCACGTCGATTTCCCACGCATTCGGCAATGCACCCTCCAGTCGCGACGATGCCGCAGTTTGCCGTTTACGCTCTCCGCCTCGGGCGCAAGCCACTCAAGCGATTGGCGTCGATTCTTGATCGAAATCCCTCAACCAGCCGCCTTCAAATCCTGCCCGTTGCAAGCCGTTGCGGACATACGGGCATGAGCGCATCAACCGCCACAAGAGGCCGCTGGCGTCATTCTCGATCATCAGGACGACGGGCCCTTCGTTGAGGCCGAAATGCCAAGGTGAAATCCACCATCCAAAAGCATCGTCGGACGTCCCCGGATGCGTCGGATTGAAGGCCGCCTTGAACCCATAAGCCTTGGCGGCCTTGAGCTTGGCCTGGTGGATGCAGAAGCTGATCGCTGGCCGGACGATTTCCGGCGCAAAAGGCAAGGAAGCGGCGATGGCCCACGGAGCGAGCGTGCCATCGTCGGGACCGTAGGGAACTCCGCGCGCGACATAGCCTTCGAACCGGCGTTCGATGCCCTTCACCCTGAGTGTTGAGGGACCGGGCCCCTCACTTGCGGTAATGCCCCAGCAGTGTTCGCCGTAGCCTTCAAAACCGCGCGGATTGTCGATGGCATAGCGTTGTTGGACGAAGGTGGCACGCCGGCTGTTCTCGAAGTAATCACTGCCCTTGCTCCGCATGAAGGCATCCTGCAAACCTCGAAGATCGATCCATACGTGCGAGAGCTGATGAATGAACAATGGCCCGGCATAGAGGTAGTCGTAGCCGTAGCACTGCTCCCATCGAAATGTTGCCGTCCAGGCCGAGTAGCTGCTTTCTGGAAGGGGGTAGGTCGGCGAACCGAGCCCCAGAACATAGAGCAGGAGCGCCTCGTCATAGCCTTCCCAGCGATATTTGATGAATCCGCGCTCCGGCGTCCAACCATGAGTGACGGTTTCTCCTCCATTCCGTGCCCAGCGCCAATCGGCACGGCAAAAGAGCGCGTTCGCCAAGGTGCGGATTTCGGTTTCGGCCTCGGTGTCGGCATCGAAATACTGCCCCGCCGCCAGCGCGCCAGCCAGCAGGAGCGTGCTGTCGATGGTCGACAACTCGCATTGCCAGGCCCTCCTGCCAGTTTGCATGTCCAGGAAATGGTAATAGAAGCCGCGATATCCCGTTGCGTCCGGCTCCGGGCCCTGTGAACTGTTCCAGAAGAAGCGTAACGTCGTCAAGGTACGTTCAACAGCTGCGGCCCGGCTCATGAATCCGCGCTCGACTCCCACCGGATAGCAGGACAGCGCAAGACCGGTGGCTGCGATGCTAGCGGGCCAATCTGCCTCGGTCTTGTCCAGGATGAGACCGTTGGCAGGGTTCGCCTCGTGGATGAAGTAGTCGAATGTCTCGCGCTGCAATGTCGCCAGGTCGTCTTGCATGGCAGAGGTGGTTGCCGGATCGTTGGGTTCCGAAACATGCGATCGCATCTTTGTATGCTCCCCGACCGCTGTTCAGGGATGCGCCACGTTAAGCTGGTCGAACACCCCTTTGACGCCCCTGACGCCCTCGGCAACCACGCGGACGGCATCCCGTTCGGCCTGCGATCCGACCGTGCCCGAAAAATGCACCAGACCATCGCTGACCGTGAGCGCTAACGCTTCTCCCTCGACGCCTGCGTCCTCTCGCAACCGCGTAAGAATGCTGCGCTTGATCGCATCGTCACCCGCCGCCGTGTCGTCGTCGAATTTTGCCGCTACCACGGCGCGCAAAAGGTCGGCACGGCTGACGACGCCGACCAGATGTTGTCCCCTCATCACCGGTATGCGCTTGATACCGTGCTCCTGCATCAGGAGAGCAATTCGACCTATCGAGGTTTCCTCATCGACCACAACGACATTCGAAGTCATCAGATCGGCCACTTTCCAGCTATGGCCCTTCACATAGCCGCGCGCCTCGACCGGCGACGACGCACCTAGCTCCGACCGGCGCAGGAAATCGCCTTCGCTCACAACTCCAGCCAGGCGGCCATCGTCGCCGACAACCGGGACGCCGCTGATGCGATGATCAAGCATGATTTTCGCGGCGTGTCTTACGCCGTGGTCAGGCGATACCGTGACGACATTCGCGGTCATTACATCTTTTGCTTTCATGTGCCTTCACTCCATGAACTCAGTTCAAGCGGACGCCCGAGCGCTAACAGGCATAATGTAGCGTCGTTGCCCCCGACCTCCTTTGCGGCAAATCAATACCGGCTCGGACCAGCCGATCCGGCGTGCAATATCCGAGCAGGAACCCACCAAGCCACTGGGGCCGCGGCGTGTTCGAGGCCGCAACTGTCGGCGTAAAGATCCGCATGTGTCATGTTTAATGACTACCTATGGACAATTTTTACATCGTCAATCTAATCTCGCTGCAACGGCATCCGCCGCCTGTGCAGAAAGAGTCGACGCAGTGAGGTTTTTATGTGCTTCTCGGCCAAGGCGAGCTTTACGGCGGCCGCGCTCCTGCTTCCGTCAGGCGCTTTCAGCATCCTGAGGGCCTATCGTACCGACCGCCGCTACGCACCGATCTGTGCGCTGCCTCTGCTGTTCGGCCTGCAACAGCTCCTGGAGGGGTTCGTCTGGACCAGCAGCGCAAGTGGCGATCGCGATCTCGTCAAATTCTACGCTATCGGCTACATGTTCTTCTCGTGGCTGGCTTGGCCGATATGGGTCCCATTCTCGACCTATTTCCTTGAGCCGCTGCGCCGAAAGCCGCTCTATCTTCTCTTCGCTATCGCAGGCGCAATCCTCGGCGCCGGCCAGTATCTTCCCTATTTCGTTCATAGCGACTGGCTCAGCGTACAGTTTCTCGATTCAGCGATCGTGTACGATGGGGTCGAATTGTTCGATTTCTTGTTCGCTCGTGAACTCACCTACGCCATCTACCTTATGCTCATCATCCTGCCGCTTCTTCTTTCCACCAGGGGGGAGATCAGGATCTTTGGAGTGCTCGTAGCGATCGTCGCGGCCATCACGTATCTGTTTTTCCGTTTCGCCTACATATCGGCGTTCTGCTTCGGCGGGGCCCTGATGTCGTTCTATCTAGTCGCCATGATCTTCAGGATCGATCGGGGCAGGCACAACGCTGTGTCGCTCACAGTCGCGGTCGACATTGACTGACTGGACCGCGCTGACGGCGAATCTACGCACTACTAATCTCAGCGCAAAACCGATTGGATTGCCGCCGAAGAGTTCATGTGGGCTAAGCAGACCATTTTGACGATCATGAACGCCAAGGGCTAGTTCGTTTACGCCGGACAAAATTCAGCTCACAAGAGTGGACTCATCAAGCGCGCCAAATTCTCGCAGACTTTTATGCCA
>CALMPB010000033.1 GCA_937871985.1 uncultured Burkholderiaceae bacterium
TTTTCCAAGGGCGACCACGCGCGCTTCACGTGGTGAGAGGTGCTGGACAATCCGCTTGATGATGCCGTCCTTTCCGGCAGCATCCCGTCCCTCGATAATTACCAAGATTTTCTGCCCGGTTTCGATGACGTGGCGTTCCAACTTCACCAATTGGATCTGAGCAGCCTTCAACTCAGCCTTGTCATTCTTCTTTTCGCGGCTCGCTTTATCAGTAGACATTGGGTCAGGCTCTCGCTTCAAGAGTTTCTGGCGTACGGCGCGGTTGGTTCATCGATCTCCGCTTCGGCGGCGCCAAAGTTCCAGTGCTGGGGACACACAGTAGCCGATCACCCGATCAAGTCGTCGCGTGATGTTCAGGATGATCGCCAGGTAGCTTCGCCATGTCTTTCACATCTTGATGCAGGTCGAGACGAACCGGTTCGGTTGTCTCAAGGATCGCCTTGGCGCGGGACATCTCTTCGACAGGGCCGTGCGCCACGAGCAGGAACCCGTCGGCTTTCAAGGCGTCCTCGTACTGGATCACGCTGTCCTTGGGGATGCCCAGACCGAACAAGGCTGCTCCGAGCGCGCTGAGGCCGCCGACGACGACTGCCCCCTCGACTGCCGCGAATACCATGGCGGCAAGATGTCCGAGCACCACGACAGGACCCATAACAGGAACTGTCATGAAAATTCCACCAAAGAACAGGCCCCACAGACCGCCCCAGATTGCACCGTTCTGGCCCCAGAACTTGATCCGATCGCCGGTATTGTAAAACCCTATAACCTTCTCCTCCGTGTGGTATCCCTTGCCGACGATACTGAAGTGCTTCATCTCCAGCCCGCTTTTGGCGAGCTTGCGGACCGCGGCCTCGGCTCCGTGGTGGTCGGTGAATACAGCAACGATTGCGTCATTCTTGGTCATCGTATGTTCCTTCTCAAGTTTGAGTTCGGCGACGGATTGAATTGAGTGGCTTGGGCATCGGGCGGCCGTCGTCCGCGCCGGATTTGCCGCGCCTTCGGGGCACAAGCTGGTTCGGCAGGCCTAGGCTGAGCACGATACCGAGCAAGGTCAGAACGGTAACGAGCAGGAACGAGGCATTTGGTAGCCACGCCACGTTGAAGAGGAGGCCTCCAACCGCCGATCCGACGGCCGCCCCCAAGCTCGCCGCAGCTGTTTGCTTGCCGAGTTCTGCTCCCTGGGCGTTGCCGGCCTTCCTTGAAATCCAGTAAGTCAAGATCGGCGAGAGAATACCGGCGCTCGCTGCCACTGCTCCAATCACCCCAAGCATCAGCGCAAAGTTGGAAGCGCGAGGAACGAGGAATAGTCCGGCTGCCAGGATTGAGAGGGCAGGCGCGACGAACCATCGTGTCGTCTCGGGCTTGATCCAGGGCGAGAACACAATCGCCTGCGCGACGAACATCACCAGGCTGCATTCGGTGAACATCATCGCGATCTGATATGGCGTCAGTCCGAGTTCCTGTTTCCCGCGAAGCGCCAATCCGACTTCGAATACGCCGATTCCGGCAGAGACGATAAAAGAGACGGAGAGAAGCTTGGGAACGAGCCACCTGGGCGCCTGCGAAGCAGGCTGCTCACGCTGTTGGGTGGCATCGGTGCGCTTCGTTCCTGGCACCGTCATCGTGGCAGCACCCGCCACGAGAAACGCAAGGATTGCTGCCCCTGCCAACGGGAGGGAAAGCGGCCCGGCCGCACCGACGACAGGGAATAAGTTGACCGCGCCGCGGGCAATGAAGACCCCCAGCATAGGTCCGAGCAAAAACCCTGCGATACCGGCCAAACTGACAAAGGTCAGGCGGCGGGCTCGTGCTTCTTCATTCGCCGCGAGGTCGCCTATTGCAGCCAGTGCGACCGGTGTGACTGAAGCAGCGAACATACCACTGAAGAAGCGCTCGGCATAAACTGCGGTCAGACTTTCGATGAAGGCGAAGGTCATCATGGTCGCGCCGAACCCGATCAACCCGATCAGAAGAATGCCGCGGCGCCCGAACCGGTCGGACAAATGCCCCCAGACCGGAGCAAAGAGAAAGAGCGATAGCGTATAAAGGCCCGTCAGCACGCCAGTTGCGCGGGAAACTTGGGCCGCATCGCCGCCGGGGCCGAGCAGCCGCTCGATCAGGTACGGGAGAAGGGGCAGTATGATGCCATAACCCATCGACACCGTAAAAACTGACAGCATCAGCACAACCATCGTGCTTAGCGGTACGCCTGCGGATGTAGAACGATTTCTCATGATTTTTGGCGATTTCCCAAAGGTCTGTCTAAACGCAAGCTGTCAAGTTGGGCCGTTCGAGAGGCTGCGCCTGAATATGCCTCGCAGGCTCTCTCCTGCGCCGTCGCCATGGCACAGTGACTCGATCGCTATAGCCGAAAATACTGCCGGCTCCGCTTTTCGTCGGAACGGGTGCACCCTTCCGTATGATGGCAACAGGGAGTGGGGTCTTTTCATGGAAGTAGTAGGCGTGCGTGCCGATCTTGCTATCCATTCTGCACTCCCGGGGCTTAGTGTCCGGCACGTTGGCCTATTGTGGACTGCCCGGCTTTGTTCTGAATCAAACTGAACTCCATCTTTACGTCCCTCTCGACGTGAGGCCGACAGATCGTTTGGTCGGAAGTGGTTGCGCGGCGTTGGTGTATGGTGAGCTAAATCGCGCCCGAATCGTGGCCTCATCTTCAACAGGATTGTGGCAGTGTCATATCAGAAAAGAGCTTCGTAAGATGATGCCGCCGCAACAAGAGCGCGCAAGAACAAGCAGTCCGTTACTGAGACGATGAGCAAAAGTGGTGGTCATAGTGATCAAAGATCAGGCGTTTCGAGGTGCGTCATTGCTCGCGGCAGATCGGTTAGCCAGCGTCGGGTTTGCGCATATCTGACAGTTGTACGAAGCTTTCTGCTAGACCAACGTCCGTTGCTGACTTATTCAGGAATACACATTAATACGCGCGTTAGATGGCCTGACCCAAGATCCATCTCGGCAATATGCCCGTAGTTTCATTCCTGGCGCAGGACTGCTATTCACTTGCTTCCCGTCCCGAGACTTCTTCGATGAGAATTCTGAAGAAAACGTGCGGCGTACTGTCTGAAAGGGGAGGCGTGACTGGCTTGAGGGCACCGGGCTCCC
>CALMPB010000034.1 GCA_937871985.1 uncultured Burkholderiaceae bacterium
GAGCGGACATAGAGCGCTGGCAGCAGCGACAGCCCCATTCCGGTGGTCACCATGAGGCGAAGCGTGTCGAGCGTCGTTCCGGCGTAATCCTGCGCCTGCACCGCGCCAAAATCATTGCAGAGCGCCGCAATCTCATCATGGAGCCGGCGTCCACGCTCCATGACCAATATCGTCTCACCGGCGATGGCTTCGGGATCAATCACCGCTTGCTTTGCGAGCCGGTGATCGGTCGGCATGACCAGTTGGAGCGGTTCGCGGATCAGGGGAACGCTGGTAAAATCCGGGTGATCGATCGTTTCCGGCAAAAGCAGCAAGTCATGTGTGCCGTCGGACAGCTTCGAGGGGAGATTTTCCAGACGATCCTCGCGGACGAAAATGCGCAGGTCCGGGTAACATGCGCGAAGCGATGGCATCGCCACGGACAAGACATAGGCGCCGACGGTTTGGACCACGCCCATCTGAAGCGTGCCTTGAAGACCTCCCTGTTCGTCGCGCTGGGCAACTTCCTTTATGTCATCGACATCCGCCAGCACACGTCTTGCCCGATGGGCGATCTCGATCCCCGCTGGTGTCAGGAGCACCTGCGCCCGCGTCCGCTCCACGAGGCGCGCATTGAGCCTGCCTTCCAGCTCTTTCAGCTGAAGGCTGAGGGTAGGTTGAGTGACGTGGCATGCTTCAGCAGCGCGACTGAAATTCAGCGTATCGGCGACTGCCACCAGATAACGGAGTTGCTGTAACGTGGGCATGTCTGCGCCTTATAGCCTGTAGCTATAACCAGCAACGAGACTTCCAATTTCCCTCGCACTCGCTTTTCTGAATATCAGCGACTTCGGCAGTTTGTGTCGCCCGCTTTGGCGGGTGTTTTTGGGCGGCCAGTAATCCTTGACCCCGACACCAACAGCCAAGGCCGACCACATCCCGACACCAACAGCCAAGGCCGACCACATGACGGATCGTCACCACATCCATCCCAGTGCCCTGCGCCGATTTCTGGATGCGCAATCTTCTGCCGGACTCGTCCTGATGGCTGCGGCAGCGGCAGCGCTCCTCATTGCCAACTCCCCGCTTGGGCCGGGATATGAAGCACTGCTTCATGTCTACATCGGGCCATTGTCGCTGGGACACTGGATCAACGATGCGCTGATGGCGGTCTTTTTCCTTCTTGTCGGCCTGGAGATCAAACGCGAGATGCTCGATGGCCAGCTTTCGAGTTGGTCGAGGCGTGTTCTGCCAGGGATCGCAGCAGCCGGAGGCATGATCGCTCCGGCCCTTGTGTATGTTGCTTTCAACCAGGGCGCGTCGATGCGTGGCTGGGCTATTCCGGCAGCCACCGACATCGCTTTCGCACTTGGCGTTATCTCGCTGCTTGGCAGCCGTGTGCCGGCCTCGCTCCGCATATTCCTGACGGCCCTAGCGATTATCGATGATCTGGGCGCCGTGGTCATCATTGCCTTTTTCTACACGGCTGACCTGTCGGTCATCGACCTTGCCGCAGCGGGAGGCGTGGTGGCCGCGCTGATCGCCCTTAATCGGTTCAAGGTGCGTCGTCTCAGCCCCTACCTGCTACTGGGTATCCTGCTATGGGTGCTGGTTTACCGATCCGGCATTCACGCGACGCTTGCTGGTGTCGTCCTGGCTTTGACTATCCCGATGGACCGGACCGCTGCGCGTCCAGACAGTGAGACGAAAAGTCCGCTGCACCGGCTTGAGCATTTCCTACACTTGCCCGTTGGATTCCTGATCGTACCAATTTTCGGCCTCGCCAATGCCGGCGTCCCGGTGCTGAGCCTGCCTGCCGAGGCGCTTGCTGCGCCGGTCACGCTGGGCGTGGCGCTTGGCCTGCTGATCGGCAAGGTGATCGGCGTCTTTGGACTGTCCATGCTCGCGATCCGGTTGGGCTTCGCGGATCTGCCCGCTCATGCAAGCCGGCTACAGATGCTCGGCGTCGCTTTCCTGTGCGGCATCGGCTTCACGATGAGCCTGTTCGTCACGCTTTTGGCATTCCCCGGCGAAGCCTTGCTCCAGTCGGAAGCCAAGATCGGCATCCTGGCAGGTTCGTTCCTGTCCGGGATCATCGGTTACGCCATCCTACGCTGGGCGCAGCCGGAACGATCAAAGCCGGCAGCCTGACACCCCTAAGTCGCGCGGCGCCCCCGCCTTTCACGATAGTATCTGGAGGATTACCGCTTTGTCGCTCGTCCCCGCGGCCATACGCACCCTTCCCTTGGGGATGCTGGCAACATTGATCGCGATCGTACTGTTCGGTCTTGCCACCCTCTACTCCGCAGCGGGCGGCTCGATTTCGCCCTGGGCTTCCAATCAGGGCCTTCGCTTTGTACTGCTGTCCGGGTTGATGTTCGCTCTTTCGCGCATCTCCGTGGCCCGTTGGATGGACATAGCCACCCGGAATTGCACCGGGGCCATGCGAGTGACGATTCCCTAGCTAGAAATTTGCCGCAGCGCAACATTGCGCCTCATTTTGATCGTCTATGGATGCTGAATGGCTGCTTACGTCGAGGTAGCTCGTTCCTCGAACTAGGCCGAAATGGTCGGATGTGGTCGGCACGAGCCCCGCAGCAATTCCTGTGCATCCATATCGGCAAGCGTTCTGCAGGTGGTCAATGTGGCCACAGGAGAACGATCATGGAGACGCCTGAAACAGAGCTGACCGCCATCAAGCGTCCGGTTTGGAGTGCTGGAAGAACAGTGGGCGCGAAGCGGGCTCTGAAACCGAAGCAGATATGGGAAATCCGCTTCTACCTCAATCAGCACCGCCGCTTGCGAGATCGGGCACTGTTCGATCTGGCGATCGACAGCAAGCTTCGGGGCTGCGACCTAGTGCAGATGAAGATCGGAGACATTGTCTCCGGCGGGCAGGTCCGAACGCGGGCGATAGTCATGCAGCAGAAAACGAGCCGGCCGGTTCAATTCGAACTGCTGCCAGATGCTCGGGCCAGCTTACTGGCGTGGCTTGAACGCCGGGGCGGCACGGTGGACGACTATATTTTCCCAAGCCGGGTCGATCGCACTGGGCACCTGAGCACACGGCAGTATGCTCGGCTTGTCGACGAATGGGTGACAGGTGTCGGCCTAATTCGAAGCGAGTATGGCACGCACTCACTTCGCCGAACGAAGGCATCCATTATCTACAGGGCCACTGGCAACCTTCGCGCCGTTCAAATCCTGCTCGGCCATAGCAAGATCGAGAATACGGTACGCTATCTCGGGATCGACGTGGAAGACGCGCTCG
>CALMPB010000035.1 GCA_937871985.1 uncultured Burkholderiaceae bacterium
GTGGCATGCGCGCATGTCCAACCCGTGAGGGTAAAGGCGCATGCGCCTGCTCTACCGATCAGGTTTCCAACACCCGGCTTTTGCCGGTCGCCCTTGTCGAAACAGAGGGGTGACCCAATGCACTTGAAATTTAACGGCAAGCTTAGCCCCAGCAGCCTCGAGCAGATCACTGGCCCTTTAATGGAGTTCCTCGAGCGGGAGGGGATCACTCAGATTGACGAGGTTTCGCTCAACCTTCGTGCGTGGCGGGGCGAGGTCCGAACGCAGATCATAAATGCTGATGCCCGGATCGTCAGCTTGTCCATTCCTGCGGAAGAGATCCTTGAGCGAGGGATACCTTCGACCTTTGCACTGCCGAAGCATTTGCAACTGCGAGATCGGCCGGACGAACTCGATCATGACGGCTTTGCGATGTTTTGGGGGCGAGATGACTGATGCCAAAAGTACAGCCTCGGTCGCCGGTTCCCCCTGATGCTGACCTCGCTGAATGGCTGCTCGTCACCAGTATGAGAACGTTTGATCCGGCCCGCAAGGAACTGCGCTTGGCGGGGAGAATCTTCAATGATCAACGCCAGCGCTACCCTGATGGCAAATGGGTCATCACCTCGGCTCTCCGAACACCGATGCGCCTTATTGTGCCGCGCGGGCTGATACGTACTCAGAACACCCGCTATCGTCTCCGCGAGAGAGGCACGCGGGAGGATATCACGCTCGACTGAGCAGGAGATCAGATGCTTGTCGTGAAAGTCGAAATATGGCCGGGAGGCCATGAAGCCAGTGCGTTTGAAATCGGGCGCATGGAAGTCGTCAATGAGAGCGGTCTATCGCAGGTGAGCGGCTATTCCGCCCATATTATTCAGCGAGACACGCCGCGATTGCAGGTGGCAGCATTCGATCTTCGCACGCAGGTACGTTCGCATGCTCGCAGCGATGGACCTTGGGCGCTTGTAAAGAGGGTGCTCGATCAAATTCGCAATGCGCAAGGGCGCGTCGTCATTGACTAGCGGGGCGGTCCTATGACTTGGACGAGCTCCTCACCGGAATGAAGCCAGATACATTCCCGAAGTCCATCGACTGAATCACCTGCCGTGAGCGAAATGCGGTAAGCTTCTCAATGATGTAAAGTCGAAGAAAGGAGCAGAATGATTATCACCCTCTCCGACCTTCTGGCCGGCATTCGAGCCCGGAAGACCACGCTCGGTATCATCGACACGCCCGAACGCGCAAAACAGATGCGTAACACGGGTTTACGACGCACGCCCCGCAAACGCGCTATGCTGGACCGGATAGATGAGCGGACGCGCGCAGTTGGCGTAGAGCGATCAGCAGAACACGACATTAAATTGGGCGGAAAATGAAAGGACGACGGCTCTCGTCCGTCGTTCTTTTTACCAGGTTAGATCGCTCTGGCGTCTGCTTTAATGAACGCTATCCTCGAAATGGAAGAGAACAGACAGCTGATCTGTGCTCAAATCGTTGAACTCGGAAATGGAGAATATATTCGGCCGTAAGGCCAAAGTTATCATCGGGCCGGTAACAATTATGACTGGCGGATATCCTCCATACTCACGCGGATCAGAAGCGTCTCGACCCAATGCTCCGAGTAAGCTATCCCTTATATGCATCCGGTCCACAATATTCGGCGGAAGGATGAACACTTGAGTGGGATTGATGAGGTTGTCGCGAATTTGATCAAGCATCTCAGCTCCAGCATCCGCCACCATTGCTCGATCCTGGGCTTGCACGATTGTGGTTCTGAAACCCGCAGAATGCAAAGTCATCTCGATACTTCTGTTGAGGGCAGGATCATCAACCGCCGTAACAACTTGAATTAGATCAGTCATAGATATAAATCCCATTGCCGAAGAAGGGCCTATAAATGCCGAATCTGGCATCGACTGTCATTTAATTGACTGTCCTATAATGAGAAAAATGGGTTTTTCGGTGTTTTGAACTGATCTCGCATTTGCAACCAAAGGCACGTGGACAATACGGTCACTCGACGATCTCCCGGAGAAAAGCGAGAATGCACGGCGGCATCGGAACCTCCGAAATTCATTACTTATTCGCGCCCGAAGGGAAATCCACCACGTTATCCTGCTCGACTGGGCGCAGGCTGATGATGACCCGCTTGAGATCAATTACTTCATCGATCAAGCGCTGGTTCTTATCCCTCTCAGATTGCAGTTCGATCTGACAGATTCGGAGATCACGTTCGGCCTGAATGAGCTTATATTCATTCGCGGCAAATTTCTCCGCAATATCATCGCGCTCGGCAAATGCCCTTTTGGCAAATGAAAGTGGCTTCTCCTGTGCGGCCGTGGCTTCTCCCGTATCATCGTGAGCAACCGGGGCTGGTCTTGCACGATCTGCACACCTTTCTGCTGCCCATGAGACCAAGCGATCGACGGCGCGAAGGGATTTCTTGTGATACGGCCTGTTGAGAGTGTTTTTGTCTACGTCGGCGCGACGAAGTACCTCACGCCTAGATAGTTTGAACTGCTTCGGCCCATCACCTCGATCGACAATGTAGCGGCAGCGCCCTGTCAATGCGTCCGCCGTCCCTCTAATTTCGCGCCGAATCTGGACGATCGTCGCGGAGAGCTTCCGCCTAATTTTCTCGCGTTGCGCCGCCGCATTGGCCTGCTGCAAAGACAGTTCTGGTTCGCTCATGCGGCTTTGCTGATCAGGGCAAGGAAGCGATCATCATTGCGATAGTGATCCTTGATTTCAGGAAAAATTTCAACTTGATCGAGGATCTGAGCAGCGAAGAATTTCCGCGGCAAATCGAGTTTGTCCACGATGGCCTCGTGGTAGTGGTCGAACAGGTCCTCAATAGTCTCGTAGACCTCGTCGATCCGGAGCGACAGGTCCAAGCGAAAGCGGCACTTGGATTGGCATGCTGCGGGATCGATCTGGCGACCGCCAACTGCGCAAAGACCCGTCTGCTCCAATGCTCGAATGCAAACAACGCCAGGATAGATAATCTTAATGTCCATTGCGCCATCCAGCAGCTTCGCGGTCACGAACTGCATGAGGGTAACGCGTTGGGCCCGTTCGTTGAAAGGGATGTTCAGCTCGTCAAAGAAGCGGTCTCGTTGGGACCGGAGGGTGGCCGATGCAGGTCCGGCACTCCGGTCGAGATCCTCGACAATGTTGAGGGCGACTTCGACTCGACGCTCGCCGAGCATTTCACGCAAGTCCGCGAGAATACCCGGGTCCGCCAACAGATAGCGCATGGTCGTCATAATGTCGGAGTGACCGAACATTTCCATGACCAGCATAGGAGCGCCGGTGAGAGCCAGCAAGGCGAGTCGGGCTATCGTTTTTCGGTACCGATGCGGATGTGCTGTACCATCGTTAAGGTGGGCTAGGCCGTGTCGCTCTGCGAACTGGGTACAACGATAGTGGGGGCTGATGCGGGCCACGCCAGCACTCGTTCCGCTCATGCTCCACCAGAAACCGTCGCTGTCACGCGGCCCTAGCACTTCCGCCAATTTTGCCTGAGTTTTGAGCCAGCCGACGACCTGCGCGGGTATAGGCCAATTCCGTTTATCGCCGAGGGAGGTCCGAGACGGTTTCATCGTCCGGCCTTCGACGATGCCAAACTCGTCCACCGTGCCAGCTTCCCTTAAAACGACCGAGCGCTTGAGCGAAAGGACTTCGCTCTTCCGTCCTCCGGACAGCAATAGAAGAATGTGTAAAATTGAGTCAACGTGCCGGCTGATCAGACGTTCAAGCTCGTCCCATTTTGTCGGCGGGAACACTAGACAATCGCAAGTAAATGGTATTTCAGTGAGCGGCGACCCATCAGATTTAGTCCATTTGAAGTCCGCGAGCTTCTGTTTCCACGCCTCGGTGCGCGCTAATCGTACAGTCTGGGGTTTCGGCGCACCTTTTCGTCCGCGAGGAAACCATTCTGCGCGATTTTCTTCCATATCTGGATGATTTTCGAAAATGGTGGCGAGATTGGGACCGATTTCATTCAGGTAGAAGTAGCACCGACGACCCATTTCCGTGACGTATCTGTCAGATAAAGGGAGGTATGTTACATCACTGGGAGGAGCTTCGATTTCATTGGAGTAATTCTCGTGATCATCGAAGGCATCAGAAATATCATCGGCGATAAAGGCGTCGCCTCCACTATTGCCTGCCGATGGAAGAGACTGTCCAGGGTAGTCAGCAATGAAGCCTCGGCGCCCATATTCAGCGAGCCCTTGCAGGTGCGTCAATAGTCTAGTGGTATGCTTTTTACGCCCCTTCGACGCTGCATCGAGCGATTCATCCCAATCAGTGGCGCT
>CALMPB010000036.1 GCA_937871985.1 uncultured Burkholderiaceae bacterium
GCCGGCGCAGCCGGTTCGGCTGCATCAAGGATGTGCCAAGCATCGCACGGCGGGGATGGCCCGCAGGGCTGCCCCCTGGAGGCAAGCGTCAGCGCGCAGCGCCTCAGGTGTGAAGGCGTGAGCAGCTGTCTTGAATGTCAAGCGCAGGCGGCTCGACCGGGCCCATATTCCAAGTCGGTCTTGACATACATCCAAATATGCAACATCATTAGTTACATGAAACGCGATAGCCGTCTGTCTTCCGTCCTGCATGCCCTTCTGCACATGGCCGAGCAGGAGGGCCCCGTCACTTCAGAAACCCTGGCGCAATGCCTGGGTACCAACCCAGTCGTTGTCCGGCGCACCATGGGATACCTGCGAGAAGCGGGCATCGTCACGTCCGATCGAGGTCATGCGGGAGGATGGCGCATCCATGCCGACCTCGGCACCGTCACCCTGCGCCAGTTGCACGAAGCACTCGGCGAGCCGACGATGTTTGCCATCGGTAACCGCAACGAGACACCGGAGTGCCTGGTCGAACAGGCGGTGAATGCCGCGCTCGAAGGTACGTTTGCCGAGGCCGAAGCGCTGCTGCTGAAGCGGTTCTCAGAAATCACCCTTGCCGATCTGGCCGCTGACTTTGCGCGCCGGCATGCGGCAGTGCGACGCAAAAGGAGTTGAACATGCACTACGATGTGATCATTGTCGGCGGAAGCTACGCAGGAATGGCTGCAGCCCTGCAACTTGTACGAGCGCGTAGGTCCGTGCTGGTGATCGATGCAGGCGAGCGGCGCAACCGCTTCGCAAGCCATTCGCATGGTTTTCTCGGCCAGGATGGCGTGCCCCCTGGCGAGATCGCGGCGAACGCCCGCCGCCAGCTTAAAGCCTATCCAACTTTGACCTGGCTCGAAGCTCGTGTTGAAGCCGTTACGGGACAAGTGGACGAATTCACGGTCAGGATGCCTGACGGCGGATCGCATAAAGGCCGCCGCATGCTGCTGGCCACCGGTGTGACCGACCAACTTCCCGCCGTCGTCGGACTTGCTGAACGCTGGGGCAAGACCGTCTTCCATTGCCCGTACTGCCATGGCTACGAGATCGGACAAGGCCACATCGGCATCGTCGGCGCCAGCCCGATGTCCACCCATCAGGCCGAACTGCTCACCGACTGGGGTGATGTGACCTTACTCGTCAACGGTGCTGTGGATCTGAGTCAGGACGCCAGGTTCGCCTTGGAGCGTCGGGGCGTGGCGATTGAGGAGGCCACCATCGACAGGATCGAAGGGCATGCTGATGTGGTGATGGCCGACGGGCGGAGGCTGAGTTTCACGGGCCTGTTCACGGCGACACACACCTCTCCTTCCAGTTCCCTGGCCGAAGCCATGGGCTGCGCGCTGGAAGAGACGCCCATGGGCATCCAGGTTCGCACCGATGCCGAGAGCAAGACCTCAGTGACTGGCGTATTCGCCTGTGGTGACGTGGCGCGGGCACCCCACTCGGTGTCGCTGGCCGTGGGTAACGGCGCCATGGCAGGCGCCCAGGTCCACCGCTCGCTGCTATGGCCTGAGACCCTCGCTCCCACGCAAGCGGAAGGCCGCATTTGATGCCCCCCGTTCTCCGAACCGGCGATTGTATCGAGCTATGCTGAGAGAATAGCGAGGATTGTGCCTGTCCTTCTGGATTCGCACAGGATGGCAGGCGTGCTGTTGGCCGAACGTGCGCCTGCCGACGCAGACATTCTGGCGCTCGGCGCTGGCGGCGGGCCGGAGCTGAAGGCCTTCACCGAGATGCAGCCTGGCTGGCGCATCTACGGCGTTGATCCCTCCGCCGAGATGCTCGATCTCGCCCGATGGCTCAGACACTTTTTCCATATGCCCTGACGCCGCTCGAATCGGGAGAAAGCAATGACGAGTACATACTTCCCGTTGCCCTGGGGGCTCCAGCCAACTTCACGGTTCACACGCTTGCCGCTGAGAACAGTCGAATGAATGACCTCATCGACGAGCCGACCGTCAACGATCCGATGGCTCTATTTTTTTGCTATGTCCCAGGGAATGGATGCCGGTCTGGCAACGTCAATGCAGCTGTGGATGGAACTGTCCACGGTCGCGGCGAGGATGTGAGAGCTGCGTTCTCGGAGAACGGTCTGGATCTGAAGTTCCGTCAGCCAGTGGATACCGACAGCCAGGGGCGAGTGATCGGTGTGCGCGGCTTTGGTGATGCGGCCAGACAGATGGCCAACTAAATCGCAGCGAACTACGAAAAAAGTGCCGGCGTCAAGTCCTTCGTGCAAAGCATGTAGAGCTTGAAACCGTATATGGGACAGTAGGTTAGCTCTTTTCCGGGCAGCCTTGCAGGCTAGGAGAAGAGCGTCGGGAGAGAAAGCCGCATCGCACCGCGTCGTGCTGGACTACCGAGAGCCGGCTGGCTTATCGCATCGTCATAGCCCAAAGGCTTGGCGGCATCCATCATGTCGGCTTCGATGGCGCACTCCGGATCGCCGCGCCCTTCCTGAACCCCCGATCCCCCGCCATGAACGCCTCCAGCATGTGCGGAATCAACTTCTCTGCATCAACTGCTTCGCCATATGCCTGCGCGTGCAGCGTGGCGTAGCGGTCGAGGTCGGCTTTCAGGCTGGCCGGGCAAGCGATGGTCAGCTTGACGCTCTCGGTCTTGGGCAGCGGCCCGAGCCGCAGCTTCTTGGGCGTGCTCATCGCATGGCTCCCCGCTGGAAGAACATCGGCTGGTACGGCCGCAGCACCAGATCGCGGTTGACGATGATCCGCACCAGCAGGCCGGGCCGCTCGGTCAGCGTCAGCTGGATGTTCATGTTGCGCCGGGTCATTTCCTGGCCCACCTGATTGATGCTGTCCTGCGCGCTGTCGCGCCCGGCGATCACGATGCGATTGCCGTCCTGTCGGTTCTCTGGCGCTGCCAGCTCGGCGCCCACGCCCAGCAGGGTCGTCAGCGCCGCCCCTGCGAAAACGCGATCCCAATGCCAATCGACGCCATCCTCCAGGCCGGCGTAACCGGCTGGGTCGGTGCCCGCGAGGTTGTCGAGCTTCAGAGAGGACGTATCCGGCGGGATGACGCGGTTCCACACTACCTGCACACGGCTCTGCCCATAGCTCACCTGGCTGTTGTACTTGCCCAGGATGCGCGAACCCTGTGGGATTAGCAGGAACTTGCCCGTGGCGGTGTCATAGACCGGCTCCGTCACCGTAGCGATCACGTCGCCCGGCAAGTCCGACTTGATGCCCGTCACCAGCGCGCCGGCGATCACTGTTCCTGCCATGACTTGATACGGCGAGGATGGCATCTGTAAATTCCCGGAATTACGGGTTTCCGTGGAGCCGCCTTTCAGGAACGCCTCTTTCTGGT
>CALMPB010000037.1 GCA_937871985.1 uncultured Burkholderiaceae bacterium
TTCGCCACTCGCCGCCAGACCGAAGTCCGCGCTGCCGTTCGACTTGCATGTGTAAAGCATCCCGCTAGCGTTCAATCTGAGCCAGGATCAAACTCTTCAGTTCAATCTCTGTATATATCGTAGTTTCCTCGAGTGCCGAAGCACTCCGGTCATACGTCGCTTTGCTCAAAGAAAAAGCAGGTTTCTATTGACATAAAAACTTGGCTTCTTCATTTGTGCGAGCACTTGATAACTATTTGGCATCCCCTCGTGAAAGGGGTGGCCTCACGCATTCCAAGCGCCCACACTTATCGGTTGTTCAATTGTTAAAGAGCAGTACCGCTTACTCACCCAGTTCGCTTCGCTTTCGAAGCGCGCTGTGTCAGCAGCAGAGAAACGAGATTATGAAGCAGTTTTTTTCGTTTGTCAAATCAGGCGAAGAAGGTTTTTTGCGTGCCGCCTGCTGGCGAAATACGACGTATCTTCCACACCCCGGTTTGACTCAAACCGCCGCATCGCCCCTGACCGATCCATCCAAACTTCGCCGGGCATAGCGCCTCACGCTCGGTTCGCACGCACCCGGTCGGTGTCTCTGCGTTCTTCGTGGCCATCCGGGTAAACCCTGATGTGTGTGCCGCGAAAGAACGTAACTATAGCAAGCCTTTTAACCCCGCGCAACTCGATTCCCCCCCAAAATCTCCCCGTCAAAGGCCCATTCCCCGCCCCCAACCCCCTAACCCCTTGATCGGCTTCGGGTATTTATTTCTACCAACCGATGAAATTTTTTTGACCAGACGCCCCCGCCCCCCTCGATACCTACCTCAAAGCCCCCGCCAAGGATCCACCAAGAACGGAAAAACGGAGAATTGGCCGATCGATCGGCGACTCGCTGGAAGCCGCCATGCTCGCTCGGCTCGTCATGGCACAAATGCGCGACGGCGCAGCCCGGCCTGTCTTATATAAGTAAAGCGTGGCTTTACTTACATTACGTCCGCAGCAACGGCGCGAACTTCTGGCGCAGCTTGGCCATTTTGGGTGAAATGACCATCTGGCAATAGCCCTGCTGCGGATGCCTGGCGTAATAGTCGCGATGGTAGTCTTCGGCTGGCCAGAACTTGGGTGCGGGTTCGAGGCGGGTTTCCAGCTTGCGGCCCAACAGCTCCTGGGTTTGCGCCATGACTTTGCGCGCCACCTCTTTTTGCTGCTCGGTTTCATAAAAGACGACCGACGCATACTGTGTGCCGGCATCCGCCCCCTGCCGATTCAAGGAAGTGGGGTCGTGCGTGGCAAAAAATATTTCCAGTATGGTTTGCAGATCGATGACGCTGGGGTCGAAACCAATCCGCACCACTTCGACGTGATCGGTATCGCCGCCGCATATCTGCTCGTAGCTTGGGTTCTCGATGTGCCCGCCGCTATAGCCGGACACCACCTCGCTCACTCCACGCACAGCCTGAAAGACCGACTCCGTGCACCAGAAGCAGCCGCCGCCTAAAGTGACAAACTCGAGTTGGGAATTTTCTGTGTTTTCCATCATGGATCCTCAAGGACGCTTCATTCACAATCCGTTCAATCACTATATCGCAGTGCCTGCCAGTCAATGATGCACGACGAGCCTGAACAGCGCGGGCCAATCCAGGCCGCCTATCACGAGCACAACGATGAGCCCGCCGACGGTAACGCCGATTGAACGCCACCACCCTCTGCCCGTCGAGCCTCGATGAATGACGACTTGCAGAATGACCACCAGCAGCAAAACGATACCTGCGGCAATAAGATGAGCCATGGCCTGTTCCTTTCTATTCGCGCTACTGCGTTTACTTTTGTTTTTGCCTAAACGAGAAACCGCCCGCCACAGAAAGCATCCACATTCCCGGGAGCCGGCAAGCCCTTATTTCTCAGTATCGGCACCAGCACCGGCATCGGCCAGCGACAATATCCATTTTGCCAGCTCGCGCGCCTCGGCCTCGCTGACCTGCGGCTGCGCGGGCATGGGGATGGCCCCCCAGCGGCCGCCGCCGCCGCTGCGTATGCTGTGCGCCAGGTAGTCGACAGCGCCGTCATGGCCGGCAAAGCGCTGGGCCACGGCCCTGAAGGCGGGGCCGACCCGCTGCCTGTCCACGGTATGGCAGGCAATGCAATTTTTGGCCTGCGCCAGGCCCAGCCCCACGGCTTGCGCCCGCGCCGGCGGCACGTTCAGGAACCCCGCAAGCAGCAATAGCAGCGCACAGACGAACGC
Organism: uncultured Burkholderiaceae bacterium; assembly: GCA_937871985.1. Next base: position 2,219 of record CALMPB010000037.1, read on the forward strand.
CGACGGCGAAACGGCGGAGCCGCGCGGCTTCTTGTTGAGCTTGAACTGCATCGACATAACCATGAAACTTGCCTTCTTGTACTTGGATGGCATAAAAATAATCGCCATAAATAATCCGCGCCCGCAGATAGAATTCAGGATATAGGGCGTATTATCGGCCAGACTGCGGCGCAGCGCCATGCAACAGCGCAAGACACGGCGCCATTCGCGCGCGGTTTTGCACGGCCGGCGCAAACTCGTTCAAACCTCAAACCACTCGTCATAGAAAACAATCTTATGCTCCAGTATCCAAAGTTTGACCCCATCGCCATACAAATCGGGCCCGTGGCCGTTCACTGGTACGGACTTATGTACTTGGTGGGCTTCGCGCTCGTCTGGATTCTTGGACGCTGGCGCATCCAGCACGGCAAAAGCAAGCTTACCGTGTCCGATCTGGAAGACCTGATCTTTTATTGCGTGCTTGGCGTGGTCGTCGGCGGCCGCCTGGGCTACGTGTTGTTTTACCAGCCTTCCCAATACCTGGCGCACCCGCTGGAAATTTTTTACCTGTGGCAAGGCGGCATGTCGTTCCATGGCGGCCTTATCGGCGTCATTACCGTTTTGCTGCTGTTCGCCCGCAAGAAAAAATGCCGGTTTCTTGAAGTCGGCGATTTCATCGCCCCGCTGATTCCGCTTGGCCTGGCGGCCGGCCGCCTGGGCAACTTCATCAACGGCGAACTATGGGGCCGCCCCACCACCGTGCCCTGGGGCATGGTCTTTCCGCAAACCGGCGACGGGATTCCACGCCACCCCTCGCAGCTTTACGAAATGGGACTCGAAGGCTTTGCCTTGTTCGCCATTTTATGGTGGTTCGCCAGAAAGCCGCGCCCCGTTGGGCAAACGAGCGCGGTCTTTCTGATGGGCTACGGGGCATTCCGGTTCCTGGTGGAATTTACCCGCGCGCCCGACGCCTTCCTGGGGCTTTTGGCCGGAGGGCTATCGATGGGTCAATTATTGTCTTTGCCCATGATCGTCATTGGCGCGATTCTTTTTTTCCATTCAGGAAAATCGAACCGCGCACCGACACCGTAACGGTTTCGGTTCCGCCCTCGAGCGGCACGGCGGCCTTGTCGGCGGCCATCGCCATCATGCGCGGCGCGGGCTGATAAGGCTGCACGCCCGATCCGCCCAGCTCTACATTGCGCAATGCATACGAGGAATAGCCGAAAGCATCGGTCAAAGCCTGGGCACGCTGCTGGAAGGCCTTGACGGCTTCGGCCAGAAGGCTTTGCTCGGCCTTGGCCCGTGCTTCGCGCGATACTGAAAACGCCAAACCGGCAATAGGCATGCGGTCGCTCAAAGTATTGGCCAGCTTCGAGGCCGCCTCGAAGTCGGTGGACTCTAGGATGATTTCGCCGCGCCCGCGCCACGAGGTTATCTTGCCGCTTTTATCGGTAAACGGGTACAGGTTGTAGCTGCCGCTGCGCGCCTTGACCTTGGCATTGCCCTTGGCCTGATCCATGACGCTGTTCAGGGTCTTGCCCAGCGCGGCGGCAACCTTGGCCTGCGATGCATCGGTCAATTCGGCCGCCAGCGTGATCTTGACCGTGTCTTGCGCCACCACGGACGAAGCTTCTGCGTTCAGCGAAGCCTGAGGCCACTTGGCGCCGGCCTGTTGCTCCGCACCAGGCGCTTGCGCATAGGCCGGCGCCTGGGCCGCGAACGCGCAGGCCAGGGCCAGCGCCGCAACACACAACAGTTGTTTACGCTTTATTCGACCACGCGCCAAAGCGCAAGCCTCGGACTTCAGGCCGAGGCCAAGCGAGGCAAGGTCGATACGGCGCCGAAGGCGCCCCCGCATTGTGGAGGAGAGGCTCCGGCCTTCGGGCCGGAGTTCTTCAAATTGATTCATACCATTTCCCCATAAAAGAAAAAGCCCGTCGTGGAACGACGAGCTTTTTGAAAAATGCCCCGCCTGTGCCGTCTAGACCGGCATCCTGGAACCGAGGGTTCAAGGTTGGTCGCCATCAGTCAAACTCTGGGATCACCAAATTAAGGTGTTCACGCCTGTTTGTCAATCCGGCAACCTGCATGCCATAAGCATTGGTTCAAGGAATGTATGGTCGTGTCACAAACACTGCAGGGACTAACGGTTAGGCTACGCCGACCGGCACGGCCGCGCAACCAATATTGGGTTACTGACTTTTATTTACCTGAGGCGGCTCCGATGACTTGATCGATCATGCCGTGCATGTCGTCGATTTTACGCTTGAAATCGCCGACGGCGACATTGCTGAGCGGCCCATCAGGCGCGCGCATGGCCAATAGCTCGGCGGCGATCTGGATGGCCGCCATGACGGCGATGCGTTCGTTGCTGGCAATTTTACCAGACCCTTTCACACCCAGCATGCGTTGGTCGACAAGCCGAACCGCCGCAAGCAGAGCGTCTTTTTCGTCTGGGGCGCAGGCCAGGGAATAGTCCCGCCCCAAAATGGATACGTCGATGCGCTCCATGGCATTACTCCTGAGACGCGCCAGGCAGACGCTCTAGTATGGCATCGATGCGATCTTTGGCGGCGCCCGCCGCGGCGCGCAGCCGATCTGCTTCGGACTGGCTGGCCTGCAAGGTTTGTGCAACCTTGTCGTAGTCGGCCTTGTAGCGCGAGGCTTCGAGCCGCAGCTCGAGCTGCGCGGCCTCGGCCTGGGCCCGCACGGCGCCAATCTCGTTGTCGTGTTCGGAAAGACGCTGAGCCACGGAAGCGTGCTCGTTCAGTTGGCGGGCCAACTGATCGCGCAGCGCGCTGCGCTCTTGCTGCAGGCTGGTAAGCTGCGCCTGCAGCGACGCGCGCTCGGCCTGAAGCTGGCGGGTCAACTGCACCATTTGCCCGATGCGGGCAGCGAGGGTATCGAGATCTTGCAACATGGGCGTTATCGTAAACCATCCCTCCCCCCGGTGGGAAGACAAGATGGGCTTCAATTTGAATCAAGAGTGAAAGCATAACTGAAAACCGGCGTCCGTCCCATCGAACGGCCCGACGCTGGTCTACAATGTTTCCCGAATCAATGCGAAGGCGTGTAGCGGCCTTTACATTTATTGTCCATACGTCAGAAATTTCTTCAAGAATCAAAAAAGCCAGTCCGGAGATCCGCATGCCGTCCATTGCCGAAAAAACCTATGCCCCCGCCGCCAGCCTGAATGTTGCGTTCCTGGGGCTGGGCGTAATGGGCTATCCCATGGCGGGCCACTTGAGCAAGGCGGGACACCGCGTCACCGTCTACAACCGCAGCGCCGGCAAAGCCCAGGCCTGGACGGCGGAGTTCGGCGGCAGGTCGGCCGCCACGCCGCGCGAAGCGGCGCAAGAGGCGGACATCGTGTTCAGCTGCGTGGGCAACGACGACGATTTGCGCAGCGTCGTGCTGGGCGAAAACGGCGCGCTGGCCGGCATGCGGGCAGGATCTTTGTTCGTCGATCATACAACCGCCTCGGCCCAGGTCGCGCGCGAACTGCATGCACAAGCCGCCCAGAATCGGATCGGCTTCGTCGACGCTCCCGTCTCGGGCGGCGAAGCCGGCGCCGTCCATGGCCGGCTTACCGTTATGTGCGGCGGCGAACCCGGCCAATTCGCCGTCATGGAACCCGTGGCCCGCGCCTACGCGCAGGCCGTAACCCTGCTGGGCGAGCCGGGCTCGGGCCAACTTTGCAAAATGGTCAATCAGATATGCATTGCCGGCATCCTGCAAGGCCTGGCCGAGGCCATCGCATTCGGCAAGACGGCCGGCCTGGATATCGAGCAGGTGCTCAAGGTCATTGGCAAGGGCGCGGCCCAAAGCTGGCAGATGGACAACCGGGGCAGCACCATGGCCCAGGGCAAATTCGATTTCGGCTTCGCCGTCGACTGGATGCGCAAGGATCTGGGCCTGGTGCTCGACGAGGCCAAGAACAACGGCGCGCGGCTGCCTCTGACCGCGCTGATCGATCAGTTTTACGCCGACGTGCAGCACATGGGCGGCAACCGCTGGGATACCTCCGCGCTGATCGCCCGGCTGGACGGCAAACGCTGAATCCCGCCACGGGCCTGGCGCGCCAACAGCGCGCTAGCCGGGCGTGGGCGCCTGGTCTTTGTCGGGCGCCGCGCCACCGCGATGCGCGCGCTGGCGCAAATAGCGGATGTCCTGGCCGCGCTTGAACAGCACGCCGGCCAGCTCGTTGAGCGCCTGGGTGTAGACCTCGCGCTTGAACTCGATGACGGCATCGAGCGGAACCCAATAGTGGTTCCAGCGCCAGGCGTCGAACTCGGGATGCCGCGTGGCGCGCAGGCAGACGTCCGAATCGCGGCCGACCAGCCGCAGCAAGAACCAGATTTGCTTTTGTCCTTTGTACAGGCCGCGCGAATCGCGCCGAACGAAATCGCTTGGCACGTTGTAGCGCAACCAGTCGCGCGTCCGTCCCAGTATCCGGACATGATCCGGCAGCAAACCGACCTCTTCGTGAAGCTCACGATACATGGCTTGCACTGGGCTCTCACCGTGTTTGATGCCGCCTTGCGGGAACTGCCAGGCATGCTCCCGAATACGCTTACCCCAAAAAACCTCGTTTTTATGGTTTACAAGGATAATGCCGACATTAGGACGGTAGCCTTCGCGATCTAACATGGGCCACCTCTATAAACTTATACAATTACGTCCAATTATACGTATCTGTCGAGAACCCTACCATGCGCGCATCCAAGTATCACATCAACACCCTCAAAGAAGCCCCTGCCGAAGCCGAAGTCATCAGCCACCAGCTCATGACCCGCGCCGGAATGATCCGCAAGGCGGCGGGCGGTATCTATACCTATATGCCCCTGGGCCTCAAGGTGTTGCGCAAAATCGAAAACATCGTGCGCCAGGAAATGAACGCGGCGGGCGCCATCGAGCTGCTGATGCCGGTGGTGCAGCCGGCCGAACTCTGGATGGAGTCGGGCCGCTGGGAAAAATACGGCGCCGAACTGCTGCGCATCAAGGATCGCCATCAGCGCGACTTCGTCCTGCAGCCGACCTCGGAAGAAGTCATCACCGACATCGCGCGCAACGAAATCCATAGCTGGCGCCAGCTGCCCGTCAACTTCTACCACATCCAGACCAAGTTCCGCGACGAGCGCCGCCCCCGCTTCGGGCTGATGCGCGGACGCGAGTTCACCATGAAGGACGCCTACTCCTTCGATCGGGACGAAGCATCGGCGCAAGCCAGCTACGACAATATGTATGCCGCCTACATGCGCATCTTCGAGCGTCTTGGCCTGGAGTTCCGGGCGGTTGCCGCCGACACCGGCTCCATCGGCGGGTCGCGCAGCCACGAATTCCAGGTCATCGCCGACACCGGCGAAGACCTGCTGGTCTACAACCCCGAGTCCCAATACGCGGCCAATATCGAATTGGCCGAGGCCCCCTGCCTGATCGCCGAGCGCGGCGCCGCCACCGAAGCGCTGGCCAAAACGCCCACCCCCGACGCGCAAAAGTGCGAGGCCGTGGCCGAACTGCTGCAGCGCCCGCTGTCGGACACCGTCAAAGCCATCGTGCTGGCCACCGAACCCGAAGAAGACGGCGGCCAGGCCGCCCTGTGGCTGCTGCTGCTGCGCGGCGACCACGAGCTGAACGAAGTCAAGGCCGGCAAGCTGGCCGGCCTCGACCGCGGCTATCGATTCGCCAGCGACGCCGAAATCAAACGGGCGTTCGGCTGCCCGCCCGGCTACCTGGGCCCCATCCAGACTCAAGAGGCCATGACCATCATCGCCGACTCCACCGTGGCCAACATGAGCAACTTCATCTGCGGGGCCAACGACGAAGGCTTCCACTACACCGGGGTCAACTGGGGACGCGACCTGCCCGAGCCCGCCATGGTGGCCGACCTGCGCAACGTCGTCGCCGGCGACCCCGACCCGCAAGGCGGACAACTGGCGATTCAGCGCGGCATCGAAGTCGGGCATGTGTTTTTCCTGGGCGACAAATACTCCAAGGCGCTGCAGGCCACGTTCCTGGAAACCGACGGCAAGCCCGCCGTGTTGCAAATGGGCTGCTACGGCATCGGCATCAGCCGCATCTCCGCCGCCGCCATCGAGCAGAACCACGACGACAAGGGCATCATCTGGCCCAAGGCCATCGCGCCGTTCGAAGCGGTCATCTGCCCCATGGGCTTCTACAAGAGTGAAACAGTGCGCAACACCGCCGAAACGCTTTACCGGCAGCTCCAGGAGCAAGGCGTGGATGTCATGCTGGACGACCGCGATACGCGGCCGGGCGTCATGTTCGCCGACTGGGAACTCATTGGCGCGCCTCTGCGCATCACGGTGGGCGATCGCGGCCTGAAGGACGGCATCGTCGAAATCCAGGATCGCCGCAGCGGCCAGTCCAGCAATGTCCCCGTCGACAACGCCCTGGCCCATGCAATAGAGCAATTAAAATTATTACGCTGAATTACACTTGGCCCCCACTGGAAGGCCGAAAGGTTTATTATGTGCCCGACGCCCGGCTTGAACTCGCCGGGCTTGTCACGTCGCTCAACGAAACCCATGTCAACTGAAACGCCCAAGCAGACGCTGGATATACGCGTATATTACGAAGACACCGATACCGCAGGGGTGGTGTTTTACGCCAACTACCTGAAGTTCTTCGAAAGAGCGCGCACCGAATGGCTGCGGAACCTGGGCGTAAACCAATCGGAACTGGCCAGGCGCGAGCACCGCATGTTCGTGGTCAAGGCCGCCGACATCCAATACCGCAAGCCGGCCAGGCTGGACGACCTGATCACCATCCACAGCCAGATCGTGCGCCTGGGCCGCGCCTCGGTCGACTTCACGCAACAGGCCGAGCTTGGCGGGGAACTGCTTTGCGAAAGTAATATCCAAATATGCTGCGTGGACACGGAAACTTTCCGGCCCGCGGCGCTGCCTCAAGAACTTAGAACTCTCCTGGAAAAGGTTCAAAACTAATCATGCACGCATCCAGCGACATCTCGTTGCTTTCTTTACTGGTCAATGCCAGCGTCCCGGTACAACTCGTGATGCTCATCCTGCTGGGCGTTTCCGTACTGTCCTGGACCTATATTTTCAGCAAGCGCGCCACCCTCAAGCGCGCCAACGAGCAAACCCGGCGCTTCGAAGACGATTTCTGGGCGGGCGGCGACTTGTCCGTGCTGCAGCAGTCGGTCGCCACCCGGCGCGATGAACATGGCGCCCTGGCCCGCATCTTCGATGCCGGCATGACCGAATTCATCAAGGCGCGCCGCAGCAACGGCACCAGCGACGCACTGCTGGACGGCCCGCGCCGCGCCATGCGCGCCACCTACCAGCGCGAAATGGACGGCCTGGAATCCCACCTGAACTTCCTGGCCTCGGCCGGCTCGGTCAGTCCCTACATCGGCCTGCTCGGCACGGTCTGGGGCATCATGCACGCCTTCCTGGGTCTTTCCACCATGCAGCAGGCCACGCTTTCCGCCGTGGCCCCGGGTATTGCCGAAGCCCTGATCGCCACGGCCATCGGCCTGTTCGCAGCCATTCCGGCCGTCATCGCCTACAACCGCTACACCAACGAAATCGACCGCCTGTCTATCCGCTTCGACAGCTTCATAGACGAGTTCCTCAATATCTTGCAACGTCAGGTCCGCTAATGCCTTCGAACCGTGGCTCCTCCGGCCGGAACGGCCGCCGCCTGAAGAACGAAATCAATGTGGTTCCCTACATTGACGTCATGCTGGTGCTGCTGGTCATTTTCATGGTGACCGCGCCCATGATCACGCCGGGCGTCATACAACTGCCTTCCGTCGGCCAGGCGGCCGAGGTGCCCACGACGCCGCTCGAAGTTCAGATTTCCGAAGACAAATCCATTTCCGTGCGCATGCGCACCGCCGGGTCGGAGTTCCAGCAAATCGACAGCCAGAACCTGGTCAGCGAAGTGCAGTCGCGCAGCACGGCCGACACCCCGGTGGTCATCGCCGCGGACGGCCGGGTTCCCTACGAAGAGGTGATGAAGGTCATGGACGAACTGCGCAGCGGCGGCATTACCCGCCTGGGCCTGCTCGTCGACCAGAAGTCGAGCGCCGATACGGGCAAGAAAAAATAATCGGCATACCTCCAGGCTCGCCAACGGACAATCCCCCCAACCCATGAAGCACACCAAGACCAGGCACGCCAACGCTCCCCTCGCAAGAACGCCCGAACAGCAGGACGAGCGTCGCGGGCTGGTCTACGCCGCCAGCGCCCACTTGCTGGTCTTTTTGCTGATGCTGTTCGGGTTCCTGTCGTCGCCCCCCAAAAGCCCCAATCCGGTTCAGGTCGAGCTCTGGGCCAATGGCACCACCCCCACGGCGGCCGAGCCGGAGCAATCCGACGCCCAGACTCCGCCCGAGGTCGCGCCGCCTCCCAAGCCCACGCCCCAGCCAAAACCCGAACCCCAACCCGAGCCTCAACCGCAGCCCAAGCCCACGCCCGCGCCGCCTGTGACCACGCCGCCCAAGCCCGCCGTCGATCCCGATATCGCGCTCGAGAAAGCCCGCAAAGAGCACGAGAAGCAGGAGCAGGAACGCCTGGCCGCCGAAAAGGCGCAGGCCGAGAAAAAAGCGGCCGAGAAAGCGGCGGCGGACAAAGCCGCCAAACTGGCTGCCGAAAAAGCATTGGCCGAGAAAAAGGCCGAGGAAGCAAAAGCCAAGGCCGACGCCGACAAGAAGGCCAAGGCTGACGCCGCCAAGAAAGCGGCCGAGCAAAAGGCCAAGGACGATGCCAAGAAGGCGGCTGAGCAAAAAGCGGCCGCCGAGCAGAAAGCCAAAGAGGAAGCCGAAGCCAAGAAAGCGGCCGATCAGAAAGCGGCCAAGGAAGCGGCGGAAAAAGCCGCCGCCGAGAAGAAAGCCGCTGCAGCCAAGGCCGCCGCCGAGAAAGCGGCCGCCGCCAAGCGCGACGCCATTCGCGCCGCCATGCGCGGCGACGCCCTTGGCGCGGCGGGCATTCCCGGCGGCACGGCCGACCGCAATCAGCGCGGCGGCGGTGGCGGCGATGGCGGCTATGCGGCCCAGATTCGCCAGTGCGTGGAACCCAAGGTCATTTACCCGATTCCGCCCCGCAACGGCCCCAACCCCACAGTACAATACAGAGCTACACTAGATCCCGTGCAGCACGCGGTCACCAAGGTGGATATTCTGCGTTCTTCGGGAATTGCCGGCTTCGACCGGGCGGTCGAGGCCGGCATCAAAGCTTGCAACCCGTTCCCGAAACCACCTAATGGGAAGTATCCCTCGTCCATCGAAGGAAACTACCAAATGTACCCACAATAGGAGATTACCGATATGACAGTTGCCCCTTTCGCGAAAGCCGCCACCCGCGGCTCGTGGAGAACCTGGCTTTCAGGGCTGGTCATGCTGCTGGCAACCTTCTTTGCCGCCACGCAGGCCAATGCCCAGCTTCGCGTCGACATGTCGGGAGTGGGCGCCACGCAGTACCCGATAGCCATCGCCGATTTCTCGGGCGACCCGCAAGGCCAGTACGTGTCCGAAGTCATCCGCGCCGACCTGACCCGCTCGGGCCAGTTCCGCCTGATCAGCGCCGCCGGCGCCAGCCTTACCGCCGAAACGCCGGTTTCCTACGACGACTGGCGCTCGCGCGGCGCCGATTATCTGGCCTACGGCTCCATCAGCCAATCGGGCGGCCAATACTCGGTCAGCTATCGCCTGGGCGACTCGGTGCGCAAAAGCCAGCTCGACGGCGTAGCCTTCACCGGATCCGAAAAAGAACTGCGCCGCATCGCGCACCAGATCGCCGACCGCATCTACGAAAAAATCACCGGCGTGCGCGGTGTGTTCTCCACCCGCATTGCCTATGTGTTGCAAAAGGGCAACACCTATGAGTTACAAATTGCAGACGCCGACGGGCAAAATCCGCAAGTCATGCTGCGTTCCAAACACTCCATCATTTCGCCCTCCTGGTCGCCCGATGGCAAAAAGCTGGCCTACGTCAGCTTCGAGAGCAACAAGCCCGTGGTGTACATCCAGACCCTGGCAACGGGGCAACGATTCCCCATCGCCAACTTCAAGGGCAACAACAGCGCGCCGACCTGGTCGCCCAACGGGCAGCAGCTTGCCGTGGTGCTTTCGCGCGACAGCATCTCGCAAATCTACACGATCAACGCCGACGGATCGAACCTGCGCCGGGTCATGCGCTCGCCCCTCATCGATACCGAACCGCAATACACGCCGGACGGCGGCTCGCTGGTCTTCACCAGCGACCGAGGCGGTGCGCCGCAAATCTATCGGGTCAATCTCGCCAGCGGCGACGCCCAGCGCATCACCTTCAGCGGTAGTTACAATGTTTCACCAGCCATCTCGCCAGATGCCAAGAACCTGGCGTACGTTACTCGCAGGGACGGAGCATTCCGCATCGGGATGCAAAACATGAGCACCGGCGGCGAGCAATTGTTGACCGCGGGGCCGGACGACGAATCACCCAGTTTTGCGCCCAACGGCATGCAAATCCTCTATAGCTCGGTTCAGGGCGGTCGCAGCGTTCTGGCCGTGGTATCGACAGATGGCCGGGTACGCCAGACCTTGTCAGCGCTCGACGGCAAGGTTCGCGAGCCTACCTGGGGACCATTTACCAATTAGTTTTTAGTGTGACTCTTTTCTCAAAGGAACTTAAATGAGCTCGCGCATTGCAAAAAGCCTAAGTATTGCTGCATTAGCCGCCACGTTGGCAGCCTGCAGCTCGGTCCCCCTCGACCAGAACGCCGGCAAGGGTTCGGGGTCGGAAGGCGCCAACTCCGGGCAGGTCATGGATCCGTTCAACCCTCAAAGCCCGCTCGCGCAACAGCGCTCGGTCTACTTCGAGTTCAATAGCTACGTCGTGCCGGATCAATACCGCAGCCTGGTTGAAATGCACTCCTCGTACCTCACCAGCCACGCTCAGCAAAAAATCCGCATCGAAGGCAACGCCGACGCCCGCGGCAGCTCGGAATACAACCTGGCTCTTGGCCAGCGCCGTTCCGACGCCGTCGCCCGCATGATGACGCTGCTTGGCGTTCATTCCGACCAAATCGAAGCCATCAGCTTTGGTAAAGAGCGTCCCAAGGCGCTTGGCAACACCGAAGCCGACTACGCTGAAAACCGCCGTGCAGATATCGTTTATCAACGTTAATATCTAGGCGTTAGTCGCAACAGCGCCGTGGCGGCTTTTCCGCCGCGGCGTTTTTTTATTTGAACGGAAACCATAATGAGCGTCTCTTCACTATCATTGCGCACAATACTGCTGGCTGCATCGCTTTCCATCACGGCGCTTGCCTGCGCTCCGGCACACGCCTTTGCCGACGACGACGCGCGACGCGCCATCTTGGATCTGCGCCAGCAAATCAAGCAGCTCACCGATCAAAACCAAAACGCGCGCCTGCAACTGGCCGACCAGATGGAGACCATGCAGCACGAAATGACGGAAATGCGCGGGCAGCTGGAGCGCATTCGCTGGGAACTGGACGTCAACAAACGATCCAGCGAAGATCAATCCGGCGGCAGTTCCATCCAGGTCGGCAATCCTCAAGAGCAGGCGTCATTCAACAGCGCCATGGGCTTGTTCCGCAGCGGCAAATACAAAGAGGCCGCCGCCGGCTTCGGCACCTTCCTCAGCAACTATCCCAGCAGCCAGCTCGCCGCGGAAGCCAAGTTCTATCAAGGCAGCAGCCAGTACGCCAGCAAAGACTACAAGGGATCCATCCAGAACCTGCAGGGCATGGTTCAAGCCAGCCCGACCGATGCGCGCGCTCCGGACGCGCTGCTCATCGTGGCCGCCAGCCAGATCGAGCTCAACAACATGGCGGGGGCCAAGGCCAGCCTGCAGAAAATCATCAAGGACTACCCCCAGAGCTCCGCGGCTGATACGGCCAAGAGCCGCCTGAAACTCCTGCAGTAATGCCGGACGCCGCATCCGCCGCCGCCCGCGGCCATCAGCGCCTTTCAAGGCGCAAAGGCACCGGGCTGGCGTTGCTGGGCGCTGCCGTACTCGGCTTGCTGCTGCTGGATGCGCTGATCGGGCCGGCAGGCCTGCTTGGATCCGACGCCTTGCGCAGCGCGCTAAGCGGCGCGGGCGGCGACACGGCCCTTGGCCTCATCGTCTGGGAAATCCGGCTGCCGCAGGCCCTCATGGCCCTGGCCGTCGGCGCAGCCCTGGGCCTGGCCGGCGCCGAGATGCAAACCGTCCTGGACAATCCTCTGGCCAGCCCATTCACCCTGGGCATTTCATCGGCCGCCGCCCTGGGCGCCGCGCTTACCCTGGTTCTGGGCATGCATGTGCCCGGAATACCCGACTCCTGGGCTCTGACGGCAAACGCATTCATCCTTGCCGCGGCCTGCGCCGCGCTGCTCGACGGCGTGGCGCGCAGAGCCCGCCTGGGCGCCGCGGGCATCGTCCTGTTCGGCATTGCCCTGGTGTTCACCTTCAATGCCGTGCTGTCCCTGGTGCAGTTCCTGGCCAATGCCTCGGCGCTGCAAGACCTGATCTTCTGGATGATGGGCAGCCTGAGCAGGTCGAGCTGGTCCGGATTGATCGCCATGCTGGCGGCCTTGCTTGTCGTGGCGCCGTTTTCCATGCGCAGCGCCTGGCAGCTTACCGCCCTGCGCTTCGGCGAAGAGCGCGCCATCAGCTTTGGCGTGAATACGAACCGCGTGCGCCGGGCCGCGCTGCTGCGCATCAGCCTGCTCAGCGCGCTTGCCGTCTCGCTGGTGGGAGTCATCGGCTTCATCGGACTGATCGCGCCGCACATCGCCCGCAGCCTTTGGGGCGAAGATCATCGCTGGTACCTGCCGGCCAGCGCGCTGGTCGGCAGCGCCATTCTCATCGCCTCGGCAATCGCCTCGAAACTCATCAGTCCCGACATGGTTCTGCCCGTGGGCATCGTCACCACCCTGGTGGGCATCCCCTTTTTCATGGTCGCCGTCATGCGCCGGCAAGCCGCGCAATGACCATGGCCAAAACGCCTCAAGCCGTTGCAGAAGGCCTGCGGGTATCGGGCCTTGGCACCCGCCTGCGCGGCCGCGCCATACTCGAGGCGCTGAACCTTCCGCAGCTTGCGCCCGGCTCGCTGGTTGGGCTGATGGGGCCCAATGGCAGCGGCAAATCCACACTGCTCAAGAGCCTGGCGGGCCTCGTGCCATCGTCATGCAACGAACTGAGCCTGTCGGGCCGCGACCTGCGTGCATTGCATGCCAGCGCGCGCGCCGAATACATCCGCTATCTGCCGCAGACATTGCCGGGCGACATCCATCTGACCGTCGTCGAATCCTTGCTGGTCGCGCTGCGCGCGCGCCGGCCTCTGGATCGCCGCAACGAACTATCGGCCATCATGAACGCCCTCGAAGAGCTGGGCATCGCTCATTTGGCCAACCGCTATCTGGACGAACTATCGGGCGGCCAGAAGCAACTGGTGGGACTGGCCCAGGCTGTTTGCCACGAGCCCGACGTTCTGCTGCTGGACGAACCGCTGGCTTCGCTGGACTTGAACCACCAGCACCACGTCATGCAGTTGCTTGGGCAATTGACGCGCGAGCGCAAGCTGTCGACGCTGATCGTCCTGCATGACCTGAACACCGTCCTGCGGTATTGCGACCAGGCCCTGCTGATGCGCGACGGCAAGCTCGTCGGCAGCGGCGCGCCCGGCGCGGTCATTACCGCCGAATCCCTGGCCGCCACGTTCTCGATCCGCGCCCGGGTGGAAGCATCCAGCCAGGGCCTGCCCTATGTCCTGGTCGACGGCCTCCTGACCGGCTAGGGCCTGTCAACATCACTTTCCAGTTCCACCATGCTTCAACCCAATCTCGACCTTCCGCAGTTTTTCGCCGACGAACTCGACTACCCCCTTGCCTACACTCAGGCGGGCGCGGGCGATATCCTGCTGCTGATCCACGGTTCGCTGTGCGACTACCGCTACTGGCGCTGGCAGCTCGCCGCGTTGGGGCAACGCTGCCGGGTCATCGCGCCCAGCCTGCGCGGCTACTGGCCCGGCGCATTCCAGGCCGCCGACCCGAGCTTCAACGTCGCCCAGCACAGCCGGGATCTGATAGCTTTCATACGCCGTCATTTGGGAGGGCAGCGCGTGCATGTGCTGGGACACTCGCGCGGCGCGCACATCGCCCTGGAGACGACCCTGGCTGCCCCGGATCTGGTTCAATCGCTGATACTGGCCGACCCCGGCTTTCGCATCGGACACGAAGGCGGCACGCACGCCCTTTTGCGCAAGACAGTGGATGCATTGCTGGCCGGAAATACCGATGCCGCGCTGGAAAACTTTGTCGACACGGTCAATGGCGAAGGCACCTGGCGCCACATGGTGAGCTGGTTCAAGACCATGGTACGGGACAATACCGGGACGCTGCTTTCGCAGATCAACGAAACCGGCCTGGTGTTCGAGGCGGATCGCGCGCAACAACTGCAATGCCCCGTGCTGCTGCTGGGCGGCGCCGACAGCCCTGCCAGGTACCGGACGGTCATGGACGCCCTGCAAGCCAGGATTCCCCACGCCCAGCGCGATACCATCGCACTGGCCGCGCACGGCATGAACCTGGCCAACCCCAGGGCGTTCAACGAACGGGTGTTGCGATTTCTATCGACGCTCAATGAGCCAGGGTATTGGCCGGCTTGACCTCGCACGCGGCCTGGGCTTTCTCGCCCGAGTCGAACAAGAACTCCATGGCCACGGAGCTGCCCACCGCAATGGGGCCGTGCGCTTTCTCAAGCATGGCGTGATAGCCGCCGGGCTTGAACTCGAGCTTGCCCTTGGCCGGGATGGTGATGTCGTGCGTCATGGACATCTTGCTCATGCCGCCTTCGGTGGTGGTTTTGTGCAGCATGATCATGCCGTAGGCGTCCGAGGTGGCCGACTTGAGCTTGGCCGGGCTGGAGCCCGAATTGTGCACGACAAAATAGCCCGCCGAAGGACTGGGCTGGGGCAAAGAACGAATCCAGCAGTCGGACACCGTAAGCGTGCTGGAAACCTTGGCCGCGGCGGCATTCGGCGCATGGTCGTGGCCCATGACCATGGGCGGCTCCATGTCCTTCATGGTTTTCATTTCCTGCATGCTTTTCATGCCCTGCATGTCCTGCATGCCGGGCGCAGCGACGGCCGCGGCGCCTATAAACGCCAATCCGGCGAAGGCAAATGCCAATTTCATGTCGACTCCCAATCTTTGTGAACGAATCAAAGTGTACCCCGAAGTGCCCCCCTCAATGCTACGCACAAAAAAGCCGGCGGCCTCGCGGCTGCCGGCTTTTCGGGGGTGGCGGAGGCTACTTGCTGGTGGGCAGTTTGCCGACGATGCCCTGCACGTAGTAGTTCATCTGGTTCAGGCCTTTGTCGTCGAGCGAGCCCTTGGCGAGGACGGTCTTGCCTTCGTTGGTGACGATGGGCGCATCGAACGGCGTCAGCTTGCCGGCGATGATCTCGCCGCGCTTTTCCATGACCAGCTTCTTGACGTCGTCGGGCACGGCCGGGCCGAAGCCTTCGATGACGGCCATGCCTTCCTTGAGGCCGCCCCAGGTGCTGTCGGGCTTCCAGGTGCCGTTGATGACGTCCAGAGCTTCCTTGGTGAAGTACTTGCCCCAATGATGGGTGACCGCCGCGATTTGCGCGTGGGGGCCGAACTTGATCATGTTGGAGTGATAAGCCACGGCATACACACCCTTTTCCTCGGCGACCTGCACGGTGGCGGTGGAGTCGGTATGGTGGGTGAGCACGTCGGCGCCCTGTCCGATGAGCGCGAGGGCCGCGTCGCGTTCCTTGCCCGGATCGAACCAACTGTTCACCCAGATGACGCGCACCTCGGCCTTGGGATTGACGCTGCGCATGCCCCGGATGAAGGCGTTCATGCCCTGCAGTACCTCGGGGATGGGAAACGCCCCCACATACCCGGCGATATTGGTCTTGGTCATTTTGCCCGCCACGATGCCGGCCAGATAGCGCGCCTCGTAGAAACGCGCATTGGTCGTGGCCACGTTGGGCGCGGTTTTATAGCCTGTGGAATGCACGAACTTCACGTCGGGAAACTGCTTGGCGACCTTGAGCGTGGGGTTCATGTAGCCGAACGAGGTCGTAAAGATGAGTTTGTTGCCCTGCTGCGCCAGATCGCGGATGACGCGCTCGGCATCTGCGCCTTCGGGAACGTCTTCAACGTATTGCGTCTTGACCTTGTCTCCGAGGTTTTTTTCCATCTCGCGGCGGCCGAGGTCTTGCTGCCAGCTCCACCCGGCCTCGCCGACGGGGCTGACATAGACGAAACCGACTTTCAGCGGCGTATCGGCGGCATGCGCATAGCTGGACAATGCCATGACTGGGGCGGCGGCAAGCGCCAACATGGTGCGGCGTATCAATTTCTTATACATGGCTTCTCTCTCTGGGTGAATAATGGGGCGCTTCGATTTTTATAGTTCCAGTAGACGGTTTGGCCGGTCGGCGTATTCAAGGCCCCGAAGCCGGGGATCCGTGCCGGCCGAACCGCGCACTATGCGTTGGGATTGAAATTCCTGCCAAGCGACGCCGGCATATTCAGCCTGATCCACCCCGCATTGCGCGATATTAAGACCAGAACCACGACGGTTGCAAGATAGGGCAGCATGGACAGCAACTGCGAGGCGATGGGCACGCCGCGCGCCTGCATGTAATAGGAAAAAATGGTGATGCCGCCGAAAAGATAGGCCCCCGCCATGACACGCACCGGCCGCCAGGTGGCGAAGGTGGTCAGCGCCAGCGCGATCCAGCCGCGCCCGGCCACCATGTTCTCGACCCACATGGGCGTATACACCAGCGACATGAAGGCGCCGGCCAGGCCGCAGCACAAGCCGCCGAACAGCAGCGCATACAGGCGGATGCGGCGCACGTTGTAGCCCAGGGCATGGGCGGACGACGGGGATTCCCCCACCGAGCGCAAAATCAGGCCGGAGCGGGTACGGTACAGGAACCAGACAATGGCGGCGCACAGCAGCAGCGACAAATACACCACCGGATGCTGGCGGAACAAGGCCGTGCCAAAAAAGGGGACGTCTTCGAGCAAGGGAATGCCGTAGGCATGATTGCTGAGGGTCTTGCCCACATAATCGATGCCCAGATAGGCCGAAGCGCCCGCCCCGAACAGGGACAGCGCCAGCCCGGTGGCCACCTGATTGGCGCCCAGCCACACCGTGAGCCAGGCGAACAGCGCGGCAAGCACCATGCCCGCGCAGGCTCCGGCCAGGAAACCCAGCGGGGAACTGCCCGAGTCGACGGTTACGGCAAACCCCACCACCGCCGCCATCAACATCATGCCTTCGGCGCCCAGATTGATGACCCCGGATTTTTCATTGATAAGCAGCCCCAGGGCCGCCAGCATGAGCGGCGTGCCTGAATTGATGGCGGCTGCGATAAGCGGTGCCAGCGCGTCCATTATTTCCTCCAGCGCAATTTATTGTGGATAAGGACGTCGCACGCCAGCAGCGAAAACAGCAAGATGCCCTGGAACACGCCTGTAATGGCGCTGGGCATGCCCAGCCGCGATTGAGACAGCTCGCCGCCTATGTACAGAAGCGCCATGATGAAGCTGGAAAAAATAACGCCAAGCGGATGCAGGCGTCCGACGAACGCCACGATGATGGCGGCAAAACCGTAACCCGGGGACACCGACGGCGTAAGCTGACCAATGGGCCCCATGACTTCGCAGGCGCCGGCAAGCCCCGCCAGGCCGCCCGACACCAGCATGGAGATCCACAGCGACTTGCGCGCCGAGAACCCGGCATAACGCGCGGCGCGCGGTGCCATGCCGCCCACTTGCAGCTTGAAGCCCGAAAAGCTGCGCGCCATGAATACCCAACCCAGCAGCGCCGCCAGCAGTGCCAGAACAATGCCCAGATGCAGGCGCGTGCCCGGAATGACCATGGGCAGCAGGAAGCCGTCGGAAAACAGGCGCGACTGCGGAAAGCCGAAGCCGTCGGGATCCATGAGCACGCCATGAACCAGATAGCTGAGCAGCAACTGCGCCACGTAGACCAGCATCAGCGACACCAGGATTTCGTTGGCGTTGTAGCGGTCGCGCAGCCAGGCGACGATGCCGCCCCAGATAGCCCCGCCCACCGCGCCGGCAATCAAGGCCAAGGCAATGAAGAGCGCGCCGCCCCCTTCGCCATGATCGAAATACAGCACGACCGATCCCGCGGCAATGGCGCCGATCACCAGTTGGCCCTCGGCCCCGATGTTGAAATAATTGGCGCGAAAGCAGATGGCCAGCCCCACGGAGACAAGCAGCAGCGGCGCAACCTTGACGCCCACCTCGGTCCAGCCGCGCAAGTCCTTGATGGGCTCGAGGAAGAACACGCCCAGACTGGCCCAGGGATCTTTACCCACCGCCGTGAACAGGATGATGCCGCATACCACGGTAAGCAATACCGCCAGCACCGGCGAAAACCACGACATGAATCTCGAGGGTACGGCACGAGGCTCAAGCCTGAGCATGGCGCGCCTCCTGCTCGTCGGCATCCGCCTGCGGCCACAAGCCGCTCATCCAGCGCCCGACCTGATCGAGACTGGCTTCGGATGTTTTGATCGACGGCGACAGCTTTCCCTTGGCCATGACGACCAGGCGGTCGGAAATCTGGAACAGCTCGTCGAGCTCTTCGGAAATGACGAGCAATGCGCAGCCCTGGTCGCGCAGCGCCAGAAGTTCGCCGCGGATTTGCGCGGCCGCGCCGACATCGACCCCCCATGTGGGTTGCGCCACCAGCAAGACCTTGGGCCGGCGGCTGACTTCGCGCCCGACGATGTACTTTTGCAGATTGCCCCCCGAAAGACTGGAGGCCAGCGCGCCGGGCCCGCCCGCCTTGACGTGGAAACGCTCGATGATGTCTTGCGCCGCGCGCGCGATTCCGCCGGCCCGCACCATGCCGAATCCCAGGGTCGCTTCGGTTTGATGCGACAACAGGATGTTTTGCGCCAGGCTCATTTCGGGAACGGCCCCGCGCCCCAGCCTTTCTTCGGGCACGAAAGCCAGGCCATGCCCCCGCCTCCAGGCCGCTGAACGCCGGCCCATGGGCCGGCCCTCCAGCACGATGGCGTCATTGGCCGCACGCGGATCCTCGCCGGACAGCGCGGCCAGCAGTTCCTGCTGGCCATTGCCCGAAACGCCCGCCACGCCCAGGATTTCGCCGGCGCGCACCTCGAAATTGATGTCGCGCAACTCGACGGCGAAGGGATGGTTCTTGTCCAGCGACAAATTGCGCGCCGCCAGTATCCCGGCGCCGGGAGCGCGTTCGCTCAGCGAGGTGGCCGCCGGCTCGGAGCCGATCATGAGCCGGGAAAGACTGGCTTCGGTTTCCTCGCGCGGATCGCATACCCCGGTAACCTTGCCCCCCCGCATCACGGTACAGGTATGGCACAAGGCGCGGATTTCATCCAGCTTATGGCTGATGTACAAAATGCTGCAGCCTTCGGAAGCCAGCTTGCGCAAGGTGTCGAACAAACGCCCGACAGCCTGCGGCGTCAGCACCGAAGTGGGCTCGTCCAGGATGAGCAGTTGAGGCTTTGCCAGAAGCGCCCTGACGATTTCCACCCGCTGGCACTCACCCACCGACAGGGTGTGCACATGGCGGGCCGGTTCGAGTTCCAGCCCGTACTGGCGGGCGGTATCGGCGATGCGCTGCTCGAGCTCGGCGATCTTGGTATTGGACGGCAGGCCCAATGCAATGTTTTCAGCTACCGTCAGGGTGTCGAACAGCGAAAAATGCTGGAACACCATGGCAATGCCAAGCTGGCGCGCCGCCGCCGGATTGGCGATTTGCACGGGTTCGCCATTCCAGATGACGGTGCCGGCATCGGGCTCGACCGCGCCGTAGATGATTTTCATGAGGGTGGACTTGCCCGCGCCGTTTTCACCCAGCACGGCATGGATTTCACCCGGCTCGACCGAAATGCTGACCCCGTCGTTGGCGATGACAGCAGGATATTTTTTAGTGATTTTCTGCAGCTCGAGACGTAAGGTCATGTTTTTATGGTTCGTTCGTATCGGTTCTTGTCAGAAACAGTATTGAAAACGGCAACACGCCAAGCCTGAAAAGCGGCATTATCCCACAAGGCCCACTATAGTTACCCACTTTCCGCTTGCCAATCTAGCGATAATACCTAGAAACGCCCTTGAATCAACATCGTCCAGGCTTGCCCCGGCACACTGCCGCATCCTGGGCAAACCCCGCAACCACGGAGCCCCTGCTATGCCGAAGAAAACCGCCGTCCGCGCCGAAGAACGCTGTACCTGGGCCAATGGCGATCCGCTCATGGCCGACTACCACGACAACGAATGGGGCCGCCCCGAGCACGGCAGCCGCGCCTTGTGGGAAAAGCTGATGCTGGACGGCTTCCAGGCCGGACTTTCATGGAGCACCATACTCAAGAAACGCGCGGCTTTCCGCGAGGCCTTTGAACACTTCCTGCCCGAAACCATCGCCGCCTATACCGAGGCGGACGTCGAACGCCTCATGGCCAACGCCGGCATCGTGCGATCCAGGGCAAAAATACAAGCAACCATAGGCAACGCCCGCGCCTACCTGGCCATGCGGGACGCCGGCGAGGACTTTGCAAGCTTCATCTGGGGCATGGCCGGCGACGCGCCCATCCTGGGCAATGGCGGGCCCGCGCCTGCCCAAACCCCTCTTTCGCAGGAAATATCGACCGCCCTGAAGAAACGCGGCTTCAAATTCGTAGGGCCGGTCATCGTCTACGCCTGGATGCAGGCCACCGGCATCGTCAACGATCATGCCTGCCATTGCTTTCTGCACGTAAAGCCGCAATCCCCGAAAAACATCCGGAATGCCCGAAAACGGTAAAGATAGCGGTAAAGATTGAAGACTGGCTGCCGTTACCCGAGATAGCAGATTTTTAATAAGAGGGGAGCACAATGGGCCGGTTCAGCAACATGAAGGTCAAAACCAAACTGATCGGCGGCTTTTTGGTCGTGGCGGCCATCGCCGCCATCATCGGGGTCGTAGGCATCCATTCAACGCGGCAAATCAACACCATGGCCGCGCAAATGTACGACCTCGAACTCAAGGGCATATTGCATGCCTCCAGCGCCGATCAGCATCTCATCGCCATGGGTCGCGCGGTGCGCAGCACCTTGCTGACAACCACGGAAGGCGCCTATCATCACGAATACTTTGCCATCGACGAGCACTTCAGCGCCTCCGTGCGAGAACTCCAAAGCCTGCTGAAGCTGGCTACGTCGGAAAAAGACAAGGCCGACATCCAGCAAGCCCTCGACGCGGTCAATGCCTACAACAAGGCGGTCAAGGACATCGTCAAGGAACAGGCCTCCGAAACGCTGGGCCGGCTGGACACCACCGATCGCCTGTTCGGCGAGGTCCGGCCCCTGGGCAGCGTTGCCGAACAATTGCTGCAGCAACTGGAAATGGAGCGGGAAGGCAACGCCATGCAGTTCGCGGCGGACATCCAGACCATTTACGACGACACCCTCAAGATGATGATAGCCCTGACCCTGGGCGGTGCGCTGATCGCCATCATTCTAGGCTCGCTGCTGACCCGCGGCCTGACGCGGCAACTGGGCGGTGAGCCCTCCCAGGTGGCCCAGGCCGCCAACGCCATCGCCAAGGGCGACCTGTCGTCGCGCCTCAACGTCGGCAAGGCCATGGCTGGCAGCGTCATCCAGGCCATGGCCACCATGCAGGAATCACTGCTCAATGTCGTGGCCACCGTGCGCAACAGCAGCGACCACATTGCCACGGGCTCCAACCAGATCGCCGCCGGCAACGCCGACCTTTCGCAGCGCACCGAAGAACAGGCGGCCAATCTCACCCAGACCGCCGCGGCCATGGACGAGCTCTCCAGCACCGTCAAGAACAACGCCGACATCGCCAAGCAGGCGGCGCAAATGGCCTCTTCCGCCAGCGATGCCGCCGTCAAGGGCGGCTCGGCCGTCAACGACGTGGTCTCGACCATGGGAGAAATCAATACATCGTCCCGCAAGATCGTCGACATCATCGCCGTGATCGACAGCATCGCCTTCCAGACCAACATCCTGGCGCTCAACGCCGCCGTCGAAGCGGCGCGCGCCGGAGAACAGGGCCGCGGCTTTGCCGTGGTCGCCAGCGAAGTGCGCAGCCTGGCGCAAAAAAGCGCCTCGGCCGCCAAAGACATCAAATCGCTCATCGACGACAGCGTGCAGAAAGTGGACATCGGCACCCAAAAGGTGGATGCCGCCGGCGAAGCCATGCAGGACATCGTTCAGCATGTGAAGCGGGTCACCGACCTCATCAACGAAATCAGCGCGGCCACCGCCGAACAAACCTCGGGCCTGGGCCAGATCAACGAGGCCGTCACCCAGCTCAGCGACGTTACCCAGCAGAACGCGTCGCTGGTGGAGGAATCGGCGGCTGCCGCCGACAGCCTGAAGGAACAGGCGCAGCAACTGGTCAAGGTGGTCGGGGTGTTCAAAATCGACCAGCAGGAGGCTCAAACCGCAACGGGCGCGGACGACGCCGAGGCGCTGCCATCGCCGGCGGTCGACACGGCGGCCGCTTCGCCGCGGCTGTCTCCCGCCAAGGCCCTGCATGCTCCCGCAATGGCTCCGCTGGTACCCGCAATGGCGGGCGGCGCGAACTCCGCCCGAATGTACGCAGCCAGGAACGACGACTGGGAAGAGTTTTAACCGTTCACTCGGCCGCGTTTCCCACAATGGGACTGACGGGGCCGCGCCCGGCAAAGTGCCCATCGGCATTACGCAGGAACTGGCTGACGGAGTTCTGCACAGCCTCGGGCGACCAGCCCGCGATATGCGGCGTGAAAATAACGTTGCTCAAGCCCAGCAATTCGGGCAACGGCCTGGGTTCGCCTTCGTAGACATCCAGCGCCGCACCCGCAATGCGGCCATCGCGCACGGCCCGCCCCAGCGCGGCGGAATCCACCACGCTGCCGCGCGAAATATTCACGACGAAGCCTGCGGGCCCCAGGGCGTCGAGCACCTCGGCATTCACGAGATGCCTGGTCTGCGCCCCGCCGGGCGTCGCCACCACCAGAAAATCGCACCACTGCGCCAGCGAGCGCAGCGTTGCATGATAGGCGTACGGCGCATCGGGACGGGCCCGGCGGCTGTGATAGCCCACCTCGATATCGAAGGCCTGCGCGCGACGCGCGATTTTCCCGCCGATATCGCCCAGGCCCAGCAAGCCCAGGCGCTTGCCCGACACATTGGGCGACCACGGAATACCGTCGCGCCACAGGCCGTTTTGCACCGCCGTGTTGTAGCCGGCGATATTGCGCACGGCGGCAAGCAGCAAGGCCATGGCATGGTCGGCCACGCAATCGGAGTTGCTGCCGGCGCCATTGCCCAGGGCGATGCCCCGGGCGCGCGCATGCTCGATGGCGATTTTTTCGTAGCCCACGCCCAGCGCGCAGACCAGTTCGAGCTTGGGCATGGCGTCGATGGCTTCGCGGCACAGCCCGATGGGGCCGTTGGTAAGCACGGCCCTGACCTCGGGGTTGCAGACCGCCAACTGCTCGTCCACCGTGCCGGCATTGGGCGCGTACAGAATATCGTAGCGCTGCGCGATCTGGGCTCGGTGCGCTTCGATCAAGGGGCTGAAAATCAAAACCAACGGCTTCATGTACGAATCACCCACTGCGTGCTTGGAAAGCCATAAAGATACCAGAATAGGGTGGTAACATTTCAAGCTTGTCCACGAACTATTGAAAAGCTCCATGGCCGTTTTCGATATTGCTCCAATCGTCCATTCGCTAAGCGCCATCAGGCAGCAATGGCGAGACTCCCAGATGCGCTCGCGCGAGCCGGGCGAACGCGAATTTCCTTCGCGCGACGCCATTTCGCAAATCATGGACGACCTGAAAGCCGCCCTCTTTCCCATGCGGCTCGGGCCCACCGACCTGCGCCACGAAGGCGAGGACTTCTACGTTGGCTATACGCTGGAATCCGCCCTGCACGGGCTGCTGGCCCAGGCCAGGCTGGAGCTGCGCTATCAGCACCGCCAGGATCTCTGCCCCGCCGACCAGGTCGAACAACGCGCCGTCAAGGCCATTACCGCACTGGCCGCCGCCCTGCCGCACATCCGCTCGCTGCTGGACAGCGACGTGGTGGCCGCCTACCGGGGCGACCCGGCGGCGCATTCGGTGGACGAAGTCCTGCTGTGCTATCCGGGCGTGCTGGCCATGATCTACCATCGCATCGCCCACGAACTGTACCGCAACGACCTGCCCCTGCTGGCGCGCATCTCGTCCGAACTGGCCCATAGCCAGACCGGCATCGACATCCACCCCGGCGCGCAAATCGGCGCCAGCTTCTTCATCGACCACGGCACGGGCGTGGTCATCGGCGAAACCGCCATCATCGGCGAACGGGTGCGCATCTACCAGGCCGTCACGCTGGGCGCAAAACGCTTTCCGGCCGATGCTCGCGGCGGGCTGCAAAAAGGGCTGCCGCGCCACCCCATCGTCGAAGACGACGTCGTCATCTATGCCGGCGCCACCATACTGGGCCGCGTCACGCTGGGCAAAGGCTGTGTCATCGGCGGCAATGTCTGGCTGACCACCGACGTGCCCGCCGGCGGCTCCGTCACCCAGGCCGACTCGCAGGATTCACCCGCGCCCCGCCAGGCGCAACTCTAGAAGCTGGCCGTCACCGACAGCACGGCGGCGGCGCTGCCGACATACCGGTCTTTCGTATTGGTATAGACGCTGCGCTTGGCATTGGTGTCCACATACGCCAGCTTGACGGTGAACCGCTTGTCGAACGTCTTGCTCAAGCCCAGCGACCAGTCGGCATACGAACCGTCATCCAGGTGACGCACCTTTTGGTAGCCCACATGGGCATCCAGGTTCAAATCCCAGACCCCGGTCGGGAAACTGCCCGACAAATCGTAGTATTGGCTGTTCCTGCTGTCCGGCACGCCGAACAGGTTGGTGAAGGCGTGCGAATACTTGAACTTGACCGGCCCGTAAGCCAGCCCCACGTAGCCTTCCGTGGTATTGGGGCTGGTATAGCCTTCGGGGTAGCTGCCGGGGTAGTAATACTGCAGCACGCCCACATCTACGCTCAGATCGCGCCATACCGTGTGCGTATAGCCCGCATAAAAATCCATTTCGACCGGTGCGGACACGTCGGGGCTCGAATCGCCCAGCCAGCTTATGCTGGAATTCCAGTTGCCAATATAAAACCCGCTTGAATGCGCCAGGTCGAAGCCGCCTTGCACGGCGGGCTTGTTATTGGTTTGCATCAGGCCCCGGTAGCGGTATTGGCTGGCCAGCGACATATTCGCCGTAAAGGTGAAATCGGACGGCGCGGCGGACGGCTCGCTATTTTGCGCGCAGGCATTATGGGCGGCGGCGAACGCCAGCGCCGCAAACAGCGCAGTTTTGGGAAACAGGGATCGAACCATGACATGCTCCTTGATTTGACGAAAGCGGAAACAAACCTTCGTTTTCAATAAAAGCAATATCCATGCCAGCTTCTTGTAAGTTGAGGAATACCCCTTGTTGCGCGTTCGGGCAAACAACCTGGCTGCGCCGCCGGTGCACGATTGCCGCCCTAATACGGGGCGGAAAATGCCGGATCGCCCCGAATCCGGGCGGCCTGCGCGAGTATGGAAATGCCGGCCGGGATTGGCGCGCCTGTCCGGATCAGGCGGTACGCGCCCGATCAGTCGCCCTCGCCCACCCGGCCCCGCAAACGCTTCACCTGCCCCCTGGTGGCCTTGCCCTGCAGGCGCCGGCGTTTTGAAGCCAGGGTGGGGCGTGTGGGCTTGCGGTGCTTGGGCGGGACGGCGACGCTGTCGACCAGGGCCTGCAGACGGGCGATGGCCTCCAGCTTGTTCTGCGGCTGGCTGCGGCTGCCCTGTGCCTTGATGATCACCGTGCCATCGGCCGAAATGCGCTGGTCGCGCAATGCCAGCAGTCGTTCTTTGACGGCTTCGGGCAAGGAGGAATCCGGAATCGAAAACCGCAAATGAACCGCGCTGGAAACCTTGTTGACGTTCTGGCCCCCGCTGCCCTGGGCGCGAATGGCGGAGAACTCCATTTCGTCTTCGGGCACCGGATAGCGCGACGCGGAATACACAAACGCGGCGGTCATTTCAGCCGCAAATCCGCGAATGAAAAATTGACCAAGCACTCAATATTCATATTTGTAAGTACCAATTACATAAAGAAAAAGGACGCGGAATCCATCCCTGGCCGATTTCCTGCATCACAGAAAAGAGATTAAAATTCCCTCTGTTTTTCCACATCACGAACGTTCTGTAAGCCATACCGCTCCATCCGTACCCTTGCGGTTTTCTTTGTACACCTAGTACCCCGGGCATTCCGTTCTACAGACCCAGTCCTTGTTCCGGCAGTCAGCAAGTGGCCACCGACCATAGGTTCCGTTCTCGCAATTCTAACGACTAAAACCATGACTACTACCGCAATCTCCCCCGCCATACCCCATTACTCCGCGGAAGAAAAGCGCAAGCGCATTTTCGCCATTGTCGCGGCGTCTTCGGGCAATCTGGTGGAATGGTTCGACTTTTACGTCTATGCCTTTTGCGCCATTTATTTTGCGCCGCTGTTCTTTCCCTCGGAAGACCCCACGGTGCAACTGCTGAACACCGCCGGCGTCTTCGCCGCGGGCTTTCTCATGCGGCCCATCGGCGGCTGGCTTTTCGGGCGCATTGCCGACAAGCGCGGCCGCAAGACCTCGTTGGTGACCTCCGTAACCATGATGTGCCTGGGCTCGTTGGCCATTGCCGCCATGCCCACCTATTCCAGCATCGGCGCCTGGGCGCCGGCCCTGCTGCTGGTGGCCCGGCTGTTCCAGGGCCTGTCGGTGGGCGGCGAGTACGGCACCACGGCCGCCTACATGAGCGAAATCGCGCTGAAAGGCCAGCGCGGCTTTTTCGCCTCGTTCCAGTACGTGACCCTGATCGGCGGACAACTGCTGGCCGTCCTGGTCGTCGTCATTTTGCAGCAAGTGCTGGACAGCGAGCAGTTGCACGCCTGGGGCTGGCGCATTCCGTTCGTCGTGGGCGCCATCACCGCCGTCGTGGCGCTGTACCTGCGCCGCACGCTCAAAGAAACCACGACCGCCGACACCCGCGAAAACAAGGATGCCGGAACGCTGGGCGCAATATTCCGCCATCACAAAGCCGCGTTCTTCACCGTGCTGGGCTACACCGCCGGCGGGTCGCTGATTTTCTATACCTTCACCACCTACATGCAGAAATACCTGGTCAACTCGGCCGGCATGTCCATCAAGACCGCCAGCACCATCATGACCGTGTGCCTGTTCGTCTACATGTGCATCCAGCCTTTGTTCGGCGCGCTGTCCGACCGCATCAGCCGCCGCAACAGCATGCTGCTGTTCGGCGCCCTGGGCGCCATCTTCACCGTGCCCATCATGAGCGGCCTGCACCACACCAGCAGCCCTGTCGTAGCCTTCATACTCATTACGGTCGCGCTGTGCATCGTAAGCCTCTACACATCCATCAGCGGCATCGTCAAGTCCGAGATGTTCCCGCCCGAGGTCCGGGCGTTGGGCGTCGGCCTGGCCTATGCCATTGCCAATGCCTTGTTCGGCGGCACGGCGGAATACGCGGCGCTGGGCATGAAGGCGCTGGGCCACGAAACCGCGTTCTACTGGTATGTCACGGCCATGATGGTGCTGGCCTTCCTGGTAAGCCTGCGCCTGCCCAAGAAGGCCACCTACCTGAACGAAGACGGCGAATGACTCAGGAAGCCAAGGCCCCCGCTTTGCGGCTGGGGGCTTTGGCCTCCGCGGCGATCAGGGCGGCCACTTCCGCATAGCCGTTCTGTATGCCCGCCTGCATGGCGGTCTCGCCCATCGAAATACCCTCGGCGCGCACGAAGCGTATGTCGGTGATCCCGAAAAAGCCGAACATGACCTTGAGAAAAGTCTCCTGGTGCTCTTTCGCCCGCCCCGCGTCCGTCGTGGAGTAGATGCTGCCGCGCCCCATGGCGGCGATGACGGTCTTTCCCGCCGCCAGCCCCACCGAC
Source organism: uncultured Burkholderiaceae bacterium (assembly GCA_937871985.1). The sequence goes on from CALMPB010000037.1 coordinate 30,230, forward strand.
ACCCCGTCCACGTACTTGAAGCTGCGGCCCGGCTGCGCCAGGCGGTCGATCCAGGCTTTGAGCTGGGTGGGAACCGTGAAGTTGTACAACGGGACGCCCATGATGATCACATCGGTTTCAAGAAACTGGGTCAGCAGCCGCTCGGACAGGGCGTTCTCGGCGCGCTGGCGTTCTGTGGGCTCGGCCTGCAGGCCGTACTTCACGCCCAGCGAATCGCTGTTGAAATGGCCCGGCGCATCGACGGCAAGATCCAGACGCTCGACCTGGGTGTTCGGATAAATTCCGCACCACTGCGCCACCAGTTCGGCGGAAAGACGGCGGGTAACGGAATTTTCGTTGCGGATGCTGGAATCGATATGCAGCAGTTTCATGGTTACTGTCCCCTTGCAGTTGTGCCTTGACGGCGCTTTTAGTATGGCTGCAATACTATAGTGAAAAAATCCGTGTGTCCAGGGCGCGCCGCGGGCCGGAACCCGCTTTTCAAAAGACGTAAAATAGCGCGATTTCTCGGGTACAGAATCGCCTCTGGCCTTCCCACTCCATTTCGCCGCCGCACCCGGCAACGAGCTAGCATGACCACTATCGGCACTCCCCTTTCTCCCTCCGCGACCCGAGTCATGCTGCTTGGCTCGGGCGAACTGGGCAAAGAAGTTCTTATCGCGCTGCAGCGCCTTGGCGTGGAAACCATAGCGGTCGACCGCTATGCCGACTCGCCGGGCCAGCAAATCGCCCATCATGCCCATACTGTGGTCATGAGCGATCCGGCGCAGCTCAAGGCCCTGATCCGCGCCGAAAAACCCGACCTGGTGGTTCCCGAAATCGAGGCCATCGCCACGCAGGCGCTCCAGGAACTCGAAAAGGCCGGCATTACGCGCGTCATTCCAACCGCGCGCGCCGCCCGCCTGACCATGGATCGCGAAGGCATCCGCCGCCTGGCTGCCGAGACGCTCCAGCAACCCACCAGCCCCTACGCATTCTGCGATTCGCGGGAAGAACTGCAGGCCGCCATCGACGGCGGCATCGGCTACCCGTGCGTGGTCAAGCCGGTCATGAGCAGCTCGGGCAAAGGCCAAAGCAAGATCGACGGGCCGGCCGACGTGCAGGCCGCGTGGGACTACGCCATGGCGGGCGGGCGCGTCAGCCTGAACCGCGTCATCGTCGAAGGCTTCATCGACTTCGACTACGAAATCACCCTGCTTACCGTGCGCGCCCAGGGCGCCGACGGCCAGGTCGAAACGCATTTTTGCGAACCCATCGGCCATACGCAGCGCGCGGGCGACTACATCGAAAGCTGGCAGCCCCAGGCCATGAGCGCGCCCGCCCTGCAAAAAGCCCGTGAAGTCGCCAAAGCCATCACCGACGATCTCGGCGGATTGGGCGTCTTCGGCGTGGAGCTGTTCATCAAGGGCGACGAGGTCTGGTTCAGCGAGGTCAGCCCGCGTCCGCACGACACCGGCATGGTCACCATGATCAGCCAGTGGCAAAGCGAATTCGAGCTGCATGCCCGCGCCATCCTGGGCCTGCCGGTGGACACCTCGCTGCGCAGTCCCGGAGCCAGCGCCGTCATCTACGGCGGGGTGGATGCGCGCGGCATCGTTTTCGACGGCGTCGATGAAGCCTTGCGGATTCCCCAGACCGAATTGCGGCTGTTCGGCAAGCCCGAAAGCTTCACCAACCGCCGCATGGGCGTGGCGCTGGCCTACGACAAGAATGTGGACACCGCGCTGAGCCTGGCCAACCGGGCCGCGCAATGCGTCAAGCCCAGGCGGGCCGCCGATTAGGGCCCGTCAACAGGCCCTAGCCGAGGCCTTCGGCGGGCGACGCCACGCTGAAACCTATCGTCGTCATCCCGCCGGAGCAAAACGCGAAAACATCGCCGCCATGCATGGCGGCAACCGCCTTGACAATGGCCAGGCCCAGGCCGTGCCCCTGGCGCGGGCCGTTGTAGCGCGCCACGTCGACGCGGTAAAAACGGTCGAAGAGGCGCGGCAGATGGGTTTCCTCTATCGGCTCGCCGGGATTGGACACGCCGATGCGCACCGATGTCGGATGCTGTTCGATGACTACCCGAATCTGCGCCCCTGGCCGGGAATGCTCGATGGCGTTCTGCAAAAGATTGGCCACCGCCCTGCGAAACAGCGACTTCTCGATCATCGCCTCGGCAACGGTATCGCCGTCTATCTGGATGCTTTCCTGGGTTTCGTCCAGAATGGGCTCCAGGAATTCGATGGTCTTGCTCACCTCCTTGGCCACCGAACTGCGCACCCGACCCGTCGCCGCTTCGCCCTGGTCCGCCCGGGCAAGGAACAGCATATCGTTGACGATGGAACGCAGGCGCTCGAACTCCTCCAGGTTGGACTGCAGGACTTCCTGGAACTCCTCGGCCGTGCGCCGGCGCGACAGCACCACCTGCGTCTCGCCGATCAGGTTGGTAAGCGGCGTGCGCAGTTCATGCGCGACGTCGGCGTTGAAGGCCTCGAGCTGCTTATAAGCGGTTTCCAGTCGGCTCAGCGCGCCGTTGAACGCCACGGCCAGATCGTCCAGCTCTTCCGGCAGCGATTCGTTTTGCAGCCGCTGGGACAGCGTTCTGGCGCCAAGCGTCTGCGCCTCGGCCGACATTTTCTGCAAAGGCCGCAGGCCCACCCGCGCGATGCAATAACCCAGGATCACGACCAGCAGCACGGCGCTCAGCGACAGCACCAGCAGCGCCGTGAGAAATGCGTGCAAGGTGTGCACATACGGCATGGAATCCATGGCCACGGTCAGTTGAATGGCCGGCCTGTCTTGATAGGCGGCGATCGTCCGGGTCAAGGTGAACAAGGGGAAGGGCCGGCCCGGAAGAACCAGGACGCCTATCGGGCTGTCCGGCACCAGGCGGGACTCGACTTCGGCCAGGTTCTCGCCGTAGCGATAGCGCGGGTCGCTGCTGTTCGCCCAGAAGAACAGGCTGCCGCTGGACTGCATGAGGGTGTCCATCTTGGCCTGCGCGTGCTCCCAGCGCTCGGCCGTGCCGCCGCGCTTGATCATGTACTCCATGTCCTGGTAGGCGTTTTGCAATTCCTCCTGCTGGTGCCGCGCCAGTTCGCGGCTCAGCACCCCGTACAAGGCCGCGCCGATCACGCCGAACACCATCAGGGTAGTCACGGCGAACATCGCCACCAGCCGCAGGGTGATGGAGCGCTTCATGGCGCCGCCTCGTCCTCGCGCAGCTCCAGCACATAGCCCATGCCGCGTATGGTGTGCAGCAGGCGCGGGCTGAAGGGAGCATCCATTTTCGCCCGCAGGCGCTTGATCGCAACCTCGACCACATTGGTGTTGCTGTCGAAATTCATGTCCCAGACCAGTTCGGCGATGGCCGTCTTGGTGAGTATCTCGCCCTGGCGCCGGGCCAGCACCGCCAGCAGCGCGAATTCCTTGGCGGTAAGATCCAGCCGCGTCTGTCCCCGGTAGGCCTTGCGGCTGATCAGATCCAGGTGCAGGTCGCCGATGCGCACGTGCAGGGACTCCTGAGCGCGCCCGCGCCGGTTCAGGGCCTGCAGCCGGGCCAGCAACTCCAGGAAGGAGAACGGCTTGACGAGGTAATCGTCGGCGCCTTCGTGCAGCCCTTTGACGCGGTCTTCGATGCGATCCCTGGCCGTGAGCATGATGACCGGCGTTTGCCGGACGGCGCGCAGCGCGCGCAGCACCGCAAAGCCGTCCTGCCCCGGAAGCATGGCGTCCAGCACGATGATGTCGTAGTCGTGCTGCAGGGCCATGTGCTGGCCGTCGATGCCGTCGTGCGCGACGTCCACCGTGCAGCCTTGCTCCGTCAGCCCCTTGCGCAGGTAGTCGGCGGTCTTGGGTTCATCTTCGACGATCAGGATTTTCATGGGGAACACCGTAAAGACTCCCTCATAGTTTAATGGATCGCGAAGCGGCGCCGGACGCCGCCGACGGACGCGCGGCGTTGCGCGCCTTTCTGGATTTTCGCAGGGCGCGGGCCTTCTTGCGGCGCATATACCAATAGTGCGCTCGATCCAGATACAGATAGATGACGGGAGTCGTGAACAGGGTCAGCGCCTGCGACAACAGCAAGCCGCCCACCATGGCGAACCCCAGGGGCCGGCGCAATTCGGAGCCGGCGCCATGGCTCAGCATCAGCGGCAGCCCGCTCAGCAAGGCGCACATGGTGGTCATCATGATGGGACGGAATCGCAGCAGGCAGGCCTGGTAGATGGCCTCTTTGGGAGACAGGCCGTCCTTGCGCTCGGCGCTCAGGGCGAAGTCGATCATCATGATGCCGTTCTTCTTGACGATGCCGATGAGCAGGATGATGCCGATCAGCGCGATGACGCTCAAATCGTAGCCGTTGACCATCAGGATGAGCAACGCGCCCACGCCCGCCGAGGGCAGCGTCGACAGGATGGTGAGGGGATGGATATAGCTTTCGTACAGCAGGCCCAGCACGATGTAGACCGCGACGAGGGCCGCCGTGATCAGGTAGGGCTGCGTCGCCAGCGATTCGCCGAAAGCCTTGGCCGTTCCCTGGAACGAGCCGCTCAGGGCCTGCGGCACGCCCATTGCCGCCTGAGCCTTCTGGATAGCGGTCACGGCCTGCCCCAGCGCCACGCCCGGAGCCAGGTTGAACGAAAGCGTCACGGCCGGGAACTGGCCCTGATGGCTGATGGAAAGATAGCCCGTCTTGTCGGTGTCGATGGAGACGAAGGTCGACAGAGGCACCTGCTGGCCGGTCAGCGGCGATGTAATGTACAGCTTCTTGAACAGGTCGGGATCCTTTTGAAAGCGCGGCGCGACTTCCAGCACGACGTTGTAGCTGTTGATCTGGGTGAAGTACTGCGCAACCTGGCGCTGGCCGATGGCGTCGTAGATCGTCGAATCGATGAGGGCCGGCGATATGCCGAAGCTGGACGCCCTCGCGCGGTCGATGGTCAGGTGCACCGTCGCCGCCTGGTTCTGCTGATCGGAAGCCAGGTCGGTCAGCTCGGGCAGCTTGCGAAAGCGCTCCAGCAACTTGGGCGCCCAGGTATTCAGCTCGGACAGATCCGCATCCGTGACGGTGTATTGATACTGGGTGCGCGCCAGCCGGCCGCCCACGTTGATGTCCTGCCCGGCCTGCAGGAACAGCTTGATGCCTTCGACCTTGGCCAGCTCGGGCCGCAGCCGTGTGATGATCTCGTCGGCGCTGGCCGTGCGCCCCTCCGACTTGGGCTTCAGGCTGATGAAGAACCGGCCGGTGTTGAACGTGGTGTCGCCGCTGTTCATGCCGAACTGGATCACGTCGGGATCCTTGCGCACGACGTCCGCCAGCCCCATCATGCGCCGGTTCATGGCCGCGAACGACGAGTCCTGGGCCGTTTCGGCGAATCCGAAGATGAAACCCGTGTCCTGCTGCGGGAAAAAGCCTTTGGGAATATAGATGAACAGGATTACCGTGGCGAGCAGAGTGAACAGGAAGCTGCACAAGGTAATGAACTGGTGGCGCAAGACCAGATTCAATCCGCGCCGGTAACCATTGAGCAGGGCGTCGAACCCTCGTTCAAAAAAACGGTATATGCGCCCATGATGCTGGCCCTGGTATTCCTTGAGGAACCGCGAGCAAAGCATGGGCGTCAGGGTCAGCGAGACCAGCACCGACACGACGATCGTCAACGTCACGGTGATGGCGAACTCGCGAAACAGCCGGCCGACGATCCCCCCCATGAGCAGCAACGGGATGAAAACCGCGATCAACGAAATCGAGATCGAAATAATGGTGGGGCCGATTTCCCGCGCGCCCACCAGAGCCGCTTCCATCGGCCTCATCCCATCCTCGACATGGCGGTAAATGTTCTCGAGCATGACGATGGCGTCGTCCACCACGAAGCCCACCGCAATGGTCAAGGCCATCAGCGACAGATTGTCCAGGCTGAAATTCAGCAGGTACATCACGGCGGCCGTGCCGAGCAGCGAGAGCGGAATCGTCGCGCTGGGAATCAAGGTGGCGGGCACGCTGCGCAGGAACACGAAGATCATGCCCACGACCAGCAATATCGAAAGCACCAGCGTCATTTCCACTTCTTCCACCGACGCGCGGATGTTCTGGGTCCGGTCTATCAAGGTGCTGACATGCACGGTGGGCGGAATCGACGCCAGCAAATGCGGCAACTGCGCCTGGATGCGATGCACGGTATCGATGACGTTGGCGCCCGGCTGCTTGGTGATGCCGACGATCAGCGAGCGGCCGTCGATGGCGGCGTCGCCCGGATGCGCGCCCTTGCCGGCGAACGCCCAGGCGGCCTGCTTGAGATCTTCGGGGCCCGGCACCGCGATGCCGACATCGCGGACCCGTATGGGCGCTCCATTCCGGTAGGCCAGGACGACGTCGTTCCAGGGCGCGGCTTTCAGCAACTGGTCGTTGGTGTAGACGGTGAAGCTTTGCCTGTCGCCGTCTATGGTGCCCTTGGGCTGGTTGACCGTAGCATTGGCGATGACGCCGCGTATATCCTCCAGGCTGAGGCCGAGCGCCGCCAGTTTGTCGGGGTCGACCTGGATGCGCACCGCCGGCTTTTGCTGGCCGAAAATCTTCACCAGCCCCACTCCTTCGATTTGCGAAATCTGCTGGGCCAGGAAGTTGTCGGTGTAGTCGTTGACCTCGATCAGCGGCAGCGCATCGGACTGCACCGAAAGAATGAGGATGGAGGTGTCGGCCGGATTGATTTTCCGGAAGGTGGGCGGACTCGGCAGGTTCGACGGCAGTTGCCCCGTTGCCGCGTTGATGGCCGCCTGCACGTCCAGCGCCGCGGCATCGATGTCGCGGCTCAGGTCGAACTGCAGCGTGATCTGGGTATTTCCCAGCGCGCTGACCGAGGTCATCTGCGTCATGCCGGAGATCAACTGGAACTGGCGCTCCAAAGGCTGGGCCACGCTGGAAGCCATGATTTCCGGATTCGCCCCCGGCAGCTTGGCCGTGACCTGTATGGTCGGGAAATCCACTTGAGGCAGCGGCGCCACCGGCAGCAGCGGCCATACGGCGGCTCCCACCAGAAACAGCGCCAGCGCCAGCAGCGACGTGCCGATTGGGCGCTTGATGAAAACCGCGGACACACTCACTTGGCTTCACCTTTCTCAAGGCTGGCCAAGGTGGCGGCAGCCGCGGCCTCGGGCGGCGCGGACTCCGTAACCTGCAAGCCCGGCTTCAGCTTGTACTGTCCGTCAAGCACCACCCGCTCGCCGGCGCTCAGGCCTTTTTCCACAACGGCCGTGCCGTCCTGGATATTGACGAGCTGTATGGGCTGGATGCGCACGCTGTCGTCGGCGTTCACCACATAGGCATAGACGCCTTCGGGCCCGCGCTGCACGACCGCCGCGGGCACGGTCAGGGCCTGCTTGCGCTGCCCCAGGATCAGGCGCGCGTTCACATACTGGCCCGGCCAGAGCTTATGGCCGGCATTCGCGAAACTTCCTTTCAGTTCGATGGTGCCCGACGTCGTGTCGATCTGGTTGTTCAGCAAAACGAGGCGCCCCTGCCCCAGGGGCTGCAGGCTGTTGCGCGGATAGGCCACGACGGCAAGCGGATCGGCGCTGGCATGCAGGGCCTGGTTGATCTGCTGGAACGAATCCTCCGGCAAGGTGAACCGCACCGAGATAGGGTCGATCTGGTTGATGACCACCAGGCCGTTCGCATCCGCCGCGTGCACGATGTTGCCGGGATCCACCAACCGCGCGCCCACGCGCCCGCTGATCGGCGCCGTGATTCTGGTAAAGCTGAGCTGGGTCCTGGCCGAGCTGATCTGCGCATCGTCCGACTGCACTGCCGCCTCGAGCTGCGCCACCATGGCCTTCTGCGCATCCAGCGTCTGCCGGGTGGCGGCATCCTGCTTGATCAACTGGGTATAACGACGCAGGTCGAGCCGGGCATTGACCAGTTGCGCCGCATCCTTCGCCTTTTGCGCAACAGCCTGGTCGAGCTGGGCCTGCTGCACACGGGCATCCAGCGTGGCTATCATCTGCCCGGCCTTGACGTCCTGGCCTTCGACGAATCCCACTTTATCCAGCTGACCATCGATGCGGGTCTTGACCGTGACGCTTTGCGTGGCCACGACGGTTCCCACACCGGCGAGGTAGATGGGCACGTCCGCCTGCTTTACCTGGGTGGTGGTGACGACGATCGGCGCCTCCTGGGCTGCACGCACCGGCTTTTTACCGCCGACCGCCCAGATGATGATGGCCAGCACGATCAATGCGGCCACGCCGATCAGCAGCACCGGACGCCGTTTGAAAGAAGAAGATTTCATAATTTGCGTCCGTCGTCTTATTGGGTTTTATCCGCCATTGCATTGGCTTTGTCCGCTGGGGCAATGGCATTGCCCCCCGGCGTGGTTGATGGATCGCCGGCCATGAGCCGTCCCGCGCTCCAGCCGCCTCCCGTGGCCTTGATCAAGGCCACGCTCGCCACCAACTGACGGCCGCGTAATTGCAGCAAGCTGCGTTCCGCGCTCAGCGTAAGGGTTTGCGCCGTGATGACGCCCAGGTAGGTGCTGGTGCCCGCGCGGTATTGGGCCAAGGCCAAGCTATCCGCAGTCCGCGCTGATTCCACGGCCTGCTCCTGCTCGATGATTTCCCGCGCCAGGATGCGCAGCACCGCCAGGTTGTCCTCGACTTCCTGGAAGCCGCCCAGCACCGTCTGCTTGTATTGCGCCACGGTGGCGTCGTAGCTGGCGATGGCCTGCTCGTCGTTCGCCTTGCGCAAGCCGCCGTCGAACAATGCCTGCGCCAGGCTCGCCCCCAGGCCCCAGACTTGCCCCGGCACACTGAACCAGTGCGCCAGGCTGGTCGAGCTGTAGCCACCCGACGCGCTCAGCACCAGGTTGGGGAAATACGCGGCCTCGGCCACGCCGATATTGGCATTGGCGGCCGCTACCCGGCGCTCGGCCGCCGCGATGTCGGGTCGATGCTCCAGGAGCTCGCTGGGCACGCCAACGGGAATCTCGGGCACGTTCATCGGCAAAGCCAGCGTCGGCTGCCGGCTGAGGGGCTGCGCGGCAATCGCGAAATCGGCTGGCGCCTTGCCGACCAGAACGGCGATGGCATGTTCCAGTTGCGTTCGCTGCCACCACAGATCCAGCGCCTGAGCCCGCGTCGCGCTCAGCTGGTTCTGGGCCAACGCCACGTCCGAACGCAGCGCCACGCCCGCCGCATACTGGCTCTTGGCCAGGGCCAGCGCCCGCTCGTAGTCGTGCAGCGTTTGCGTGTACAGGGCGGACTGCATTTCCGTCACGCGCAACTGCATATAATCTTGCGCCAGCATGGCCACAACGCTCAGGCGAGCTGCCGCCAGATCCGCCTGGCTGGCCTGGCTCGCCGCGGTGCCCGCTTCCACGCTGCGCCGCACCTGCCCCCACAGATCGGGTTCCCAGGCGGCGGCCAGGCCCACGGAATACGTCGTGTCCAGGGACGGCCCGGTACGGCTGCTGTTGGTCAAGGCTCGATCGACGCCGGCATTCGCGCCCAGCGAAGGCCAGAAGCTGGCGCGCGCCGCCGCGGCCACGGCCTGGGCCTGGCGATACTGGGCCTCGGCCTGGCGGATGGACTGGTTGGCGGCGATCGCCTGCGTGGCCAGATCGTCGAGCGTCGCATCGCCATAGGCTCGCCACCAGTCCTGGCCGCCGGCAACGGCTTTGGGCTGCGCCGGCTTCCATGGCCCGGCTTCTTTATACGAGGCGGGAACGGCCATCTTGGGCCGCACATAATCGGGCCCGGCCGCGCAGCCGGCCAGAAACACTGCCAGCGCCACGCACGCGAGGCCCGCGGCGCGGCGCGGCGGCAGAATTGACGAGGGCAAGGCGACAGGCATGGGTGGCGAAAGGATCCGGACGAGGCTTGCAAACTGCCCGCTCCAGGGTGCGCCCAGCGCGCCTGGCGGCAGAATCAGGCCTACTCTACCTCTGGGCGGCCTACCTCACGCTGTCGCGAAAATGACAATTCCGACAGAATCCCTGCGCCCGCCAAGGATTACGGGCGCGCCGCCGATCGCGCCGGCGCAATCGGCGGGCTCAACCACGCGGAAACTAGGTGTGCTGCATGTCGCAGTCGATAGGCAGCATCTGGCCGGAAATCGAGCTCCCGCTTGCCGAGGCCAGGAACACGGCCAGATCCGCAACGTGGCGGGGATCGACCAGATGCTTGATGGACTGGGTGGCCATGGCCGCCTGGGCTTCTTCCTCCAGCGTCTTGCCGCTGACCTTGGCACGCCCCTCGAGCACCGTCTGGAAGCGCGGCCCGTCCACCGCTCCCGGCAATATGGCGTTGACGCGGATGCCGTCGCCGCCGAGCTCCATGGCCAGGGTCTTGGTAAAACCGATGAGCCCCCACTTGGTGGTGGAGTAGACGCTGCGATTGGGATAGCCGAAACGCCCCGCCACCGAGGACATATTGATGATGACCCCGGCCGGCGATTTTTTGAGATGGGGAATCGCCAGGCGCGTGACATTGAACGTACCGTTCAAATTGACCTGTACGACTTTTTCCCAATCGTCGGGATTGAATTGCTCCACCGGGGCGGTGGGCCCGGCGATGCCCGCGTTGTTGACCAGGACGTCCAGGCCGCCAAGCGCCTTGACGGCCTGTCCGATCATTTTCTCGATGTCGGAGCGGACGGCGATGTTGCACAAGGTGGTCTGCACCCCCCGCAGCTCTTTTTTCAGGGCATCCAGCCCCTGAACGTCGATATCGCACACGAATACCTTGGCCCCCTTGGCCGCGAAAGCCTGGGCAATGGCCCGGCCTATGCCGCCGGCGCCCGCCGTAATCAACACACGCTGTTCATTCATTTTCTTCTCCAGACGGCATTCGCCGTGGCAACGATTTTACCGCCCGTTGCCACGCGCGAAACCTAGAAGCTTCCCCGGATTCCCACCATCACGGCCCGCCCCCCTTCCGGCGCCACGTCGCGCAGCACCGACGTTGCATAGCGTATGGTCTGGTTGGTCAGGTTGATGCCGCGCAAATACGCCTGCCACTGCATGCCGCGCATTTTGAAACGGTAGGCGGCGTTGGCGTCCAGCCTGTAGTAGGCGTCGGTCGGCAGCTCGTTGTCCGGCGCGCGATTCTGGGCGAACGCGCGCTCCGCGCTGACTCCCGCGCTCCATGGGCCGTGGCTGTAGTCCAGTCCGATGCCCAGCCGCAGCGGCGGAATGCGCGGCAACGGCTCGCCGGTGTCGCGGTTGCGCGCGTTGGTGTAGTCGCCCCAAAGCTTCAGGTCGAGCGCGTGCCCGCCGCGCTCGAACACCCGGAACGTGCCGTCGGCCTCGAAGCCATAGAACTCGGCCGGCACCCCCTGGTAAATCGCCTCGGGCAATGCGTCGTCGTCACCCTGCCCCACCACGTCGCCGTCGTCGTCGCGAAAGCGGCCCGTGCTGGTTTCGGCCAGGTAATTGGCGAAGCGGCTGTAGAAGACACCCACGCTGCCGTGATGCGGCCCGTCCTTGAACCTCAGGGCCAGGTCGCTGGAATACGCGCGTTCCTTGTTCAGCCCCGCATCGCCCACCAGATACTGGCCAGTCGCCTCGTGCGGCCCGTTGGCGTACAGCTCGTAGAACGTCGGCGCCCGTTCGGTATAGGCGACGTTGGCCGCCAAAGACCAGATATTCGTCAGCTTATAGACGCCGCCCAAGGAAAAGCTTTTTGCGGTGAAATCGCGCTTGTCCGTATCGGTGAAGCGCTCGTTGCCATCGGCGGAGGGCGAAAGCGAGGTGCGCTCCAGGCGGCCGCCCGCACTCAACTTGAAGCGTTCATTGACCGTCCATTCCTCCAGCACGAACAGCGCGGCCGATTGCGTCCTGGTGGTCGGCACCAGGGCCTCGGACCCCAGGGCCGAGAACCGGGTATCGCCAAGCTGCAGGCCCAGCACCCCCTGCACCGGGCCCAGGTCGGCGTGCCGCGCCTCCACCCTGGCTTCGTATCCTCGGTTCTTGAACACCGTTCCCGTCTCGCCATCGTCGACTTCCTTGTGCTGGTAATCGGTATAGGCGAAACTGGCCTTGACGCTTTTGAAGGGACCCTTCAGGTCGCGGATTTCACCCGCCAGGCCCAGGCGCTCCTGGTGCATGCGGATACGCACGCTGTCTTCGGCGACGGAGCCATAATCGGAATCGTAGCCGCTGTAGGACAGGCCCGCGTAGCCGCTGTCGCCCGTCCAGGACATCCCCAGCGCTCCGCCGCTCGCGCTGCCGTCGCTATTGGGCAGGCGGTCGCGCGGCTGGTCCACATCCGGCCCGTCGATGGCCCGCTGCCGGTCGGAGCGGGCGTAGCCGGGGATGCGCAGCTCGCCGGTCTTACGCCCGAAGGCATCGGCGTGCACGGCGAACTTGCCGTTGCCGGCCTCCAGTTGCACCGCGCCGCTCCTGTCGTCGTTCGCGCCGCCATAACTGCCTTGCAGGCCGCCATGCACGCCTTCGATGGGATCCATGGGAATGCGGTTGTCGATGGTGTTGACGACGCCGCCGATGGCATTGCCGCCATACAAGAGCGCCGCCGGGCCGCGCAGAATCTCGATGCGCTCGGTGGACAAAGGATCTTGCGGCACGGCGTGGTCGTAAGACAACGCCGACGCATCCAGCGTGCCCACGCCGTTTTGCAGCAGCCGTATGCGGTCGCCGTCCATGCCGCGAATGATGGGACGTCCGACCATCGGGCCGTATGTCGTGGTCGACACGCCGGGCAGGCCGTTCAGCGTTTCGCCCAGCGTGGCCGCCCGCCGCAGGTCCAGATCCTTGCCCTCGATGACGGTCGAAGGCGAGGCCAGGGTATCGCTGCCCAGGGGATTGCCGGTGACGACGACGGTCGACAGGGTAACCGCCTGATCGCCGGTCGTCGTTTGGGACCACGCGGGCTGCGTCAGCGCCAGCAGCATCGCCAGCGGCGTCAGGGCGAAACGCGCGCTTGCGCCGAGCCGGGGCGGCAGCGCCGGGAATGAGGGAATGCAAGAATAAGTCATGAGCCTGTTTATCCAGTAAACAAAAAGTTGCCTTCGCCATGGCGCGTGGAAACGCGCAGCGAAGTAAAAAAAGGGGATAACGTGAAACGTCAGGCTACAAGGGCGGCGCGCGCTGCATGAACCAGCGGCAGCGTGCAATGTCGATGAGATATTCGGAAGAAGCAAAATAGCAGGGGGTTGCGCGGACGACGGGAAGTTCCGGCAGATGCGCGGACAACAGACAGCCCAGCGCGCTCCAGACGCTGCAGTCGTGGCAGTGATCCAGGCGCCCGTCCATGCCTCCGGAAACGGGCTGCGCCGCATCGTGGGCCGACAGCGCCGCTTCGACGTGCGTCATGGCATGCAGGGTCGCGCCGATGGGCGAGCTCAGCACGGCGGCTATCGCCAGCCAAAGCAGCCATGCATGAAAACGTCCATAGCGACGGGAGCCGGCGCAGCGGCCCGTTCGAAACGCCATAAAAGAAGGATCCGAAAGCGAAAATCGTTATGTTATAACATAACAAAAACTTTTGCATAACGAAAGGCGGCCGCCAAAGCTTGAACGATGCGCGCGGGATTTCATGCCCCGATTACAAATTTAAATCTATATAGTTTGATTTAATATATATTTTTGCCTAATATAAACGCCGCATCCTCACACTTACAATCAGGACGACAAGGAAAGCCATGCGCTACGTATCAATCGAAATCGGCGGCCAGCCCAAACTGGGCGTTCGCGATGCTCAAGACAACATCTCCATCATCGGCGACGAAAGCCTGGAATCCCTGCTCGCCCGGGGCGTGGATCTGGCAAGCTATGCAAAGGGACGTCCCGTCCTGCAAACCGTCAAGGCCGTCGACGCAAAATTCCTGCCGCCGCTGGCCCGGCCCACCAAGATCATCTGCGCCGGCCTGAACTACGCCGACCACACGAAAGAAAGCAAATACGAACAACCCGACTACCCCACGCTGTTCTTTCGCGTGCACACCAGCCTGGTCGGCCACAACGCCCCCATCGTGCGGCCCAGGCTGTCCGACTCGCTGGACTTCGAAGGCGAAGTCGCCGTCATCCTGGGCAAGGGCGGGCGCTACATCAAACCCGAAGACGCGCTCGATTGCGTGGCCGGCTATGCGGTCTTCAACGACGGCTCGGTGCGCGAGTACCAGTTCAAATCCCCGCAATGGACCGTGGGCAAGAACTTCGACGGCACGGGCGGCTTCGGCCCCGACATGGTGACTGCCGACGAGCTTCCCGCCGGCGCCAAGGGCCTGAAGCTGGAAACCCGCCTCAACGGCGAAGTCGTGCAATCGGCCAACACCAGCGATATGATCTTCGATGTCGCCAGCCTTATTTCGATTACCAGCGAAGCCATCACGCTTGAAGCGGGCGATGTGATCGTTTCGGGCACTCCGGCCGGAATCGGCTGGGCGCGCAACCCGAAGCTGCTCATGAAGCACGGCGACGTCTGCGAGGTCAGCGTTGAAAAACTCGGCACCTTGCGCAACCCCATCGTCGACGAAACCTGAGCCACGCTCGGGAACCAAGGCGGGCGCCGGCAAGCCGGCGCGCCGCCGCCAAGGAGAGATGAGACATGTCAGACAAACACTATGCCGGCGCGGCAATCCACTCGATCGACCACTTCGCCCTGAATGTTCCGTCGCTGGACCAAGCCGAACACTTCTTCACCCATTTCGGTCTGCAAGTGGAACGCGGCGGCAGCGAAATCCAGTTGCGAGCGGGCGACAACCACCGCTGGGGACGCTTGATCCAGTCCGACCACAAATCGCTGGCCTACCTGAGCTTCAATTGTGCTGCCGGCGAACTGGCAACCCTTGAAAGCCAGACGCGGCAGGCCGGGGGGCGCTTCGACGTGCCCTCCCCCCTGAAAACCGCCGAAGGCTTCTGGTTCCACGACCCCGACGGCAACCTGATCCAGGTCAAAGAGGGTGCGCGAACCATGCCCTCTTCCAAAGCGCCTTTCAGCGTGCCCGTTGCAGGCGCCGACGCGCGCGGCTCGCACCCGCGTTCGGAAAGCAAGCAGGTGCGCCCGCGGCGCCTGTCCCACGTCCTGCTGTTTACCCCCGACGTGCTTGGCGCCATGGATTTCTACAACCGATCCATCGGCCTGCAGTTGTCGGACAAGTCGCTGGACATCATTGCCTTCACCCACGCGCCGCACGGCTGCGACCATCATCTGGTGGCGTTTGCCAAAAGCTCGGGCAAAGGCTGGCACCATTGTTCCTGGGATGTCGCCACCCTGAACGAAGTCGGCGAGGGCGCATCGCAAATGAACGCGGCGGGCTATAAACATGGCTGGGGCACGGGGCGCCACGTGCTGGGCTCCAACTA
>CALMPB010000038.1 GCA_937871985.1 uncultured Burkholderiaceae bacterium
ACGACCTTGACGCGGGTTTCGTTGCCGACGACCTCGTCGCCCTTCTTGATGGAGCCGATGCGACGGATGTCGAGACGAACCGACGAGTAGAACTTGAGGGCATTGCCGCCGGTGGTGGTTTCGGGATTGCCGAACATGACGCCGATTTTCATGCGGATCTGGTTGATGAAGATGACCATGCAATTGGCCCGCTTGATATTGGCGGTAAGCTTGCGCAGGGCCTGGCTCATGAGGCGGGCCTGCAGACCCGGCAGGGAGTCGCCCATATCGCCTTCGATTTCAGCCTTGGGCACCAGGGCCGCCACCGAGTCGATGACGATGAGGTCTACGGAGCCCGAACGCACCAGGGCGTCGGTGATTTCGAGGGCCTGCTCGCCGGTGTCGGGCTGGGAAATGAGCAGGTCGGACAGATTGACGCCCAGCTTGGAGGCGTACTGGACATCGAGCGCGTGTTCGGCGTCGATGAACGCGCAGGTGCCGCCGATTTTTTGCATTTCGGCGATGACTTGCAGCGTGAGCGTGGTTTTGCCGGACGACTCGGGGCCGTAGATTTCGATGACGCGGCCGCGCGGCAGGCCGCCTACGCCCAGGGCGATGTCCAGCCCCAGCGACCCGGTGGACACGACCTTGATGTCGTGCTCGACCTGGTTGTCGCCATAACGCATTACCGAACCTTTGCCGAATTGCTTTTCGATTTGGGATAAGGCGGCAGCAAGCGCCTTGTTGCGTTCGGCGGTGGCGGCTTTGCTAGTTTTGTCGTCCATTGAGGAATCCTTGGCTAAATAGTAGTAAATGCTTGAACCGGAAGCCCGACCCCGGTTCTGCTAATTATCACATCAAATTATACTGTATAAATACACAGATAATGCAATATTTCTCGTTTACCCTTACTAGACCTGCGCCAAAACCACATGCCAGAATGGCCGTCATCACCCATTGCCTGAGCCAGCCAGCCTGACATGCGTATTTTAATCGCCGAGGACGACAGTATTCTTGCGGATGGACTATCCCGTTCACTGCGCTACGACGGCTATGCCGTCGACGTGGTGCACGACGGCTCCAGCGCCGACTCCGCCCTGCAACTGCAGGCCTTCGACCTGCTCATCCTGGATCTGGATCTTCCTCAAACCAGCGGCCTGTCCGTGCTGCGCCAGTTGCGCCAGCGCCAAAGCGCCCTGCCCGTGCTCATCCTTACCGCTTCCGACACCGTCGAACAGCGGGTCAAGGGCCTGGACCTGGGCGCCGACGACTACATGGCCAAGCCCTTCGCCCTGTCCGAACTCGAAGCCCGGGTGCGCGCCCTGACCCGCCGCAGCGCCGGCAACAGCACCACGCTGTTGCGGCACAAACGGCTCAGCTTCGACCTGAACGGGCGCACGGCCCGCATCGACGGCCAACCACTGGAGCTCTCGGCGCGCGAAACCAGCCTGCTCGAAATATTCCTGTCGCGCTGCGGCCGCATGATCAGCAAGAACCAGTTCGTCGACCTGCTGTGCGAATGGGGCGAAGAGGTCACGACCAACGCCATCGAAGTCTACATCTACCGCCTGCGCAAAAAACTGGAGCCCAGCGGCGCGAAGATCGTCACAGTGCGCGGACTGGGCTACTGCCTGGAACCCGACAACGCGCAGGGCGAAACCAACTCGCCCTCCAGTTCCGCTTCGCCCAAGCTCAATGCCTGACACCTCCGATTCCCCCAGCGGCGCCACCCCGACGCCGGTCAGATCCGCGCGGCGCCCGCACAATAAAAGCCTGATGGGCCAGATCCTGATCTGGATGTTCGGCCCCCTTTTCCTGCTGTGGACCATCGGCATCGTCATCACCTACTTCATTGCACAGAACATCGCCAATGCGCCCTACGACCGCACGCTCACCGACCATCTGCGCGCCCTCAAGCACGAAATCGAACAATCGCGCATCGACGCCGGCTTCACGCTCTCGCCCACCCTGCTTACCGTGTTCCGCGGCGAAGACGAGCAGCCCACACGCTGGGAAATCCGCGACGCGAACGGCCGTTCACTGGCCGGCAGCGCCCATATCCCCCTGCCCGACAACTGGGCCTACGAAAAAGACAAAATCCGCTTCCTCAACGACAGCCTGGACGGCCAAAGCATCCGCATCGCCTACACGTGGGGGGGCCAGGATGCGAACGGCACTCCTTTTCTGACCGTCGTCGCGCAAACCAACGAAAGGCGCGCCATTCTCCAGCAGGAGATCCTGACCGGCATGCTCACGCCGCAGCTCATCGTCCTGCCCCTGGCCGCGCTGCTCGCGGGGCTGGGGCTCACGCAGGGCCTGGAGCCCCTGACCCTGCTGCAGGAACGCATACGCGCCAGACGGCCCAACGACCTCTCGCCCATAGAACAGGATCTGGCTCCCACGGAAATCACGCCGCTGCTCACCGCCATGAACGACTTGCTGCACCGCCTGGCCTCCAGCACGCAGGCCCAGAGGCGGTTCGTCGCCAACGCCGCCCACCAGTTGAAAACACCGCTGGCGGGCATGCGCACGCAAGCCGAGCTGGCCCTGCGCGAACACAGCCCCGAAAAGCTCGACGCCAGCCTGAAGCAGTTGGTCAGGGGATCGCAGCGCGCCACGCGGCTGGTCAATCAGCTTCTGGCTCTGACCCGCGCGGAAAGCGTCGACAACCCGGCCCGCCATGCCGGCGAGCGCATCGATCTCAATGCCCTGGCGCAGGCGCAAACCTCCCGGTGGGTGGAGCAAGCCATGCTCAAGAACATCGACCTGGGATTCGAGCCGGCTCCTGGCCCGGTGTGGATAGCCGCGGACTCGATGATGCTGGACGAAATGCTGGGCAATCTCATCGACAACGCCTTGCTCTACACACCGGAAAACGGCTGGGCAACCGTGCGCGTCGGTCACTCGCCCTCGCCCTGGATCGAAGTGGAGGACTCGGGCAGCGGCATTCCCGCCGAATACCGCGAGCAGATATTCGACCGATTTTTCCGAATACTCGGCACGTCGGTGGACGGCAGCGGGCTGGGTCTGGCCATCGTCAAGGAAATCGCTGAACAGCACGGCGCCTCCATCGCGTTCATGGCTCCCGGCGAGCGCAACGGCCAGCCAGGCACGACATGTTTGCGGGTAAGCTTTCCGGCGTGAATCTATAATATTTAGTTACTATTTTTACATAAAAATAATATTAGGCCCGCCACACGTCAGTTTGCTGTCAGCGACGTTTTCTACTGTGTGCCTACCCGCCCGATTGGCGGACAACCAAAGCAAAAGCACAAGGCCTGCCTACAGGCTCCATCCCTTAGAGGAGACACCATGAGTTCACCCAGCACGGTAGCTTCACCGCGCCCGCAACACGCCAACGGCGCGCCCGCCGCCACCAACCGCCCCATGACGGCCGAAGAAAAGCGCGTCATCTTCGCTTCGTCGCTGGGCACTGTTTTCGAGTGGTACGACTTCTACTTGTACGGCTCGCTGGCCGCCATCATCGCCGCCCACTTCTTTTCGGGCGTCAACCCGACGGC
The DNA here is from genome assembly GCA_937871985.1 of uncultured Burkholderiaceae bacterium. The sequence continues at coordinate 3,501 of CALMPB010000038.1, forward strand.
CGGCTTCATCTTCGCCCTGCTGGCCTTCGCCGCGGGCTTTGCCGTGCGCCCCTTCGGCGCCCTGGTCTTCGGCCGGCTGGGCGACATGGTCGGGCGCAAATACACGTTTCTCATCACCATCCTGATCATGGGCCTGTCGACCTTCCTGGTCGGCGTGCTGCCTTCGTACGGATCCATCGGCATCGCCGCGCCCATCATCCTCATCGTCCTGCGCCTGCTGCAAGGCCTGGCGCTGGGCGGGGAATACGGTGGCGCGGCAACCTACGTGGCCGAGCACGCCCCCCAGAACCGCCGCGGCTTCTACACGAGCTGGATCCAGACCACGGCAACCATGGGCCTGTTCCTGTCCCTGCTGCTCATTCTGGGCATCCGCAGCGCGCTGGGCGAACAAGACTTCCTGGATTGGGGCTGGCGCGTTCCCTTCCTGATTTCCGCCATCCTGCTGGCGATTTCCGTCTGGATCCGCATGCGCCTGCACGAGTCGCCCGCCTTCATCAGGATGAAAGAGGAAGGCAAGCAGTCCAAGGCGCCGCTCAAGGATTCGTTCGGCAAATGGAGCAACCTGAAGATCGTGCTGCTGGCCTTGCTGGGCCTGACCGCCGGCCAGGCCGTCGTCTGGTATACGGGCCAGTTCTATGCCTTGTTCTTCCTGACCAAGACGCTGGGCCTGGAAGCCAATACCGCCAACATCATGATTGCGCTGGCCCTGCTCATCGGCACGCCGTTCTTCGTGATCTTCGGCGCCCTGTCCGACCGCATCGGCCGCAAGCCCATCATCATGGCCGGCTGCCTGATCGCCGCGCTGACCTACTTCCCCGTCTTCAAAGGTATTACCCACTTCGCCAATCCCACGCTCGAAGCGGCGCAGGCATCGGCGCCGGTGACCATCATCGCCGATCCCAACACCTGCTCGTTCCAATTCAACCCGGTGGGCACGTCGTCGTTCACCAGTTCCTGCGACATCCTGAAGGCGTTCATGGCCGGCAACTCGGTCAACTACGCCAACCAGGCCGCGCCGGCGGGCACGGTGGCCACGGCCAAAATCGGCAACGACGTATTCACCTCGTTCGAAGGCAAGGGGCTGAGCAAGGCCGAATTCACGGCCAAGTCGGCGGAGCTCAAGAAGTCGATGACCGAAGCCATCCGCAGCCACGGCTACCCGGCCAAGGCCGACCCCTCTCAAATCAACTACATAATGGTCGTCATCTTGCTGACCTTCCTGGTCGTCCTGGTCACCATGGTGTACGGGCCCATTGCCGCGATGCTGGTCGAAATGTTCCCGACGCGCATCCGCTATACATCCATGAGCCTGCCGTACCACATCGGCAACGGCTGGTTCGGCGGCTTCCTGCCTCCGGTGGCCTTCGCCATCGTCGCCGCGACGGGCAATATCTACGACGGCCTGTGGTATCCCATCATCATCGCCGCCATGACCCTGGTGGTCGGCACGCTGTTCATCAAGGAAACCAAGGACACCGACATCAACGCCTGATATCCCGCCTGTCATCCACCAATACGGCGCTTTTTGCGCCGCCCCTCTTCCACATGCTGTACCGTTAGCCGCACCCGGCCGCCTCCCGGGGCGGCTTTTTTTTGCCCTGCAGGCGGCCAAGCCGCTGCCAATCTGCGCAACGAAGAGGTATTTTTTACTTTTCCAGCGTTGTTTCAGGAGACCGTCAGCCCGGTGACCGTAGAATCCATCACATAGGAAAAAGCAGTACCGCGGACGTTGCGTTAATCCCCATTACTCAACTTATGCATACTGCTCTTCCTGTCTCACTTGTGTTGCGTTCCCCGCGAACTTTATAGCGCAACATAGTGTGTTCCCTTTATTGGCCCGCATGCCTGCATGCCGGGCCAATTTTTTTTGCCGGGCTTTCGTATTGCCTCGGGGCCGGCCGGCGCATCGGGAAAATGGGCTTACAATCGGCGGTCACAGTTTCGCTCCGCGCCGCCGCTGTCCGGCGCGCGGAATTCCACGCTCCCGCAAAGTAAGACAATCCATGTGGTTTAAAAATCTGAAAATTTTCCGCCTTGCCCCGGCCTGGTCGATCAGCGCCGATGCGCTCGAAGCGGCTTTACAAAAACACGCCTTCCGTCCCGGCAACAGCCAGGAAATGCAAAGCCTTGGGTGGGTGGCGCCGCGCGAAGGCGGCAGCCTGGTTCATGCGATGGACGGGCAGTTCCTGCTCAGCCTGCGCGCCGAGAAAAAACTGCTGCCGGCCACCGTCATCAACCAGGTTGCCCGCGCCAAAGCGCAAGACATCGAAGAGCAGCAAGGCTACAAGCCCGGCCGCAAGCAGATGAAGGAGATCAAGGAGCAGGTTACCGACGAGCTGCTGCCCAAGGCCTTTACCGTCTATCGCGACACCCGGGTCTGGCTGGATACGCGCCGGCATTGGCTGGTCATCGACGCGGCAGCCGCGGCCAAAAGCGACGAAGTGCTGGGCGTGCTGGCCAAGTCCATCGAGCCCTTCCCCGTGCTCCCCCTGCACGTGGAAACCTCGCCCGCCTCGGCCATGACGAGCTGGCTGATCGCGGACGAGCCGCCTGCGGGCTTCAGCGTCGATCAGGACACCGAGCTGCGCTCGACCAGCGAAAGCCGCGCGGCGGTACGCTACGTGCGCCAGAGCATCGAGATCGACGACGTGCGCAAGCACGTCCAGGCCGGCAAGCAATGCACGCGCCTGGCCCTGACCTGGGCCGATCGCGTGTCGTTCGTATTGACCGACGGCCTGGACATCAAGCGCGTCACGCCGCTGGACGTGCTCAAGGAAAACCAGGACAGCACGGCGCAGAACGAAGACGAACAGTTCGACTCGGACATGGCCCTGATGACCGGCGAACTGGCGCGGCTCATCGAAGGCATGGTCGAGGCGCTGGGCGGCGAGAAAAAAGCCGCCGCCTTTTAAGATATCTCCGTATTAGCACGCTGTTCGATTAATCCCCGTGCATTCAAATTGAATGCACGGATTTGCCATGCTAGGCGCAAACCGCAGGGCCAACCGCAGCCATAGCGAAGCCAGATCCGGACACAGACAGTCCCTGCGGAGTGCCTGCCCGCGGATATGGGCGGCGCTGCGAGCCTGCTAATCCATGCCGTGGAAAACGCTGTCGTCCGGCCCGATATGGGAAGGCGGGCTCCAGGTAACGTCGCGCAGCGAATGCTGAACCAGCCCCTCCACGCCGAGCAGAACGGCAAAAATCGCCATGCGCACGGGAATGCCGTTGTCGGTCTGGCGGAAAATCGCCAGGCGCGGGTCTTCGTTGAGGTCGACGCTTAAATCGTGCGCCCCTTCGCGGCTGTCGCGCGGCAAGGGATGCATGACGATGACGTCCGGCCCGCAGCACTTGTCAACGATCGCCTTGTTGACCTGGAAATCGGCGGTATAGCCCTCCAGCTCCTCGCCGGCGAAACGCTCTTTCTGCACGCGGGTGGCGTAAATGACATCGACCCCCGGCAAGCCTTCTTCGAGCGAGGCCGTCTGCTCGATGACATGGCCGTTCTTGCTGGCCTGCTCGATGATGTAGTCGGGCATTTCCAGGCCGCGCGGCGCGACCAAGGTGAACTTCAAGCCGCGATACAGCGCCAGCAGTTTGATCAGCGAATGCACCGTCCGCCCGTATTTCAGGTCGCCCACCATGGCGATGTGCGCGCCGTCCAGCAGTTTTCCCAACCGGGAAAACTCGGTCAGTATGGTGTACAGATCGAGCAGCGCCTGGCTGGGATGCTCGCCCGGCCCGTCGCCGCCGTTGACAACCGGAATGTTCGTGGCGCGGGCGAACTCGGCCACCGAGCCCTGGTCGGGATGGCGTATGACCATGGCGTCGACGTAGCCGCTCATGACGCGGCTGGTGTCGTAAATGGACTCGCCCTTGGCCATGGAAGAAAACGTGAAGCCCGTGGTATCGCACACCGAGCCGCCAAGCCGGCAAAACGCGGCGCCAAAGCTTACGCGCGTGCGCGTGCTGGCCTCGAAGAACAAATTGCCCAGCACCGCGCCCTCGAGCACGCGCGAGACTTTCTGCCGGCGTGCGATGGGCTGCATCAAGTCGGCGATACGAAACAGTTCTTCCACGGATTCGCGCGTGAACTGGTCGACCGACAGCAACTGATGCTTGCCGTCGCTGGCAATCCTATCGCGCAGCGGGCCAGATTGTACGCTTTGCGCATATTTCTTTAGAAGCGCTTCGTTATCGACGATTTCGGTGACGAACCGGGTCACGACTTCGGGCATGCCGCGCGCTTCCTGTGAGCCCTCGGGCAGCAGCCATGTATCCAGCGCGCGCCGTTTGACGCCGATGCGAGCCGCGAAAACATCGCGGGTAAGATTCAGACGACGCATGGCGTCGCGCAGAAAAACTTGCTGAGACACAGACATACCACCCCCCAATAAATATACGCAACGCGTATATTCTATGAGGAGCAAGCTAAAATAACGAGTGTTTTAAGCGGCTATTGGCAAAATACAACGCCGTGGATCCAGGCGAGTAGCCGCACAGCGCGGCAGTGCCGCCAATACCATCCGCCCCCTCGTGGCGGCGCCCAAGCGCCCCCCCACATTCGCAACGCCACGCAAGACCGGCAGCCAGCAGGCGATTTCAGTCAGCGCGGCAAAAATGCCACCGTCCGCGCACTCGGATCGTGTCTGAAAAACTCAGTGCGGCTCGACTGGGAGTACGGGGCCACTTCGTCGTTGGCCGTGGGCGCGTCCGAATCGGAAGACTGATAGCTGATGCCCGCCAAATACACGATAAGCCAGCAGCCAATGAGAAAGGCGACGAGGCTCAGGCAGAACGCAATGATCGTGCAGGTCAGCGGCACCCAGTGCGTGCGCCGCGAATAGCCCGACACCGCCTGGTTGAGAAGGCTGGTTTGCGCCAGATAGGCCCACAACAGGCTGAGGCCGCAAAACAAGATGCCGCAACTGAAGGCCAGCAGGGGCAGGCGCAGCCAGTCGGGCGAGAAGTCGGTGGAGATGACCCCAAGCGCGCAGCACATGACCAGCAACAGGCCCAGCCCGTTGAGCCATGCCAGATACTTGAACCCCAGCGTCAGCATGGCTGCCTGGGGTCTGAAATAATCATTACGTCCGGATACGTTCATGACAGCTCGAATAACGGGAACGGAAACACGCGCAGGCCCGGAACGACACGCTACTTGGCGCCCGCCGCGGGAGCATCGACACCGGCAATGGCGCGGGCGGCCGCCGTTGCGTTTTCGGCCGTTCCCACCCCGAACACCAGTTGGTCGGAGGTGACGGTGGTGGTGTAGTTGGGCGCCGCCAGCATGGTTCGCCCGACCACCAGGGCCAGCCGCTTATTGGGGTTGTTTGCCGTGATGGAAGCGACTTTTTTCTGGCCTACTTCGTTCAGCGCCAGGGCAAGGAGGCCTTCGCCTTCCTTGTTGGTGCCAGCCCTGACGCCGACGAGATCGTCGCGAGTGACGACAGGCTGGGGATTGACATACAGCGTGCCGGACTGGACCTTGACGGGGCTCCAGCCCGGCTGGGCGGCGGTATCGGCAAGAAACACAGCCACGGGGGCGCCATGGCTGGACGCCTGGAGCGTGGTTTCAGGAGCGGTCTTGGCGGTCGACGCCTGCTTTCCGGGCATGGATTGGCACGCCGCCAGCAGCAACAAGCTTGCCGGCACGACGACACGAGCCATTACTTGCATGATTTTCATGAAACGCCCCCTTGATGGTTTTATATGACGATTGAAATTCTAACAGGAAGCGCAACCCTGCAATTCAGCCATTTGTGTGGAACTACGACTATCCGCCCGAACATCTTCGCCACCGCCCCGGGGCGCCTGCGGCGCCAAATAACGGGTTGCCTTGCCCGGCCTCGCCTTGAAGCGCGTGGCCTGCGCTTAAGCCCATGGTCAGGTACGTGGGACGAAAATAGCAAAGAATTGTCAACGCGCAATCGGGCAACCGCCAGGCGGCCTTCTATTTGGCGGCCGTTCCAAAGTGTGTCAAGATAGCGCGTTGACCCATTCTCATCCTGTTACTACGTATTTTGCGGAGGCCTTCATGGCTGATACCAAACCCACATTCTCGCCCATGCTCGTCACAGCCATCATCACCATATTCTGGCTCGTGGTGTTCGGCCTCGTCGTGCATCATGGCGAACAAGGCATCCACGAGCACGATCACGTCGTCGCTAGCCACGCGGCCGCAAAATAAGGCTTTTCAAGGCAGCGCCGCGCACCTCGATCGCTGCGCTGTCCCGCACCCTGCCCTCGGCATCCAGCAATTCCACGTTATGCCTGCCTGGCCAGGGTGTCCACATCAAGCGGCCTCCCGTTCCGGCAGGCTCTCCGTCCACCCGCCATTGCACGGCATCCGGGCTCCCGGCGGCCAACGTCTTGGCCTGGAGCAGCAGCTTCTGGTTTTCGGGTGGAATGTCCGGGTCCAGCGCGACTATCGTTCCCGTGACGGGACTGGCAATACTTAATAGGGCCACCGCGCTTTTCATCTCGTGGCGCGCCTTGACCCTGCCCACCGCGGTATCGCCCACGAAATAATCCCTGCGCGCGGGCTCCAGTTCCGAATCGAACACCACGTGGCGCGCCACGACTCCGGCCGGCGCTTCGGGCTGCGTGCTGCCTATCCGGCGATGCAGGAAATTCATGATGTCGTGCCAGATGGGCCCCGCACCCGAAACGCCTGAAACATCGCGCATGCTGGCTCCGCTGCTATTGCCAACCCAAACCCCCACCGTATAGCGCTGCGACCAGCCCATGCACCAGTTGTCGCGCATGTCCTTGCTGGTTCCCGTTTTCACGGCCGTCCAGAAAGGCGTCGCCAGCGGACTGTCCAGGCCGAAGGTTCGAGCCCGCGCATGGCGGTCGGAAAGAATGTCGCCCACAATCCAGGCCGCCGCGGGAGACACGACCGTCGAGGAGGATTCGGCGCCGCTTGCGGCAGGAAGATACGTGGGCGGCGAGTAACGCCCCTCGTTGGCCAGGGCGCGATAGGCATTGCCCAGCGTCAACAGCGATACATCGGCACTGCCCAGCGCCAGGCTGTATCCGTAGAAATCCCCAGTGCGATCCAAGGGCAGGCCCAGGCTGACCAGTCGCTGCTGGAACGCATCCGGCGTCACCAGCGCCAAGGTGCGCACGGCGGGTATGTTCAACGACGATGCCAGCGCGACGCGCACGCTCACCCAGCCGGAAAACCGCTTGTCGTAGTTTTGCGGTATGTACAGCCCGTTCCCCGTGGGCAAGCCCAGCGGACCGTCCTCCAGCAGCGACACCGCCGTCAGGCGCTCCTGCTCGATGGCCTGGGAATAAAGAAACGGCTTGAGCGTCGATCCGGCCTGGCGTCTCGCCCTGGCATGATCCACCCACGCCGACTGCGACAGTTCTCCGGACGACCCAACATAGGCAAGCACCTGGCCCGTTGCGTTGTCCAGCACCACCACCGCCGCATCGCCGATGTTCCCGGTTGCCAGCGCCTGCAAATGGCGTTGCACCGACCGGATGGCGAACCGCTGCAAATCCGCATCGATACTGGTTGTCAGCCGAGAGCCGGGCTGCGGGTGTTCGCGCTCCATCACCCACCGCGCAAAATGCGGCGCAATGCCCTGGCTGTCGGCCCGGCGGGCCGCCACCCGCCTTACACTGGCGCGGACGAAAGCCGTCAAGCCCTCGCACTCTTGCGGCTGTTCCATTTGCCTGAGCAGGGCGCAGGCACGCTGCCCGAGCAGCTTGGGGGAAGCATTGGGGCCGCGCAGCATCGCGGCGGCCAGCGCGGACTCGCGCGCGTTCAACCCGCTGGCATGCTTTTGGAACAAGACCCGCGCCAAGGCATCGACACCCTCCAGCTCGCCGCGAAACGAAACCAGGTTCAAATAGGCTTCGAGTATTTGCGGTTTGCTCCAATGGCGCTCCAGTTCGCGCGCCAGCAGCATCTGGTCGATCTTCTGCGTGATGCTGCGGCCTTGCGGGCGCCGCTGGTAGGGTTCATCGACAAGGCCTGTAAGTTGCATGGTCACCGTCGACGCTCCGCGCCGCCCATGTCCTGTCACGACATCCCAGGCCGCGGCGCCGATCGCCCGCCAATCGATGCCATGGTGCAAATAGAACCGCTTGTCCTCCGACAGAAGCACCGCCTCCTGCAAGGCCAGCGAGATGTCGTCAATGGCGAGCCAGTCGCCGCGCCTGCCTTGATAATCGGTGCGAACGCGCTGCAAGGGCTGGCCGTTGCGGTCCAGCAGAATCACATCCGATGCGCGATATTGCTCTTTTACCTGCTCGTACGACGGCATGGCCAGAACCGTTCCCGCCACGCCGAACAGCAGCGCGCATCCCATCAGCCAGCGCCACCAAGGCCGCCTCCGGATTGGAAGCGGCACTGGAACACGGTTCATGACGGGCAGCGATAAACGCCGCCACAACCGCCTCCGGACAAAGAGCTGCCCCGGGCTCGCACAAACGCCCGACAACCCCTGCTTCGAGGCGGGCAACGCCGTCACGGCGCTTTACGTCCGGCCGGCGGATTGCCGGACGCCCCGCTTGGGCCCGTCCCCCCCGCCCGCACGGTCAGGCCGGCGCCGTTGGGCCAGACCCCGTAGACATCGGGCTGGTACATCGCCTCGACGCGCGTGGGCGGCAGTTGGAACTGCCCGACGGTATTGAGCCGAACGGTGTATTCGAGGCTGGTCTCGCCTTGCGGCAGATAATCGTAGTACGCGCGCATCGAATCGAACGAGCGCTCCACAAAACTCGGAGGCCGGCCATATTGGCCTTCGCGGTCCGCGGATGCCGCATCCGCCGATGCATCGTTGGCGGCAATGGCCGAATCCCTGCCCAGGCCGCTGCCCAGTATCGTGGCGCCGGCCGGCACCGGGTCGCTAAGCACCGCCCAGGTAGTGGCCGTCTTGGCGACGATGCGCAGCTTCACGCGATACACGTCGCCGCGCGTCCATTGCCCCGGCACGGCTTGCGAAACCGGCACCACCCGCCGCTGCAGATCGTAGCCGGCCATGACGGGCTTGACGACCGACACGGCGGCCAGTGAACGCACGGTTGCCCAGCCCTGGCCCGAACCTCGATGCTCGATGACAAGAGTCTGCCCGGCATTGCTCGTCCAGGGCTCGAAGTAGCGAGCCACCGGGATATCCACCGGCGCCTTGACTCCCGCCGCCGCCCCGATCCGCGCTGGCGCGGTACCACCCACTGCAGCACCGGCAGACGGCCAGGCATAGGTTTGCGCAGCGCCGCCCGGTTCCAGGTTCAAACGCGTCTCGCCTGAAACACGGGTACGTTCGTAACGGCGCGAAAACTTCTCCATGGCCAGGCCGGCCAATAGATTGGCGGTGGTGGTTCTCCAGGCGCCATCGCGCTGGCGTGCCATCAAGCCCTGTGCCAAACGCGGCATGTCGTCGGCCCAGGCGGGGTCATCCATGACCGTCAGCATCAGCTTGGCGGCATTCACTTCGGGACTGGACATCAGCCACCACCAGTTGTTCCGGGCATCATCCGCGAACACCAGCTCGGTTCCCCGGCTCAGCAGGCGGGCCTGCAGGTTCTGATACGCCTGCGTCTTGAGGGCCGCGCCGTTGGGAATGGAAGGCACGCGGCGCAATATCGCCAGCCAGTCGATCACCGCCCCGGTCGGCCAACGGTCGGGAGCAATGACGATGCTGTCCAGCATGCGCGCGTTGACCAGGCCTACGCGCGACAAGGCTTCCAGAGCCAGCAGCTTGCGCACGTCCAGATCGCGCTGCGGCGCCCAGCGGTTACGCACGATCTTGCCGGTTACGAAAGCCTGCAATCCGTGCGTCATCCTGTCGCGGCTTTCCTTGGGAATGGAAAACGGCAGGCCCAGGGCCTGCGCTTCGTTGCTGGCGGCCAGCAGATAGGCGGTCAGCACCTCGCTGCCTTGCGACAGTCCCGGAAAATAGCTGGCCAGCCCATCGTCGTCCAGATAGTCGGGCAATTGGGCGACCACCTTGGCCCACTGCTCGCTGCTGCGCATGCCGATGGCTCTGGAGCCGAGCTGCTCGAGGCAGGTATAGGGATAGGCCTTGAACCACTGCTGGACGCCCGGCAGGCTTCCCCCCAACGACTGCTGCAGGTAGATTTCCAAACCGCCCCTGGGTAGGCCCTTGGCGTTCTTCAAACCCGCCGCCGGCGCCTGCACGGCAAGACGAACCGGGTGATCCTGACCGATTTCCATCAAAACGCTCTGGGTGGCCGCAATGGGCACGCTCGGCACAAGCCTTTGTTTTACCGCCAGGCGATCTTGCGCCGGCCCATTTCCGCCCTTCGCCGCATCCGCGGACGGCCCATTGGCCGGAGCCTGCGCGCCCTGGAGCAGTTCGCGCGCCTGCAAGACCCAGTTCATGTCCACCGCGCCATCGGGCGAATTGCTTTCCGGCGCCTGCACCGGCCACACTACCGATTGCGCGGCTCCGGCCGGCACCTGCACCTGTTGCACAGGCAGCGCCTCGGCGGGCAGGCCCGCCCCCGAATAGCCGGCTTCCACCTGCACGCGCATGTCCCGCTGCGTGGTATTGCGCACGGTCAGCATGGCTTGATAATGGTCGCCTTCCCTCACCAGGGCGGGCAGCCCCGAAATGACCTGCAAGTCCTGCGTGGCCGCAATGGTGGCGCTTGCCGTACCGAAGCGCTGCGCGCCATAGTCGGCAATGGCCACCAGCCTGAACGACGTAATGGCGTCGTTCAGCGGCACGGTAAGGCGCGCCATGCCCTGCGCGTCGAGCTGCACCTCGGGACGCCACAGCAACAGCGTGTCCAGCAATTCGCGCGTCGGGCTCATCCCCCCTCCGCCCCCGGCCGCCACCGCCTTGCGCCCATAATGGCGCCGCCCCACGATCTGCATCTGGGCGGTGGCCGTTTCCACTCCGTAGCTGCGGCGCTGGCGCATGGCATCCAGCAATTTCCAGCTTGTATTGGGAGCCAGTTCCAGCAGGGCCTCGTCCACCGCCGCGAAAGCCACCTGGCCATTGGCCGCGGGCGTGCCGTCGGGCAATGAAACCTGAATCGTGACTTCGGCTTTGCCGCGCACCTGATACCGGGCTTTATCGCTGCTGACCTTGACCACAAGCCGATCCTGCTTGTCGGCCACGCGAATTTCGGCCAATCCGAAACGGAACGCCGGCTTGGACAAATCGACCAGGCCGGTCGGCGCACGGTATTCGCCTCGCGCACTGCCGTATGCATGGAACCAGGCCGCCGGCTGCTTCCAGCCCCAGGTGAAGAACGAGTACCAGGGCACCTCGTGCAGCCGGCCGCGCAGCGCCAGCACCGACACATAGACATTGGGGCCCCATTGCGGCTGAATGGGAATCCGCACACGCGGATCGTTCCCCTTCAACTCCACCACCTGCGTCGACAGCACGCCCTCGCGCTCCACCGCGACCAGCGCGGTTGCTTCCCGGAACGGCATGCGCACCTGGAACTCCGCGGTTTCGCCCGGCGCGTACTCTTTTTTGCCGGGGATGACATCGATGCGGTCATCGTTGGCCCCGCCGAACCACAGCTCGCCGGCGCCCGTTATCCACACCGACGACATGGCCCTGGATTCATGCCCCTGGGCATCGCGGGCCGTTGCCACCAGTTCGATATTGCCCGATTGCCGCACCTTGGCCTGGCACGGCAATTGCCCCTGGGCGTCGGTCTTGCCCTGGCAGACGACACCGAGGTCATGGGTTTCAGTGTGGCTGTCGTAGGAATAAAAACCGCCCACCATGCGCTTGCGGGTGGAATACATGATTCGGCTCACGGCCTTGATGGACATCTCCACACCCGCCTGCGGCTTGCCCTGCGGCGACAGCGCCAACCCCGTCACGGCAACGTCCTGGCCCTGCTCGACCCAACTGCCGGCGCGTATGCCGGCCACCACGCCTGCCGGCCATGCCGTGGCCGTCTGGCTGATGGTCTGGATCTGGCCGTTGGGATCCGCGAACGTCGCTTCGAACAGCAGATCGCGCGCACGGCCGCCCAAGGCCGGCAGCGCGCCCGCCGCCATACGGACGCCGCCCTGCGCATCAAGCTGGGCCGGCTTCTTGTCCAAGAACAGGCTTCGAGTCGTGTCTTCCTGCCGGCCATCCGATTCTTCGTCCTGCTCGTCGTAGACATTGAACGAATAATCGTCGTAGCCGTCGAAACTCAGCCATTTGTCGCGCATCACCGCCGAAAGGCTGATCGGCAAATTGGCGGCCGGCCCGCCGGAAACATACGATATCTGCACATCGGCATTCAACGACTTGGGCGCCACCAGCAAGGCCGCGCCGTCTTCGCCGCTGATTTTCAAGCTGCCCGCCAGCACCGGCAGCTTGAACTCCTCGACCTGAAACTGGCCGCCCGGCGAAACGTAGCCGCCGCCCTTTTCGGTCAGCGTAACGGTATATACCCCGAGCTTGGCGGTTTTAGGAAGCGTGAAACTGCTGATCGCGTCCAGTCCTCCGGAAGGCGTCTTGCGCCACGACAAAGGCTGTTCGCTGCGCTCGCCCGAGCCCTGATGCTCGATGACCAGCGTGGTGGGCAATTCCGCCGCATCGTCCGGCACGGCCAGGCCATCGCGGGTCTGCACACGAATGAAATGCTTCATGGAAACGGTATCACCCGCACGCAGCAGCGTACGGTCGAACACCGTATGCATGACCACGGTGGGCGCCGGCTCGGTATTGGTGGGGACATTGAACCGCCACGACTCGATCCCCTGGTTCCATGAGGACAGCACGAACGAAAAATCCGCCTTGCCGTGAGCCAGGGGATGGTTCGCCGGAATGCGCGCCGATACGTAGACGCCGCCAAGCCCCGTGCCGGGGCAGTAGTCGCGCGCCTCCAGGGCTTGCGGATAGTGCCAGACTCCCTGGGCATCGGTCTTTCCCGATGCCAGCGCATTACCGTCGCAATCCAGGATATTCACCTGCGCATCGGGCACCACCTTGCCCTGATCCAGCGTCGTCACCCAGACCAGCGCGTCATCGCGCCCTCGTTTCAAGTGCACGCCAAGATTGGTGACCAGCGCTGAACTGCGCACATACATGGGCTGCCCGGACTTCAGCAACGATGCGCCCAGCCGCGCCGACTCCACCTCCAGCACATGGTAGCCGGGCTCGGGCACCGGGACGCCTATGACTTCCAGGGGGCGGGGATCGTCTTTGCTCAACGCGGGCAAAGCCAGTTCGCGCACATCCTTCCGTCCGGCCAGGGCGGCAAAGCCGCGCACATCGATGGCCTCTCCCTTGTCGCCGACCGGCTCCTGGTCGGCCATGATCCTGCGCACCTGGGCGCTCGTCCAGGTGCCGTCTTCCAGCCGCTGCAGGCGCGCGTACCAATGCAGGACATCGGCATCGTCCTGGGTGACGTGATCGCGCACCGTCCCCGCGGACACGGCAAGCTCCTTGGCCTGCAACCCAGCCTCGACATTGCGCACCGACAACGGCACGCTGGGCGGCTCGCCGCCATCGCCGGCGGCGGCCGGCGCATAGGCGAACCGCTCGATCACGCCGAACGGCGCTGCGGCGAACTTCACCAAGGGCGGGAATGCCGCCGTCGCAATCTCCAGGGGAAATTGATCCGCGTTGCTCAGTGGGCGACCAGCATCGTCCTTCATGCCTTCCGGCAACTGAAGCATCAACTTGGCCCGCTCGGGGAACGGGCCCGGAAACCGCACAGAATCGACCGTGCCCCGATACGCCGAATCATCGTTCTTGGCGGGCGATAGCTCGCCCGAAGGCGTCTTCAGGCGTATCCCGGCAGCCAGCTCGCTAGGCAAAGGAGCGCTGAAGCTCAACGTCATCGGCGATACCGGCGTGCACGCCGCATTGGCGTTCTCGCGCAGGCAACTGAACGATGCCGCGAACGGCTGGCGCACGGTGTACTCGAACACCTGCGCCTTGTCGGCGGCCACGCCGGAAGGCGTCGCGACTCCCGCTCCCACCACCAATTGCAATCCGGCATCGGCCGGCAGACGGCGCTTGCACTGCACCAGTTGGAAGCTGGCATCGCGCCGATCCTCGGGAATGTCGGACGCGTCCAGGATCGCCTTGCGCTGGGAGCCCTCGATCAGGCGCACGGGGATCTCCTCGCCCAGACCTTGCGCCAGGCAGGCCGAATGCGCAAGCAGCGTGGCCGGATCCACCTTGCCGTTGAAGTGCAGGACAAAAATCTGCTCTTCATCGACTTCCGAACCATAAGGACGGGTATCGACAATATGCGGGCCGCCAGTGGAAAAGCTGAATTGCGTCTTGCCGCGCAAAGGCTCGCCGGCCAGCGTGCGGAACGCCTTCTCGACCTTGGCCTCGCACCGCACCCCAGGCCCCGGGGCCTCGATAAACACATACGTCCAGCGCCTGGCATCGACCCAGCGCCCCTGCCCCTTTACACCGGCATCATCGCATTCGACCCGCAGCGGCGCGGCGGCCTGATCGTCGCCCACGGCGACCACCGGCGCATCGAACGTAGCCTTGACGCTTTCCACCACCGAAACCCGGCCCTGCGGAGAAAACTGCGTAATCTGGGCCGCCTGCGCAAAGCAAAGCGGCAAAAATGCTGACAAGACCAACGCGGCGCGGCGAACCATGGCAATCCCCTCTTCCCGTTTTCGGGTTATCAGCCGTGCAGTTTACCCAATAAGAAGACGCTGAAAGGTAAAATTCCGTTCACTGGGCAAGAGCGCGCCGAGTATGCGATAATTCCCGGCTTGTTGCCCCTCTAGCTCATGCTTGGTTAGAGCAGCGGACTCATAATCCGTTGGTGCCGTGTTCGACTCACGGGGGGGGCACCATTCTATCTGCGCCGCAGCCTCGACAACTCGGCCTGGTTCAGCCGCGCGGCTTCGTCTACCGCATAGCTTTGCTCTCCGGGCTCGTAGCCCCCTTTGTAGATGCATCGGCTGCGGTTCCCCGCGCATTCGTCGCCCACCGAGGCCGACGTGGATCTTCTGTCGGAACCGCCAAGGCCGATGACGGAGCACCCCGAAACTAATGTCGCAAGCAGCAGCGCCACGCCGCATCGGCCCAATGTTCGACTGGTCATTTCTTTAATCCCGCAAAGTTGCTACAGCCGTAGTTATAGCAAACCTTCAAAGCGACATGCCGCCCGACACCTCGATCGCCACGCCGTTTATGTAACTAGCTTCATCAGAAGCCAGGAATGCGTAGACATTGGCAATTTCGGCCGGCGAGCCGAGGCGGCGCTGCCAGCACTGGTCGCGCAGGCGATCCAGCACCTTCTCGGGCATGGACTTGAGGATGTCGGTTTCGATGAACCCCGGGCACACGGCATTGACCCGGATGCCCTTCGGGCCCAGTTCCCGCGCCCAGGTCTTGGTCATGCCGATCACGGCGAACTTGCTGGCCGCGTAGTTGGTCTGGCCGAAGTTTCCATACAGACCGACAACACTGGAAGCACTTAGTATCACGCCGCTCTTTTGCTCGATCATGGTGTCGACGACGCTTTGCGTGCACTGGAAAACCCCTTTCAGGTTGACGTCGATGACTTTGTCGAACTGCTCCTGCGTCATTTGGGCGAGCCTTGCGTCCTGCGTGATGCCGGCGTTGTTGACCAGGATGTCCACGCGGCCGAACCTGCGTTTTACGTCGTCCACCATCGCGTCGATAGCGTCGCGCTGCGTAACGTCGAGCGCGTAGGCGTGGGCGGAATGGCCGCCCGCATTCAGAGATTGCGCTTCGTGCTGCACCATCTGCGCGTTGCGGTCGCACAGAATCACCGTGGCGCCCTCGCCGGCGAATTTCCTGGCGGTTGCCTGGCCAATACCCGCCCCGGCTCCGGTAATCAATGCGACTTTTTCTTTAAGCTTCATTATTCTTGACCTTATCAAAGTGAAAGCGTTTTCGCACCCGCGTCCGGCAAAGCCTTGCGTGCTGTTTGCTTGGTTCGTACATGAAAACTCAGATGCCAGGCCGCGGACGCCGGCCAATAGCCAATAACCCGCAAGAATACACGTATTTGCGCCATGCCATGGATCGAGGCCGCGTGCGCATCGTACAATCGATGAGCTCCGAAAACGTGCTGTTCGGTCGATTGGCCCGCGCATTCGAGTCGAAATCGGCGCTGAACGTCTCAACCAGCCGGACTACGCACCCAGCCTGTCAACAGGCTCTAATTGCCGCCAAGGATTTTCCCATGATCGTTCTACCCGTGATCCACCACCTGCACGCCGCCCTTTCACTGGAACAGGCGGAAATAGCCGTCAAGGCGGGCGCCGACGGGGTGTTTTTGATTTCGCATCACGGCGCGGACGAAGAACTTCCCTCGCTGGGCAGAGACATCAAGGCGCGCCATGGCAATATGCTCGTCGGCGCAAGCCTGCTGAAAACAGACGCGCTGAAAGCCTGCGCGCTGATTCAGGCGGCCGGCCTGGACACGCTTTGGGCGGACAACTGCTATGTGGACTCCAGCGGCGCAACGGCGCAGGCGGCCCAGCTTCACGAGCTTTCGCGCACCGGCCACCCCATCCAGATCTTTGCCGGCGTTGCGTTCAAATACCAGAAGCCTGAGCCTAATCCCGCGCTGGCGGCCTGCAACACCCTGCAGGCGGGGTTTCTTCCCACGACCAGCGGCGCCGCCACGGGATCCGCGCCACAGCTTGAAAAAATCACCGCCATGAGCGAACAGGTTCAGGGGCGCCTGGCCGTGGCCAGCGGCCTGAGCGTGGACAACATCGCCTTGTTCGCCCCCTATATTTCACACGCTCTGGTGGCAAGCTCGGTGTCCAGCGACGAGCATCATTTCGACTACGACACGCTGGCGCGGTTTGTGGATCTGGCCAAACGGCAGTAGGCTGGTCAAGCCCCTCACCGACGGCGGCGAACGCCAGCGCGCCCTCCACGACTACCGATACAGCGCGCGAAAAAGGCACACAAAAAAACGTGGACGGCCATCACGGCGCCGCGCAGAACAACGACGCTCACCAACCCCCTATGGCTGTACCGCCTTGGGGCTGCGGTTTTCCAGCCAGTCGATACCGGCCTCCCCGCGCGCCGTCAACCACTCGTTGGCCTTGCGGAAATGGCCGCAGCCAATGAAAGGCCTGGGCGGACGCATCGCGGACAAGGGCGAGGGGTGATTGGCCTTGAGCACCAGTATCGGGCCCGCGGCCGGATGCTCGTCCAGCAAAGCCTGCTTGGATTGCGCATGCGAACCCCAAAGCAGGAAGACCTTGGGGCGCGGCTCGCGCAGCACGCGCTGGATGATGGCGTCGGTAATGGTTTCCCAGCCCCGCTTCGCATGCGATGCCGGCTTGTGGGCTTCGACGGTCAGGGTGGTGTTCAGCAGCAATACGCCGCGCCGGGCCCACCGTATCAGGCTGTTGCGCTGAGGAACGAAGGCGTCGGGATACTCCTTCGACAGCTCGGCAAACATGTTTCTGAGACTGGGGGGAATCGGGCAGGTGTCGGGCACCGAAAAAGCCAGTCCCTGAGCCTGGTTCGGGCCATGATAGGGATCTTGCCCCAGGATCACCACCTGCACATCCTGCGGCGCAATTTCCAACAGCACCCGGAACGGCCGCAACGGGAAAATCATGGCTCCGGCGGCAAGACGCTGCGCAAGAAAATCGTCCAGCGAGCGCAAGGTATCCTGCTCGCGCGTCCCCGAAAACGCCTCCTGCCACTGGGGCGGCAGGACGTCGACATGCGCAAACAAATCTCCTTGAAACGCGTTCTGCACCGCGTTGATGGTGGCTTCGGGCATAATCCTTTCCTTTGAGCTTTTGACGGATTGTAAGCCCTTCGGCACACCAGGACACTAGCGGTACAAGATCCCCGGAAACCACAGGGCTATCTGCGGGAAAGCCACCAGCAGCAGCAACAAGGCAATGGGCGCCGCCAGGAACGGAATCACCCCGCGGTAAATCACCGACAGCGGAATATCGGGCGCCTGGGCGCGGATCACGAAAATATTCATGCCCACCGGCGGATGGATGAGCCCCAGCTCGACCACCAGCACCAGCACGACTCCGAACCAGATCGGGTCGAAGCCCGCTTCGGTGACCAAGGGGAAAAACACCGGCACGGTGATCAACACCATGCCGATGCCGTCGAGAAAACACCCCATCACAATGTAGAACAGGATGAGGATGAGCATGATGACCGCTGGCGATGCGTGCAGGCCGCGGGTCCATTCGACCAGCGTATGCGGCAACTCGGTCAACACCACGAAATACGAGAAAATGAACGCGCACAGCACAACCAGAAACAGCATGCTGGAAATCAATATGGTTTCCACAAAAGCCGCATGCACGCGGGGAAACGACAATCTGCGCCGGAGCACGCCCAGCAGCAAGGCGCCGAACGACCCGACCGCCGCGGACTCGGTGGGGCTGAACCAGCCCAAATAGATGCCCCCTATCGAAACGCCGAACAGCAAAATGATCTCCCACATGCTGAACAGCGCGCACAGCCGCCCTTTCCAGCCTATGTTCGGCAAGGCTTCCTCATGGTTGTCCTTGCGATGCACCAGCCAGCCCAGCACGGCGCCGTAGAACAGAGTGAGCAGTATCGATGGAATCAAGGCCGCGGCGAACAGCTTCTGCACCGACTGCTCGGCAATAATGGCGTAGATGACCAGGATGATGGATGGAGGAATCAGGATGCCCAGCGACCCTCCGGCGGCGATGACGCCGGTGATCAGTTTGTCGCCGTAGCCGGCCCGCCGCATTTCGGGCAGCGCGATCCGGGACATGGTGGCGGCGACCGCCAGCGACGAGCCGCACACCGCACCGAAGGCCGCGCTGGCGCCCAGCGTTGCATAGGCCGGCCCGCCGCGCGCGCCCGAGAACAACGAGCGAACCGCGCTGTACAACTGGCCCGAAATGCCGGCGCCCGAAGCCAGCGCCCCCATCAGCACGAACAGCGGCACGACCGACAAGGCATAGGCGGAACCCATTTCAAACGGCGTCGAGCCCAGGACGATGAATGCCTTGTCGAAGCCGCTGATGGCGGCATACCCAAACGTGCCCACCAAGCCCATGGCGATGGCCACGGGGACCCGGGCGAAGATCAAAAGCAGCAGCGCCGCCATGCCCAACAACCCAATGTACTGGACGCTCATTCATGACTCCCGGCAATAGAACCCTCGTCGCTGCCCAAAGGGCGCCGGATCAGGCAGCACAGCTTGTACAGCGCAGCGAGAAACGCGGCGAAAATCCCCACCAGGCACGGAATCCACAACCAGGCCAGAAGGATAGGCAGATCGGGCTTGCGGTCTCCGTAGACATAGGCATCCCAGGCGGGAGCCGGCATGAACCGCAGCAGCAGGCCAAGAAACACCACGGCAAGCAGCAAGGCGGCGATCTTCAAGACATGCAGGGAACGCCGGCCGACGAAGTGATCGACGACATCGACCGTAATATGGGTGTCGTCGAGGAACGCTTCGCCGATGCCGAGAAACACGACAAAGACCATCAGCGTCTCGACGATGTCGTAGGTTCCAAGTATGGGTATCGAGAACAAATTGCGCAGCAGGACATCGGCCATCGTCACGAACATCATCAGAGCCAGAGCCAGCCCCGCCAAAAGGGTCAATGCGCGAAGGCAATGCCGTACGCCCCGATGAAAACGGCCGCCGCGAGAAAGGGTCGGGGACATGTCATTGCTCCTTGGCGCGCGCGGCAATGGCCTCCTTCAGTCTTTGCAGCATGGCCTTGCCAGGCAGACCTTTCGCCTCGAGCTCGGCGACCTTCTTGTCGATCAGCCCCGCGGTAAGCGTTGCGTAGGCCTTGGCGTCGGCGTCGCTCAGTTGCACCACTTTTACGTTATGCGCTTTCATGTACTTGAGGCCCCGCTCGTCGGCAAGGTCGGAGTCGATGCCGACCCGCTTCGCCCCGGCATTGCCGGTGGTCTGGTCGATCAGGGCCTGCAGATCCTTGGGCAGGCTGGCATAGCTCTTGGGATTCATGACCATCGCAAACGTGACCACTCCGGCATTGAACGCCGTTGCATACTTGAGGTCGGAGCCCAGTTGGAAGCTTTCGGCGCCCTCGTAGGACATCAGGGTTCCGTCTATGGTGCCTTTGTTCAGCGCGTCGGACACCTCGGACGGCGCCACGCCCACGGGCGTCGCCCCCAGGGCCGACAGCAACGACGCATACACCGTGCCCGGATGGCGAATGCGCAGACCGTGCATCTGCGCCAGGGTGGTGACCTCTTTGTTGGAGGTCAGAAGCGGAACCGGCGGCGTCGACATGAAATACAGCACTTTGACGCCGGTGTATTCTTTTGCCAGCAGATCCTTGACGTCCATGAGCGCCTGCGAGCCGGTTCTGCCGTTGGGAATGAGCGTGGGATATTGCGCCAGCTCGGTCAGAGGAAAACGGCCGGGCGTCGCCCCTTGCAATACATAGGCGATATCGGCCACGCCGGTGCGCGCCAGGTCGAACTGGCGATTGACCGGGCCCATCTGCCCCGACGGAAACAGCTTGAGAACCAACCGTCCACCGGATTTTTCACTGAGCTCCTTGGCCCAGCGCTTGATCTCGATATTGATGGTGTGGTTCGGCGGCAAATAGCTGGACACCTTCAGCTCATAGGTTTGAGCCGCCATGGCCGGTGAAGCGAAAGCAAGAACCGCGGCCGCAGCCGCGCCCAGAAACATACGTCGTGTACTCATGGTTTGTCTCCATAATTATCGGGATCCCTCCGGGCTTGGCGCCCTGTTTTGGGTATCCCGTCTTGAATTCAACGATCAACGCATTATTTGCTGCCTGTCTACCAAGGCCTGAGTCAGGCCTGAACACATACATAAAGCCGGCGACGGGCCCTCCCGGCCTGTGAGGCGGATCCGGCGAGCACGCTCAGGTGGAGCTGGAAAAACCGCCGTCGATGACGATGACTTCGCCGGTCACGAAGCGATTGCCCTGCACGAGGCTGAGCATGGTCTGGGCCACGTCGTCGGCAGTCACGCAGCGCTTCAGGGGAGTCAGCCGAGCCCGTCTTTCCATGAGGCGGTCGTAGTTGTCCTGGAGCATGCGCTTCATCCAGTCGCCTTCCATCCAGCCCGGAGCGACGGCATTGACGCGGATGTCGGGGCCCAGGTTGTAGGCAAGCACCTTGGTCAGGCTGACCACCGCGGCCTTGCTCGTGGCATAGGCCAGCGGCTGCGGCCCCGGACGAAGCCCCACGATGCTGGCCGTGTTCACCACGCAGCCTCCCGCGGCCTTGAGCATGGGCACGGCGGCTCTCGTCACCTGGAACATGCCGCGCACATTGACCGCAAACACGCGGTCCCAGTTTTCGGCGGTGACGCCCTCGAAGTCCTTGGGACTGATGGCCGACGTCGTGCCCGCGTTGTTGATCAGGGCATCCAGCCTGCCGAAGCGCTCTTCCACCTGGGCCAGCATTTGACGCACGGCGGCATCGTCGCTGACATCGCACTGCACCAAAATGGTTTCGGCGCCCAGATCCGCCGCGGCGCGGGCGGTTTCATCGGCCGCCGCCTTGCTGCTGCTGTAATTGATGGCCACGTCGTAGCCCGCCCCGGCCAGCGCGAGCACGGCGCTGCGCCCTATGCCCGTGCCGCCGCCCGTAACCAACGCCACCGGTTTTTCATGATTCATATCGCCTCCTGCCTAGTTTGATTTTTATGAACATGTTCCACTTTAGATCATGATCATATTTATGGCAAGAAAAAATCCACAAATCATCGAGCCTGAAATGACCATGCATCCGATCGTCAAAAATCATTGACACAAAAATGATCAAAATCTAAACTGAACATGTTCATATATAAAAAGACAGAAATCAATGTGAAAGGGCCCATCAAGGCCGCCGCTCAGTTCGCAATCATCAGGAGGAAAACATGCTTGAAGGAGTCGTCCCGTTCCCGCCGGAATATGCCAGGCGCTATCGAGAAAAAGGCTATTGGAAAGACAAGTCGCTGGCGCAGGAGTTCGCCGCGGTATTCGACAACTACGCAGACCGGGTGGCGTTCATAGACGGCGACCGCTCGTACACCTACGCGCAGATGGATCAAGCCACCGACAGGCTGGCGCTCAATCTGCTGGACATCGGCTTGAAGCCGCTGGATCGCGTCGTGGTCCAGCTTCCGAATGTCATCGAGTTCGTCATCCTCTACTTTGCGCTGCAAAAAATCGGCTGCATTCCCATTGCCGCGCTCTCCAGCCATCGCTATCAGGAGGTCAGCCAGTTCGTGGCCCTGTCAGGCGCGACGGCCTGCGTATCGCCGGATCGCCAGGGCGATTTCGATTTCCAGGAGATGATGCTCCGCGTGCAAAAGCAAAGCCCCTTCCTCAAGCACCGCATCGTTCTGGGCAAGCCCGAAGACGGCTTCCATTCGCTGCGCGACCTGATAGACACTCCGCCCGCGCAGCCGGACAAGTCGCGGCTCGAGGACATCAACATCGACCCCACGGATCCCGCCGTATTCCAGTTGTCGGGCGGCACCACGGGCATTCCCAAGCTCATCCCCCGCACGCACAACGACTACGCCTACAACTCGAAAATAGCCGCCAAGATCTGCCGGATCGAGCCGCATCATGTCTTGCTCGTCATCCTGCCCATCGCGCACAACCTTCCCCTTGCCTGCCCCGGCATCCAGGGCTTCATGTTCCAGGGCGCCAAGGTCGTCCTGTTGGCCAGCACGCGGCCCGAGGACGTATGCGCAGCCATCCAGAACCACGGCGTCACCCACATCAAAGTCGTTCCCGCCCTGCTGATCCGGCTGCTGAACGACCCGGTGCTCAGCCAATACGACCTCTCGTCGCTGAAAGTCATCCAAAGCGGCGGACAGCGCCTGCAGCCCGAAGTGCGCCTCCTGGCCAGAAAGCTGATACCCAGCGCCTTCATCCAGGAAAACTTCGGTATGGGCGAAGGCCTGCTGTTTTTCGTGCGGCACGACGACCCTGAAGACGTCCGCCTGGAAACCGTCGGCAGCCCCGTCTGCCCCGACGACGAGGTTCGCATCGTCGACGAGGACGGCGTGGATGTGCCGTTTGGGGAAACCGGTGAAATGTGGTGCCGGGGCCCCTATACCCTGCGCGGCTATTTCGGTGTTCCCGACTACAACAAAACTGCCTTCTCTCCCGACGGGTTCTATAAGTCGGGCGACCTGATGCGCCAGCATCCGTCGGGACGCTACATGGTCGAAGGCCGGCGCAAAGACCTGATCAACCGCGGCGGCGAAAAAATCAGCGCCGAGGAAATCGAGAACCTCATCCTCTCCCACCCTTCGGTCAAGGACGTCGCGTGCGTCCCCATTCCCGATCCAGACATGGGTGAACGAATGTGCGCCTGCGTGCTGCTTCACCGCGGCGCGGCGCTCGACTTCAAGGAGCTCAAGCAATTCCTCATGGGCAAGGAAATCGCCAAATACAAACTCCCCGAACGCCTGGAAATCATGGCCGAGTTTCCGCTGTCCACCTTCGGCAAGGTTTCCAAAAAGAAGCTCCGGGAAAACATCAGCGAAAAGATGAAAAGCGAGCAGGCGAGCTCCGGCGCGGCCGCCTCCTGACCCGGCCGTCCCATTTCATTACCCACGAGGGATTTACATCATGAGAATCATCGACCTGCATTGCTATCCCAACACCGAACCATGGACGGCCTGCCAGCAGCCTTACGTCGATGCCCTGGCTGAATACTGGAACCGCCCCTGGCTGCCGAAGACCGAGGACGAAGTGGTCGGCGAGTTCGCCGCGGCGGGCGTGGAGGCCGTCCTGGTGGCCCTGGATCTGGAAACCACCATAGCCACGCCGCCGTGCACCAATGAGTATGTGCACGGCATGTGGAAGCGCCATCCAGACCGGATCATCCAGGCCTGGGGAGCGCTGGAGCCGTCCAAGGGCGAACTGGCCATCCGCGAGGCCCAGCGCGCCGTCAGGGAATTCGGCATGCTGGGCTTTCACTTTCATCCCATCATGCAGCATTTTTCCGTGGACGACCGGCGCTACTACCCATTGTTCGAGGAAATTTCCCAGCTTGGCGCGGCGGTGATGATAGACGTCGGCACGACCGGCATGGGGGCGGGGATGCCCGGGGGCATGGGCGCCTTGATCCGCCACGCCCACCCCAGCGCCATCGACGCGCTGGCCGCCGATTTTCCCAAGCTGAAAATCGTCATGGCGCACCCCG
The DNA here is from genome assembly GCA_937871985.1 of uncultured Burkholderiaceae bacterium. The sequence goes on from CALMPB010000038.1 coordinate 27,596, forward strand.
GCTGGCCCTGGGTCGATGAAACCACGGCGGTCGCCCTGCACAAGGGCAATGTCTATTGGGAGATGTCGGGCTGGGCGCCCAAGTATTTCTGGCCGCAATTGAAGATCGACATGCGCTCCCGCCTCCAGGACAAGATCATGTTCGGCAGCGACTACCCCAGCATGCCTTACGAGCGTCTGCTGCGGGAATGGCGCGAACTTGGCTACACGGACGCCGTCATGGAAAAAATCTTCCATGGCAACGCCGAGCGCATACTGGGCCTGTAGCGAAACAGGCGCCGGCCGCTCAAGCCGGCGCCCACTGGGCGGCTACGCAGGCTCCAGGCCGTGGATGTACAGCTTGAACTGCTTGCGCAGTGCCGACAATCCCGCCTTCAGGTCGGGATTGTCCTGCGAAATCCACAAGCGCACCGCGCCGGCATAAATGAAGAACATGCCCAGGGCCACGTCGGCAGGCTTGGCGCCGGAACGTATTTGCCCGCGCTCCTGCGCCCCCGCCACCAGTTGCATGACGGTGTCGACGACACGCAGGCGGTTCTCGTTGAATTCGACGGAAAGCTTGCCGTGCTGGTAAAAGGCCAGCTCGCGCAGCAAGATCCGCGACAAGGTGGGGTTGCCCGCAAAGTCTTCGTACAGAACCGAAAAGAAGGTCACCAGCTGCTCCAGCAACGGCCGGCGCGGATTCACCGCGTGAATGCCGGCTTGCTGCAATTCGTTGAGGTGATCGACGTAGATCAGAAAAATGAGGTCGCGTTTGTCGTCGGCATAATTGAACAAGGTGCCCAGGCCCACGCGGGCGCGCTTGGCAATATCGCGCGTCGTCGCGGCATCGTAGCCGAGCTCCGTAAACAGCTCTTTGGCGGCACTTTTGATGCGCTGCAGTTTTTCCAGCTTGTTCTGTTCCCTCAACCCCAGGGCTGGCTCGTTGGTCGCGCCGGTTTTTTTCATTGATCAACCACTTATTCGGAGATAAAGCCGCCTGCAGGCCCCAACCTGGATGGCCTGCGGGCTTGCGCGCCGCAGGCTGCCTGCCGCTCGACGCGGACAAGACTTTTCATTCTATCATCAGGCCGAACAAGTTCAATTATGAAATACGTCAGATAAGGAACTGTTCCAGAGTGGAAGGCGCGAACAAATCCTCAATGCCCATCTTCCGCTGGGAAAGACCTTGCGTATGGTGGTAGCGCAGGAACGCCTCGATCGCCGGCTCGTTGCCCTGTATGCCGTAGCGCCAGTAATCCGCGCCCATCAAAGCGACCGTGTCGTTATATTCGTTCGCCCCCCAGGGCAGCATGACCTTCAAGGCGGCCAGCTCTCTCAACGACTGCTGCGCAATATCCTTCGCCTGGGTGAATGCCTTGAGCAAGCTGCCCGGCAGCCACGGATGCTGTTCGGCCAGCTCGTTTCTTATGCCGACGACGTGCATCATGGGGAAAATGCCGGTCTTGGAGAAGTAGTCTTTTTCAGTCCGGCGAAAATCCGGGAACAGACGCCCGATATTGGCTTGTCCATTGGCAAAAGCGCTGGGCACGCGCGGCGCGATGATGCCGTCTATCTTGCCGTCGATGAACCACTGGTTAAGCGTTTCCGTGGACGGTATGGGCTGGATGTCGAGCCCCGCGGTATTGGACAGCGCCACTTTTTCGTGCCGTCCCGGCTGCTCCACCCCGCCGGTGCGCCAATGAATGTCCGACGGCTTGACGCCGTACTCGTCCTCCAGAATGCCCCTGGCCCAAACCAACGCCGTCAATTGAAACTCGGGCACGCCCAGGGTCTTGCCGACAAGATCGCGCGGCTCGCGGATGTTCCGGTCGGTGCGTATGTAGATGGACGAATGGCGGAACATTCTTGAAAGAAAAACCGGAATCGCCACATACGGCGATGCGCCGCGCGAACGCAGCACGGTATAGCTGCTGAACGAAAGCTCCGCCACGTCGAATTCGGCGGAACGCAAAGCACGGAAGAAGGTTTCCTCCACGGGCAGGGACAGGTAGTTGGGGTCGCACCCCTCCACCTGCACGCGCCCATCGAACAAGGCGCGCGTGCGGTCGTAATCCCAGCAAGCCACCGTTAACGGCAATTTCATCTCTCTGCTCCTTGAAGTCGGGCCTGTCGCAACCCGTTGTTGTCCATGTACACTCAACCGCCCGGCCGCCAGCGGCGGCCCGCGATGCCCCGCCGCGGCGGAGCATCGCCCAAAAAGCCTCAGGCCTCGTCCATACCGGCCGCCAAGGCATTCACATCGTTGGTGATTCGTTTGGCCAGCTCGGCAACCGCGCGGCCCTGCGCCTCGAGAAGCTCGGGACGATACAAGGCCATGGGGCGCACATTGCTGATGCTGCCGATGACCTTGCCTTCCACATTGAAAATGGGCGCGGCAATGCCAAATACATTCACCTCGGGATCGATCTCGGCAAAGGCGCTGGCAAAGCCTTGCTTGCGGATGGTGGCCAGTTTCTTTTTGTAGGCGGGCCAGCTTGACGCAAAATTTTGCGGCTCGCCATCCGGCTGGTTCTCCAGATAAAGCCGCATCAATTGACGCTCGGGCAACCATGCCAGAATGGCCGTGGAAGTCGCCCCGCGAAACAAAGGCATGGGATAGCCGCGCTGGTAGCTTAGTGGAGCGTCCAGGTTGCCGTATTCGCCGATGGCAATGACGCGATCCCGGAACAGGCGGCACAAATGCCATTTTTGCGTTTCGCTCAGTTGCGGCAGCTCCGTCTCGATGGACTGCATGGCGACCAGCATGGGATCGGACAGGGTCAATTGCCGATTCAGTTGAATGATGCGCGGGCCAAGGCTGTAGCGGCCGGTTTGCACCGGCGCGACAAGGCCGGAATCCGCCAGCTCGTTGATGTAGCGGTAAACCGCCGATTGGGTGAACCCCGAAGCCCTTACCAGTCCGCCCACCGACCAGACCGGCTTTTGATAGGTAAAAAAATCCAATAAAGACAGCATGCGCTCGAGGCTGGACGCCTTGGCCGGGCCCACATGCTCTGGGGGTTCCGTATCTAGATCAAGCATATGAGTCCTTTTGAAAGACGCAGCATCCGAAGCGAAAACCTGCACGCACGAGCCGGTGTCTGAACGACGGCCTCTTGCGCCATACCCGGCTTGAAACATCCTGGCACAGGCTGAATCAGTTTCTTATTTTATAGACATAAATAGAAATTTGTATATGGCAGGAATTTATTGCGATTTCAGCGCAAAGAATCGCCACGCCGCCGGGTCGGTTGCATACACCTACTCGGAGCCCGGGATATTTTGCGCTGGCCGCGTTCCTGATGTAGTATCGAACGACGCTCCCGCACCGGGCCAAGCAACACCCCATTCGCCGACTGATACATATGCCCTCTGGTTCCAGCCTGAAACTGCACACGACGGGTGCGGCCCCTGCCAGCACGGATACCCTCGACCTTTTCGAAGCCTCTCCCACCTCGATGTGGCTGGAAGACTACAGCGGCTTGCGCAAGTTGTTCGACTCCTGGCGCCGGGCCGGCGTTACCGATCTGCGCGCCCACCTCGAGGCGGATCCGCGGCACATCGCCCAATGCTCCGAAAACATCCGTGTGCTGCGGGTCAATCGGCGCACCCTCGACCTGTACGGCGCCGAATCGTTCGAAGAACTCTCCTCCCGCATGCACGAAGTATTGCGCGACGACACCTTCGAGGCGCACATCAGCGAAATGGTGCAGCTCTGGCAAGGCAGCTCTCAGTTCGAAAGCAAAAGCGTCAATTACGCCCTGAACGGCAAGCGGCTGGACATACTGCTCAAAGGCGTCGTCCTGCCGGATCACGAAGCCTGTTGGGATCGCGTGCTGGTCGTCGTGGAAGATGTCACCGAGCTCGAAGACACCCGCCGGCGCGCCAACCACAGCGAACAATACGCTCGCAGCCTGTTCGCCTATGCCCCGGTTTCGCTGTGGGTGGAAGACTTCAGCGCCATCAAGGCGCTGCTGGATGAACTGCGCGAGCAAGGCATCACGGACTTTCGCACCTTCACCGACGTCCACCCCGAATTCGTCGAGCGCTGCATGGCGGAAATCCGGGTTCTGAACGTCAACCACTACACACTGGGCATGTACAAGGCCTCCAGCGAGGCCGAGCTGCTTTCCCGCCTGCCCGAAGTCTTCCGCGACGAAATGTTCCCGCATTTCCGCGAACAGCTCATCGACCTCTGGGACAACCGCCTGTTCCAGCAGCGCGAGGTTCTCAACTATGCGCTCGATGGCAATGTCGTCAATATCCACCTGCAGTTTTCCGTGTTCGCGGGGCATGAAGACACCTGGGATCTAGTGCTGCTTGCGCTCACCGACATCACCGCCCGCAAAAAGGCCGAGGCCTACCTCGAATACCTGGGCAAGCACGACGTCCTGACCAAGCTCAAGAACCGGTCGTTCTATGTGGATGAGCTGAACCGCCTGGAGCGCAAGGCCAGACTGCCCATATCGGCCGTCATCATCGACCTCAACAGGCTCAAGGAAATCAACGACAGCCTGGGACACGCCATTGGCGACAACATGCTACAGCGCACCGGGGAAATCCTGCTGCAGGCCGTCGATAAGCCGTTCCAGCCGGCGCGGATCGGCGGCGACGAATTCGCCATCCTGCTTCCGGGCATGGACGAAACCGGCTGCGACGTGCTGGTCGAAAACATCCGCGAACTCATCGACCTGAACAACCAGTTCTACAACGGCCCGCCCTTGCACCTGTCCATAGGCAGCGCCACTTGCCACACGGCGGGCCGGCTCGAGGAAACTCTGCGCGAAGCCGATTTGCGCATGTACAAGGACAAGCGCAGGTACTACGAACAGTCCCCCGCCGATCGCCGCAAGTGGAACGACGAGGCTTCCGACGAATAATCAAGCAGGCGCATCACGCGCGGCGAGCGCGATGCACGGCCACGCCGAATATCGCCACGCCGCCCAGAGCCAATGCCACGCCCACCCAGCCGGTGGACGTCCAGCCGTAGCCGCCGGCAATCGCCACGCCCCCCAGCCAGGCCCCCAGGGCATTGGCCATATTGAAGGCCGAATGGTTCAGTGAGGCCGACAAGGTTTGCGCGTTGGGCGCCACATCCATCAGGCGGATCTGCAAAGGCACGCCAATGGCCACTCCGGTTCCAATCAGGAACACACTGATCATGGCCGTCACCGCGTTGCCCGCCGCAAACGGAAAAAGCGCCAGCATGACCACGTTCCAGGCCAGCAGCAAACCGATGGCGCGCATGAGATGGCGATCGGTGAGCCGGCCGGCCACGATGTTGCCGACTATCATCCCCGCACCGACGAACGACAGGGCAAAGGGAATGAGCCGGGACGGCACGCCCGATACATTGATCAAGGTCGGAGCAATATAACTGACCACGCTGAACAGCCCGCCAAAACCAATGGCGCCTATGCCCAGCGTCAGCCACACCTGCTCGAGCTTCAAGGCGCCCAGCTCCTTCAACGGGCTGTTGAGCCTGGACGCGGGCACATGAGGCAGAATGAAGCGCAGCAAGACTATGGTAAGAATGCCGACCATGCCCACGAACACGAAGGCAAAGCGCCAGCTCGTGGCCTGCCCAAGCCAGGTGGCCAGCGGATTGCCGATGAGCACGGCCACGTTCAGGCCCAGCATGACGCGCCCCACGGCCTGGCCCCGCCCCGAAGGCTCGGCCATGGCCGCCGCCACCAGAGCGGCGACGCCGAAATAAGCCCCGTGCGGCAAGCCGCTTAAAAAGCGGAACAGCATGACCGAGCCGTAGGTCGGCGCCAGCGCGCTGGCGAAATTGCCGGCCGCGAAGACCAGCATCAGCACGATCAACAGCAGGCGGCGCGGCAGACGCGCCGCCATGACGGCGATAAGCGGCGCGCCGACAACGACACCCAGCGCATAGGCGCTGATCAAATGCCCGACCTGGGGCGCCGTCAGTCCGAGATCGGCCCCGACATTGGGCAAAAGCCCCATAATGGCGAATTCGCCCGTGCCTATCCCGAATCCGCCCATGGCGAGCGCGATTTCCGCCGCGGCGCGGCGGCGTCGGGAGATGGACTGCAAGGGATGGCTGTCGAGGCGAGTGGTAGTCATCGAGACACGATATTCTGGCGGACAAGCTCGCCAGTATACTTGTACTTGCATGGCTCCCGCCGGAACGATCGCCTAAAATGCCGGCAAGCTCCACCGCGGCCTCGCGGCCCTTTTTTTTGTTTACGGCTACGCTCATCCCATGACCGACATCTCCATCCTGGATCTCGTACGAATCCGCGAAGGCGGCGACGCCCGCCGCGCCCTGGACTGCGCCCGCGACCTGGCGCACCACGCCGAAGCCTGGGGCTATCGCCGTTTCTGGATGGCCGAACACCACAATATGTCGGGTATCGCCAGTGCGGCCACCTCGGTGGCCATCGGCCACGTCGCCGCCGGCACATCGACCATCCGCGTCGGCGCGGGCGGAGTCATGCTGCCCAATCATTCGCCCCTGGTCATCGCCGAACAATTCGGCACCCTCGAAGCCTTGTTTCCAGGACGCATCGACCTGGGCCTGGGCCGCGCGCCCGGCACCGACCAACTGACCCTGCGCGCCCTGCGGCGCAACCCCTCCAGCGCCGACGCCTTTCCCCAGGACGTCCTGGAACTGCAGGCCTACCTGGGTCCCGTCATGGAAGGACAGCGCATCCGGGCGGTGCCGGGCGCAAACAGCCACGTACCGTTGTGGATACTGGGCTCCAGTACCTTCGGCGCGACGCTGGCGGCGCAGCTTGGCCTGCCCTATGCCTTCGCCTCGCACTTCGCGCCGGACGCGCTCGATCTGGCGCTGGATATCTATCGGGCGCGCTTCCAGCCGTCCGAGCAGCAAGACACCCCCCACGCCATGGTCGGCGTCAACATCATCGCGGCCGATACCGACGACGAAGCCAGGCGCCTGGCGACCACCCAGCAAATGTCGGTCACCGACATCTTCCGCGGCGCGCGCGGCCTCAGCCATCCCCCCATCGACGACATCGACGACTACTGGACGCCAACCGAAAAAATCCAGGCCCAACGCATGCTGGCCTGCTCCATCATCGGCTCCCCCGCCACCGTGTCACGCGGCGTCGAGCAATTGCTGCAACGCACACAAGCCAATGAGCTCATGATCGTCTCCGACGTCTTCGATCACCAGAAACGGCTGCGCTCATACCAGCTCATCGCCGAGCTGTTCAAAGCCTGAACCAGGTTCCGCCACCGGCCGTCATGCCCCGCCCGGCCGCGACGCCGGCGCCCGGCGCTTGCGCCATGCCCCCGCATGCCTGGATCATCCGTCAGCGCCACGGCCCCGATCCCTCCCTCGGCATCCCTCACGAATCGCCTGGTTACAAGACAGCAGGGTATATACCAATACATATGTATTGACATGAAAATGGCGTATTTCTATCATTCCCCTATACAAGCCGGAACGCCCTGACGCCACCCTGTCGACGACGCTCCTGCGGCTTGCCGGGACACTCTTCCCGAAAACGGCCTGGAACCATCCCCGGGCTCGCCGGCGCCGCAAACCGCGCCGCCGGCAAGATCGTCGAAACACAAAAATTATTTCTATAAACAAGACCGGCGCGGCGCTGGCAAATCGATGCTGCCGCAGGTCTGGCAATCCATGCGCACTGCGCAAAACGGAGACAACATGTCAAGTTCCATCAAATTAACTGCCGAGGGGCTGGCAGGTTCCCAAACGGGGAAAAACCTGGCGATCCTGATGCTGTGCATGGCAGTCCTGGGCGAAATGTGCCTGGCCGCCGATTTCTACGGCTTCGCTTCGGTGCTGTCGCTGGTGTCGGGCAATCTGCATCTCACCGAGAGTGAAGCCGGCCTCGTTCAAGGGGCCTTCGGCGTTTCCTACGCCCTGGGCATGCTGTTCTGGGCGCCCCAGGGACGCAAGATGTCGTCGCGCACGCTGTACCTGATCGGCCTGGGCGGCAGCGGCGCCCTGATGATCGCGCAATCGTACGCCAACACATTCGCCGAACTGATCATATTGCGCCTGATCATCGGCTTCTTCGACTCGGCCGTCTGGGTCGGATCCATGAAGATCGTCATGCAATGGTTTTCGCCCAAGCGCCAGGGCCTGATCATGGGCATCATCCTCGGCGCCTACTCGCTGGCCATCACCCTGGATTTCGCCCTGGGGCTGCCCTATGCCATGACGCACAGCTGGCGCGCGTTCTTCGTCGTGCTGGGCGTGCTGACCCTGGCTGTAACCATTATTGCGCAGATCGTCGTACGCCCCGGCCCCTACGCCGACCCTCACGACAAAACCCCCGGCGCCGGCGTGTTCTCCGCCGTATTCCGCTCCAAATGGGTCTGGGTCGGCATTCTGGGCATTTTCGGCGACCTGTTCTCGATCGCCGCCTGCGCCACCTGGGTCATTCCCGCCTACATCAAGACGCAAGGCATGAATCCCGCCATGGCTCCCATGGTCGGCACCATCATGGGGCTGTCGCAAATCGTCTTCCTGCTCATCGGCGGCTACCTCAGCGACAAGCTTACCCGTCCGGGCATGATCAAGGCCGGCGTCATTCTGACCCTGCTCTCGGCCCTGCTGTGCGTCACCACCACAATCTGGCCCATGCACATGAACATGCTGTTGCTGGTCGCCACCCTGTGCGGCGTGGGCGTGTTCAGCGGCGGCGCCATCTTCAGCCTGATCGGCGAAAAATACGGCTCGGACCTGGGCCCGTCGGCCGCCGGTTACGCGGAGATGGGCGGGGTGCTGGCCACTTTCGTCGCCCCGGCCCTGATGGGCGCGCTGCTTACGGCCACCCAGTCTTTCGCGGTTGCGTTCTGGTCGTTCGTCATCGTCGAAATCCTGGTCTTCATCGTCCTGGTCGTGCTGCTTCGGCCCGGCAATGCGCAGGCTGCGCACTGACCGGTTCACACACGATAAAAGTCAAAGAGAAAATCTATGGAAAAGAACACCTCAACCGCAACGCTGGCACCCCATGCCGGCGCCAGCGCCTCGTATTTCAATCCTCGCCGCCTGGGCCACGTCAACCTCTGGGTCGAAGACATCCATGCTTCCGAGCGGTTCTACAACCAAGTCTGCGGGCTGAACGTAGAGTTCACCGAGCCCGACCTGATCGCCACGTTCCTGGGCACCGGCCACACGCCCCACGACCTGGGCATGATGCAGACCACCAAGGGCGTAAACCGGTACGGCCGCAACGGCCTGCTGCAGCTGCCCGGCACCATCGGGCTCAAGCCCGGCCTGAACCACCTGGCCTGGGAACTTGAAAACGAGGCGGACCTGGTTCGCGCCTGGCGCGCCATGAAACAGGACGACGTGGACATGGACATGACCGTCGACCACCAGGTGGCGCACAGCGTCTATATGTTCGATCCCGACGGCAACTACAACGAGTTCTACTGCGACACCGTCAAGGACTGGCGCAGCGTGCTCACCGGACCGATGGAACTGCTGACCAGCCACTGGGATCCGGACTCGGCGGAGCCTTTCACCGAAGGCCGCTACGACACCGACCCCACGATACGGTATGTGGAGTCCGCCCCCATCCATCCCCAGCGCATCACGCACGCCGTACTGGAAACCAGCAATCTGGAGGCCATGACGGACTTCTATACCCGCATCGCGGGCCTGACGATAGTGCGCCGGACCAACGATGTCGTCTATCTGCGGCCGGCGCTGAAAAACTACGGCCACGCCCTGGTGCTCGTAAAGGCCGATGCGCCATCCTTCCACCACGCCTCGTTCGAACTGGCTTCGCAGCAAGCTCTCGAAGCGTCCATAGCCAACCTGCGGAAACAAGGCCAGCGCATCACCATGGATATCGACCTGCCCTGGAAACGTTCCTTCATGCTGGAGGACGTCGACGGCCTGCAAACCGAATGGTATGTATCCCGCCCCGCTCCGATAGCGCTGGCCGATCGCGGCGCGGTGCCGCTGGCCGCCTCCGTCTGAACCAAGCATGGACAACACAATGAGCAAAAAACTGACTGCAATCATCGCCGGCGGCGGACTGGGCGGGCTGGCGACCGCCGCCGCGCTGGCCAGAACCGGCTGGGACGTTACCGTTTACGAGCGGCAAAGCGAACTGCGCGCCTCAGGCTCCGGAATCTACATCTGGGAAAACGGGCTCAAGGTGCTCGAAACCCTGGGCGCCTACGACCATGCCGTCGAAGGGGCGTTCCGGGGCACGCATTTCGAGCAGCGCGACAACCGCAACCAGGTCATCGAGTCGGCGGCCATCCCCCCAGACCGGCGGCTGATCACCACCGAACGCCGCCAGTTGCTGGCCGCCCTGCGCGACGCCGCATTGGGAGCCGGCGTCCGCATCCAGACCAACGCCGAGGTCATCGGCGCGACACCCCGGGGCGAACTGCAATTCGCCTCGGGCGAGACCGTCCGGGCCGATCTGGCCGTGGGCGCCGACGGCATCTGGTCGAAAGTGCGGCAGGCACTGGGGCTGGAGCAACTGCACGAGCAATCGCTGGAAGGCGCGCTGCGCACCATGATTCCCGCCAGGGAAGGCGATATTCCCGCCGCCGACGCCAGCAAATACATCGAGAACTGGAACGGCACGCGCCGCCTGCTGATCACTCCGGTCAATCAAAACATCACCTATCTGGCCCTGACCTGCCCGCACACCGACGACAAGGCCAGGAACACCATCATCGACAAAAAGCTCTGGAGCGCGGATTTCCCGCAATGGGCGCATCTGATCGATCGCATCGGATCCGAAGTCTCCTGGGGTGTGTACAGCGTCATCAAATGCCGCGCCTGGTCGTCGGGCCGAACGGTCATCCTGGGCGATGCCGCGCACGCCCAGCCGCCCAACCTGGGGCAAGGCGGCGGCATGGCCATGCAAAACGGGCTGGCGCTGGCCACCGTGCTGCAGAACGTCTCGACGCAGCAGGCCATCCCCGACGCGCTCGAACAATGGGAGCGCAACGAAAGGGATATTGTCGAGCACTGCCAGAAATGGTCGACACTGTACGGCGAAGTCACTTTTCTGCCCGACGAAGTCCGCAGCATGGTCATCCGCAACGCCATGGCCAACCCCTGGGTGGCCAGCCAGATTTTCCGCGCGGCGAATCATACGCCCACCGGCTCGGAGCGCGTGCCGGCCGAGGTCTGAACTCGTCTATACTTTCTGCGCTGCCAGCACTCAGGCGCGCGTGGCAGCATCAAACGGAGCGGTAAACCCGCTCCGCCCCAGCCTCCAACCCCTCACATAGCGATGCATGCCCAATAAAGCCCCCGCCATGCCCGATTCGAAACTGGAACACAATATTGCGTTCCAGATGGCGTCGATCATCTACCGGCTCGATCAGGATCTGCGCGACACCATACTGCGCAAGCTGGATCTGACGTATGTGCATTTTCGAGTGCTGCAATACCTGTACGAAAAAGACGGACAGAAAATCGGCGATATCGCCGTGGCCATCGTCGTGCGCCAGCCCGTGCTCAGCCGCGTCATCGACCAGATGGAAGAACGCTCGCTGGTCAAGCGCCGGGCCGACCCCTCCGACAACCGGCTGATGCGGGTCTACCTTAGCACCAAGGGCAAGGCATGCTACAAAGAAGCCTGGCCGCCCGCCCACGACATGATCGACCACACCCTGCGCAATTTCGATGCGCAAGAGCGGGACACTCTCCTGCGCCTGCTGTCGAAAATGGCCGGCAATATTTTCGGTTGAGTCCATGAACCCCGAAGACCTCGAGTTGCTCGTGACCCGCAGCATGCCCTACGGCAAATACAAGGGACGGCTCATCGCCGACCTGCCCGGCCACTACCTGAACTGGTTCGCCCGCGAAGGCTTTCCCAAGGGGGAAATCGGCCGCCTGCTGCAGCTCATGCAGGAACTCGACCACAACGGGCTGAAGCCTTTGCTGGATCCGCTGCGCAAGCCGGCCAAGCCTCAAAGCCCGGAATAGGCCCCACGCGGCCGCCAAACGGGTGGATCCGGGCAATTCTGTCAGGCAAGGGAAATCCCTAATCATCTTGGTATAAGATTCACACTTGTCTTTGCCCGAAACAACAAGCACATAATGCCAAGCACCGCATCCCCTGAAACATCTCTCCCTCCAACCGGCAACGCCGCCCTTTCTCCCGGCGAAATCCGCTCCGTCGTCGTCGGGCTGATGCTGGCCATTTTGCTGGGAGCCCTCGATCAAACCATAGTTGCCGTATCGCTGCCGATGATGGCCGCCGATCTGCATGGCGTCGATCTCCTGGCCTGGGTCGTGTCCGGATACTTGATCGCCGTTGCCGTGGCCACGCCCATCTACGGCAAGCTGGGCGACCTGTACGGACGGCGCGTCATGCTCTCGAGCGCCATCGGCATTTTCCTGGTTACGTCGGTGCTTTGCGCGTTGTCGACCAGCATGCCCATGCTGGTCGGTTCGCGGATCCTGCAAGGCATCGGCGGCGGCGGGTTGATTTCCGTCGCCCAGGCCACGATTGCCGATGTGGTTTCACCGCGCGAGCGCGGACGCTACCAAGGCTATATCAGCACCTCGTTCGCCATCGCCAGCGTCGTCGGGCCTCTGGCCGGAGGCCTGCTGACCGAATTCGTGTCGTGGCGCTGGGTGTTCTGGATCAACCTGCCTTTGGGGCTGCTGGCGCTGGTCATCTCCTACAAAGCCCTGACGCGCCTGAGCGTGCCGCACATCAAGCGTCCCATCGATATCCTGGGCGCGCTCCTGCTGATCATCGGTCTGACTGCCCTGCTGATCGCCGTCACGTTCATCGGACAAGGCGACGGCTGGCTGGAACCGCGCAACGTCGCGCTGTTCGGCATCGCCATTTGCGCCATGGCGGGCTTCGTCTGGCAGGAACGACGCGCGGCCGAACCCATCATTCCGCTGCAGCTGTTGAGCAATCCCATCGTGTCATGCTCCTGCACCATCCTGCTGATCGCCTTCGTCCAGGTCATCGCGCTTTCGGTGCTGATTCCCCTGCGCCTGCAAATGCTGACCGACAGCGGTGCGGACGGCGCGGCCTACCAACTGATGCCGCTGTCACTGGCCATTCCCATCGGCGCGTACATAGGCGGCACCATCATGACCCGCACCGGGCTCTACAAGCAGATCCAGCTCGTGGGCGCAATCCTTGTCCCCATAAGCGTGGCCTCGCTTGCCCTGCTCGATGCGAACGCCGTAGTCCTGAACATCCTGGTCACCGTCGTGGCGGGCCTGAGCATAGGCCTGCAATTGCCCACATCCACTGTCGCGGCCCAGAATGCCGTCCAGCACCGGCATCTTGGCATCGTCACGGCCATCAGCGCGTTCAGCCGCTCGCTGGGCGCGGCCATGGGCATTGCCGTCCTGATGGCCATTCTGTTCGCGGCGCTGCATTCGCACGCTCCCGCCTCGTTCTCCGCCGTGCCCGGCGCCGATCTGATCCGCCAGATGGTGGGCGACGTGGGCGTGCCGCCCGACGCCGCAATCCGTCAGCAGCTCGCCGAGCCGGCGACCGATGCCTTCAGGATCGTATTCCTGCTGTCCGCCCTGCTGGGAGTGGTTTCGATCGTGCTGGGGCTGCTGATTCCGGCCAAGCCGCTCAGCGAAGAAGCGCCCAAACCCGTATTCAGCGAATAAACGAAAGAAATGCCCCCACGCTGCGCCGCTACGCGGCTTGCTGCCCCCCCGAGGGGGCACTTTTTGCCTTGGGGCGGCCCGGCGCAAAAAATGCCCCCACGCTGCGCCGCTACGCGGCTTGCTGCCCCCCGAGGGGGCGTTTTTGCCTTGGGGCGGCCCGGCGGCAAAAAAAACCGCGGCATCTGCCGCGGTTTTTTATTGGGGGGAAACTACATGCCCCGGTCGTTTATTGGCCTTCCAGGAAGCTCTTGAGCTTGTCGGCGCGGCTGGGGTGACGCAGCTTGCGCAGGGCCTTGGCTTCGATCTGGCGGATGCGCTCACGCGTGACGTCGAATTGCTTGCCGACTTCCTCGAGGGTCTGGTCGGTGCTCATTTCGATGCCGAAGCGCATGCGCAGCACCTTGGCTTCGCGCGGAGTCAGGGAATCGAGAACCTCTTTGACCACATCGCGCATGGAGCCGTGCAAGGCCCATTCGGACGGCGACAACGTGCCGGTATCTTCGATGAAATCGCCCAAGTGGGAATCGTCATCGTCGCCGATGGGCGTTTCCATGGAGATGGGCTCTTTGGCGATCTTGAGGATTTTGCGAACCTTGTCCTCGGGCATGTCCATTTTTTGCGCCAAGGTGGCCGGATCGGGCTCGGTGCCGGTTTCCTGCAGGATCTGGCGGTTGATGCGATTCATCTTGTTGATGGTTTCGATCATGTGCACCGGAATGCGGATGGTGCGCGCCTGGTCGGCGATGGAACGCGTAATGGCCTGACGTATCCACCATGTGGCGTAGGTCGAGAACTTGTAGCCGCGGCGGTATTCGAACTTGTCCACCGCCTTCATCAGGCCGATGTTGCCTTCCTGGATCAGGTCCAGGAACTGCAGGCCGCGGTTCGTGTACTTCTTGGCGATCGAGATCACCAGGCGCAGGTTGGCCTCGGTCATTTCGCGCTTGGCCTTGCGGGCCTTGGCTTCGCCGGTGGCCATGCGCTTGTTGACGTCCTTGAGATCCTTGAGCGGCAGCACGACGCTGGTTTGCAGGTCGATGAGCTTTTGCTGCAGCTCTTGAACGGCGGGCACATGGCGCTCGAGGGTTTCGGAATACGCATGCCCCCCCGCCACTTCCTGCAGCACCCAGTCGAGGTTGATTTCGTTGCCCGGGAAGGCCTTGATGAAATAGGCGCGCGACATGCCGGCGCGATCCACGCAGATATGCAGGATTTCGCGCTCGATCTTGCGCACTTCGCCAACCTGGTTGCGTAGCGTATCGGCCAGCTTCTCGACCATCTTGGCCGTAAAGCGGATGCCCATCAGTTCGTCCAGGATGGCGGCCTGGGCCTCGGCGTACTCGTGGGCTTCGTAGCCTTGGGACTCGAACGCCTTGCGCATCTTGTCGAACCAGTGCGCGACGATTTCGAATTTCTTGAGCGATTTCGTGCGTAGGTGCTCGAGCTGCTTGCTGCTCATGCCGCCGGCGGGGCCGTCTTCGTTTTCGTCGCTGTCGACCGATACACCGGCGCCGGCGTATTCTTCGCCCTCTTCGTCGATGAGGCCGTCGACGACCTCGTCGATCTGCATGTGGCCTTCACGCACTTGCCGGATGTGGGTGAGGATTTCGTTGACGGTGGTGGGGCAGGCGGCAATGGCCATGACCATGTGCTTGAGGCCGTCTTCGATGCGCTTGGCGATTTCGATTTCGCCCTCGCGGGTCAGCAGCTCGACCGTGCCCATTTCGCGCATGTACATGCGCACGGGGTCGGTGGTGCGGCCGAAATCGGAGTCCACGGTGGTAAGCGCCGCCTCGGCTTCGTCCTCGACGTCGTCGTCGTTGGAGGCCACGGGAGCGTTGTCGTTGAGCAGCAGGGATTCGGCGTCGGGCGCCTGGTCGTAGACCGAAATGCCCATGTCGCTGAACGTGCTGATGATGCCGTCGATGGCTTCGGCGTCGACCAGATCGTCGGGCAGATGGTCGTTGATTTCGCCATAGGTGAGGTAGCCGCGCTCTTTGCCCAGCTTGATGAGCACTTTAAGGCGATTGCGGCGCGCTTCCTGCTCTTCGGCCGTCATCTGGCTGCGCGCGGGCACGTCTTTGTCGCCCTTGCCGCGCTTGCCGCCGCGCTTCGGAAGCGGCTTGAGATCGGGGATGACTTCGGCCTCGATGTCGCTGTCGTCGTCGCTGAAGTTGGGCGCATCGTTATTGGCCGACTTGGCGGGCCGGCCTGGGCGCCGGCCGGTCGGCGCAGCGCGGCCGGCCTTGCCTTTTTTGGGGGCCTCGGCTTCCGGAGCGGCCGCCTGGGCGGCAACGGGCTTGGCGGCGGCCGCCTTGGCAGGCGCCTTTTTGGCTGCCGCCTTCTTTACTGCAGGCTTGGCGGTTTCGGCCTTGTCGGCCTTGACGGCGGTTTTCGCGGCGGTTTTGCCCGCCGCGGCGCTGGTCTTGCTTGCAATTTTTTTCACAGCTTCGTTTTCAGCTGCTAAGGTGGTTTTACCAATAGCTTTGGTCATAGTCGCTTCCGTAGGCGCAAAAGCACTTGATTGGTTATAACGCCATCAAGTGTTGCAGGGCAAAACTAACTTGTCACAAGAAGTCATATATGCAGCACGAAACGCCGACGCACGACGCCAAACCCATGAATTAATAAATCCTTGACTGTATTTGCAAGGCCGAAAGCGGGTTTACGTTGATACGCCGTTGTTTTGCGGGCATCGCACCGAACGCGCCACGCCGAACCGAAGCCCGGACGTGCTGGTACAAAGCACACTAACACATTGACTTTATGCGAAACATTCTATTTTACAGCACTTGACACTACGAAGCACTATTTAGCAGTGCCAGGCGCCGTGTCAATTTTTGATAACGCTGGCGCGACGCTTCGTCGGCAAGGCCGGCCTGGATCAGCGCCGACTGCTCCGCCTTGATCGCCTCCAGTTCGATGCGGTGCAAGGCATCGTTCCATTCGGCCAGGGGATCGGGCAGATCCTCCTGGGCAAGGATTTCGCTGCTCAGCGAGCCAAGCAGCAACGCCAGCTCGGATTCGGGCTCGGCCGCCTGCAGCAGGGCGCCGACGTGGCGCGCGCCGCTGGTGTTGGCCAGCGCGATCAAATCGCGCACCAAAGCTAAATGGGGGCTTTGCTCGAGGATTTCAAGCTGCTGGTCGCCCATGCCCGCAACCAGATCGGGATGCGCCAGCAACAAACGCAATAAACGCTTTGCCATGGGCGTCACCGCCCTGGACTGGCGGGCGCCGCCCTCCCCGCGCCGCGGCGTGGAACCCCGCGCCGGCGCAGCCGGATAAGCGCTGGAAAAATCAGGCTCGAATCCGGCGGCATCGTCGTCCATGAACCCCGGTGGTTCGTGGTATTCCGCGGCGGGGGCAAATCCCGGCGTATCGCCCCCCGCCTGGCGGACGCCCGCGGGCTCGGCGGCGCCGGACGCACGCACGGGTGCAGGCGCGGGCATGGCCGCCAGCATCTGCGCCAATTCGTCGGGCGTCAATTGCACCAGCCGGGCGAATTCGCGCTCGATCTGGATCCTCAGCGTGCTTTCGGGGATGAGGGCCAGCAAAGGTTTGGCTTCGTGCACACAAGCCGACCGGCCCTCCGCCTCGTTCATCGGATGCCGAGAGGCCAGTTCATCGAGCATGAACCGGGACAAAGGCATGGCTTCCGCCAGCGCGGCGCGAAACGCCTCCGCCCCGTACTCGCGGACATAGGAATCCGGGTCGTGTTCGGCGGGCAAGAACAAAAACCGGATCGACGCGTCGTCGCGCAGCAGCGGCAGGCAGGTTTGCAGCGCCCGCCAGGCCGCCCGGCGCCCGGCTTTGTCGCCGTCGAAGCTGAAAACGATTTTGTCGCTGGTGCGCAGCAGCTTCTGCACGTGATTGGGCGTGGTCGCCGTGCCCAGGGTGGCCACGGCATTGCCCACCCCCTGCTGAGCCAGCCCCACGACGTCCATATACCCTTCGACAACCAGCACGCAGCCTTCGGAGCGAATGGCGGCGCGCGCCTCCCAGAGCCCGTACAGCTCGTGCCCCTTTGAAAACAGGGGGGTTTCGGGGGAGTTCAGGTATTTGGGCTCGCCCTTGTCGATGATCCGCCCGCCGAAGCCGATGATATGGCCCCGCGTGTTTCGAATGGGGAACATGACGCGTTCGCGGAACCGATCGTAGCGGCGTCCGTCGTCGGCCTCGATGACCAGGCCCGATTCCACCAGCAACGGGTCTTCGTATTGCGGAAACACGGTGGCCAGGCCACGGCGATTGGTGCCCGACCACCCCAGCCCGAAACGGGCCGCGATTTCGCCGCTCAACCCGCGCTGCTTCAGGTAGCGTATGGCGGGCTGGCTGGCCTTGAGCTCGCGCACGTAATGCGCCTGCGCGGCATCCAGTATTTGCTGGTGGCGCGAGACTTCTTCCTTGCGCTGCCTGGCCTGGGCGGTTTGCCGCGGGCTGCGGGCTTCTTCGGGTACAGTCATGCCTGCGGACGCGGCAAGGCTGCGCACCGCCTCCGGAAAACTGGCTCCGGTGTGCTCGATCAAAAAGGAAATGGCGCTACCATGCGCTCCGCAACCGAAGCAGTGATAAAACTGTTTGGTGGGGCTGACGGTAAAAGATGGGCTTTTTTCGTTGTGGAAGGGGCACAGGCCAAGCAGATTGGCCCCACCCTTGCGCAACTGAACGTATCGCCCGACGACGTCGACAACATCTACTCGGGCGAGTAACTCCTGGACAAATGAGTCAGGAATCAATCAATACATGCGCGGAGGCAGTTGTTGGCTGCGAATGCGCTTGTAGTGACGCTTGACGGCGGCGGCGTGCTTGCGCTTACGCTCGGCGGTGGGCTTTTCGTAAAACTCGCGCGAACGCAGCTCGGTCAGGAGGCCGATTTTTTCGATGGTGCGCTTGAAGCGGCGCAAAGCAGCTTCGAAGGGCTCGTTTTCTTTAAGACGAACGATAGGCATGTAGTCTTAAGCCTTTAAATAGTTAAATAAAATTCGTTGAAAATTCGTTGGGTACCCGGGCTGGACGCCCGACTCCGGTAAATTGCCAAGCAAACCCGCGGGGCAAACCAGTCCGGCAAGCCATATACCCCGGGTAAAGCTAAACCATAGCCAAGTATTCTACCACGAATCGCTCAGGATGACCGCCCTTTTCTTACCCAGGCTTCAAGCTGGTGCGGGCGCAGGCTGTCGTAGTCTTCGAAAGGCTGGTGGATCCAGGGATTGGTCGGCAGCT
>CALMPB010000039.1 GCA_937871985.1 uncultured Burkholderiaceae bacterium
TGGTCGAACCAGTTCTTGGCCAAAGGAGGCCTGTCGTTTGGCATGTAGGGTGGCTCCTCGTGGTTGGGTTGACCCGGCCGAAGGCGGGGAAGGTTCGTGGCAATATAGCTTGTATCCTAATTCATACACCAGTGCGCATATAGATTCAGTGTCCGATCCGAGCTTGCAGTACAATCGCGTCCGCACAGCTTGGGCGGTCATGCCGAATAGCTGGTCGGTGCGGGCGATGGGAAATCAGCGCTGCGCCAATCGCCGCCCCTACCCATATCGAGAATCCCATGTCTCACACCGATAGCCAAACCATGCCGGCCTTCAGTTCCGCACAGGTCCCGGCCAATTCGCGCTCGCGCGTCATTCTCGCCAGTCTTATCGGCACCACCATCGAGTTTTACGATTTCTACGTCTATGCGACGGCCGCGGTATTGGTCTTTCCGCATCTTTTCTTCCCCACCGGCAACGATACGACGGCGCTGCTTTCGTCGTTCGCGGTGTTCGGCGCAGCCATGGTCGCTCGTCCGCTCGGGGCGGTGTTCTTCGGACACATGGGCGACAAGGTGGGGCGCAAGGCAACGCTGGTCGCGGCGCTGCTGACCATGGGGATCGCCACCTTTCTTATCGGGCTTCTGCCCACGTACCACAGCATAGGCTGGTTCGCGCCGCTGCTGCTAGTGCTTCTGCGCCTGGCGCAGGGCTTTGCGCTGGGCGGAGAGTGGTCGGGCGCCGCATTGGTGGCCACCGAAAATGCTCCCAAGGACAAGCGGGCGCTGTATGGCACGTTTCCGCAGCTTGGCGCGCCCATCGGCTTCATCATTGCGAACGGGCTGTTTCTTATCGTGGCGGCCATCCTGCCTTCGAGCGATCCGTCGCGCCCCTCCGACGCCTTTTTGGACTGGGGCTGGCGGATTCCGTTCCTGTTCTCGGCGGTCATGGTGATCGTCGGGCTGTGGGTGCGCCTTCGTCTGGTGGAAAGCGCCGCGTTTTCCAAGGCTGTCTCCAAGGGAGCTGTGGTCAAGCTGCCGCTTGGCGAAGTCGTGAAGAAGTATCCGCGCCAACTGGTTCTTGGCACCTTCTACATGCTGGCAACCTACGTGCTGTTTTATCTGATGACGACCTTCTCCCTGAGCTATGGGCGGGCGCCACTCAACCCGGCGGGAGGGCGATTGGCGGGCCTTGGCTACAGCTACAACAGCTTTGTGTTCATGCTGATCGTGGGCGTGCTGTTCTTCGGGCTCTTCACCTTGTTTTCGGGCCCCTGGGCCGACAGGTTCGGCCGCCGCAAAACGCTGATCGCCGTCACCATTGCCATTATCGTTTTCGGACTGCTATGGGTGCCCCTGCTGGGCGCCGGGTTCGCCGGCGCCATGGCCTGGCTGATCATCGGCTTCAGTCTCATGGGGGTTACATTCGGCCCGATGGGCGCCTTGCTGCCAGAGCTGTTTCCCACCCACGTCCGTTATACGGGTTCGGGCATTTCCTACAATGTGTCGTCGATCCTGGGCGCCGCGGTGGCTCCGTTCATTGCTGTCTGGCTATGGGGCCTGGCCGATGGCAGCCCATTCCTCGTGGGCGTCTACCTTGCCGCCATGGGGGCGCTGACCTTGATTGCGCTTTTGCTGGGCAAGGAAACCAGGAACGTCGACATCGAGGCTTGAGGCCGCGCCTGGCGTTGCCGATGCCGGGCACATGGCGAACCGTTGGCAGGGGCCGGTACGCACGATCTCCAGCGGCCGCAGCGCTTGTCGGCCTGGGTCAGTTGTCGGGGTCGTCGCTATCCTGCTCGTCGTCCGCGAACATTTCGCGCGGCGTGCGCGGCCGGTCTTCGTGCTTCGAGAATTTTTCGAACTCAGCCTGGGCGCTGGAGGCGGCCTCGTCCAGGTGCGACAGGTAAAACCTGCTCATTCGGCGTTGGTTGGTTTGGCGAGCGTGCAAATTCAGTAGCAGTTTCATGGGTGTTCGGCATGGCGGTGGAGTCTTTACCGTACCACATGTTGCCCGCGTTTCTAAGCCTGTGCGCAGCCGGTGGGCAGCAACTGCCGCACCAGTTGCCAGATATCGCCTGGCGTACGCGCAATGGCGTCGGCTTGCCAGCCCTCGACCTCGACCAGTCCGCAATAGCCGTAGGCCGCCGCAATGGTGGGCATGCCGGCTGCCTTGCCGGCTACGATGTCCCGTTCGTCGTCGCCCACGTAGACGCACTGGTCGGGCGCAAAGCCGGCCTTTTCGGCGGCGTACAGCAGGGGGGCGGGATGCGGTTTGGGGTGGCTGGCGGTATCGCCGCCCACCGTGACCGCGCAATCGTCGGCCAGGCCCAGGTGCGCCACGATGGGCCGGGCCAGATATTCGACCTTGTTGGTGACGATGCCCCATTTGTAGCCGTGCCGCGCCAGCGTGCCCAGCAGTTGCTCCACCCCAGGGAACAGCACGGTCAGCGAGGTCATGTCCTGCTGGTAGTCGTCCAGGAACTGCCGGCGCAGCGCGTCGTATTCGGGATGGCCGGGGTCGATGTCCAGGCTGGCCTTGAGCAGCCCGCGCGCGCCGTGCGAAGCCATGGGGCGCAGGGCCTCGTAGGGCAGGGGAGCCAGCCCCTTGCGCGCGCGCGCTTTGTTGGCGGCAGCGGCCAGGTCGGGGGCGGTATCGGCCAGCGTGCCGTCGAAATCGAAAAGTACCAATCTATGCATGATGCGTATCAGGCTTCGCGCTGGGTGGCGACAAGGTAGTTGACCGAGGTGTCGCGGGACAGCGTGTAGGTGTCTGTGATGGGGTTGTATTCCATGCCGCCCAGGTCGGCCACTTGCAGTCCGGCGTGGCGGGCCGAGGCGGCCAGTTCGCTGGGCTTGATGAAATGTTCGTAGCTGTGCGTGCCGCGCGGCAGCAGGCGCAGCAGGTATTCGGCGCCGACGATGGCGAACAGGAACGACTTGGGGTTGCGGTTGAGGGTGGAAAAGAACACCCAGCCGCCCGGCTTGGCCAGTTGGCTGCAGGCCTGGATGATGGAGGCGGGGTCGGGCACGTGCTCGAGCATTTCCATGCAGGTCACGACGTCGAATTGGCCAGCCTGCTCGGCGGCGAGCTGTTCGGCGCTGACCGTGAGGTAATCGACCTGCACGCCCGATTCCAGCCCGTGCAGCCTGGCGATTTTCAGGGATTTTTCGGCCAGATCGATGCCGGTGACGGTGGCACCGGCGCGCGCCATGCTTTCGGACAGTATGCCGCCGCCGCAACCGACGTCGACGACCCGCTTGCCGGCCAGCGGCCCGGTGTGCTGCTGTATCCAGTCAAGCCTGAGGGGGTTGATGGCATGCAGCGGCTTGAACTCGCTTTCGGGATCCCACCAGCGGGAAGCCAGGGCGCTGAATTTGTCGAGTTCGGCCTGATCGACGTTGCCGGAAGGTGGGGGAGATGAGGTTGCGGTCATGGTGGGCCTGCTGAATGAACAAGGGCCCCGCTATGCGGGGCCCTTTATTGTAGCCGTTGCGGCCGCGAATATTACCCGAAGGTATTATTTGCGGGTACCAACGATTTCGATCTCGACGCGACGGTTCTTGGCGCGACCTTCGCGAGTCTTGTTACTGGCGATGGGTTGCGATTCGCCCTTGCCTTCAACATAGATGCGGTTGGGGTCGATGCCTTTTTGCACCAAATAGGCCTTGACGGCGTTGGCGCGGCGCTGCGAGAGCTTCAGGTTGTAGGCTTCGGTACCGATGGAGTCGGTGTGGCCGGTAGCGATGAGGGTTTCGAGGTTGATCGACGAAGCTTGCTGAGCAACTTGGTCGAGCACCTGACGGCCTTCAGGCTTGATGGTGGATTTGTCGAAGTCGAAGAACGTGTCGGCGTTCAGGACGACTTTGGTGGCAGTAGGAGCGACCACCGGAGCTTGTTGGGCAACTGGCACGCCGTCGCAGCCGGGGATGCCGGTGGCGGGGGTCCAGAAGCTGTCGCGCCAGCATAGTTCGTTGGTACCGTTTTTCCAAACGTGGCCGTCCGAGTTTTGCCAATTATCGACTGTTTGCGCAGATACTGCACCCGAAGCCGAGAAGGCTGCAATGGCGAGCGCTAATGCGATTTTGGAGGGTTTATTCATGTTTCTCCTCATTGAGCTTAATGCTGGTAAGTGATCGCAGCGCATCTACGCCGCACATATAAAAACGTATAACCAGTATAGCAACGCTGTGTGGTCAAACAAAGAATTGCACTGTATATCATTCGTGATAGGGCAAATCTTACGGCATTTCTGGTTACTAGGTTAAGCCTGTTTCACGTATGGCGTCCAGATATGCGGAATTCTACAGTAAGTTCCGGATTAATGTTGGATTTTGGCAACAGGGAAACTACTTAAAGTGGTTTCTCGCATTTCAGAGTAGGCGGAAGGGTTTTTACGAGGTTTGCGGCGGCGCGGGTCATGGCCGGCGGCTGTCTTTTATGCCCAACAGGGGGAAGTGCTAGAATTTCCTATTCGCCCGCTAGCGGCCACCTATATGACTTTACCTAATTAGATACCTTCTATGGATTCCTTCGCCAAGGAGACCCTTCCAATTTCGCTGGAAGAGGAAATGCGTCGCAGCTATCTCGATTACGCCATGAGCGTGATCGTGGGGCGTGCCTTGCCGGACGTGCGCGATGGCCTGAAGCCTGTGCACCGCCGGGTGTTGTATGCCATGCACGAGCTCAACAACGACTGGAACCGCGCCTACAAGAAGTCGGCGCGTATTGTCGGGGACGTCATCGGTAAGTACCACCCCCACGGCGATTCGGCCGTGTACGACACCATCGTGCGCATGGCCCAGGACTTCTCCCTGCGTTACATGCTGGTCGATGGGCAGGGCAACTTCGGCTCCATCGACGGCGACAATGCCGCGGCCATGCGGTACACCGAAATCCGCCTGGCCAAGATCGCCCACGAACTCCTGGCCGACATCGACCAGGAAACCGTCGATTTCGGCCCCAACTACGACGGCAGCGAACAAGAACCCTTGCTGCTGCCGTCGCGGCTGCCCAACCTGCTGGTCAACGGCAGCTCAGGCATCGCGGTCGGCATGGCCACCAATATTCCGCCGCACAACCTGGCCGAAGTCGTCGACGGCTGCCTGTATTGCCTGCGCAATCCCGGCTGCTCGGTGGACGAGCTCATCGAGATCATTCCCGCGCCGGATTTCCCCACCGGGGGGGTCATTTACGGCATGTCGGGCGTGCGCGAAGGCTATCGCACGGGGCGGGGGCGCGTCATCATGCGCGCCAAGACGCATTTCGAGGACATGGAAAAGGGCAACCGGCAGGCGATCGTGGTCGATGCCATTCCTTACCAGGTCAATAAAAAATCGTTGCAGGAACGCATTGCCGAACTGGTCAACGAAAAGAAGGTCGAGGGCATTTCCGACATTCGCGACGAGTCCGACAAAGACGGCATGCGCCTGGTCATCGAGCTCAAGCGCGGCGAAGTTCCCGAAGTCGTCCTGAACAATCTGTACAAGAACACGCAGCTGCAAGACACGTTCGGCATGAATCTCGTGGCGCTGGTCGACGGCCAGCCGCGCCTGCTCAACCTGAAGCAGATGGTCGAGTACTTCCTGCAGCACCGCCGCGAGGTGGTGACGCGCCGCACGGTGTTCCAGCTGCGCAAGGCGCGCGAGCGCGGCCATGTGCTCGAGGGCCTGGCCGTGGCGCTGGCCAACATCGACGAGTTCATCGCCATCATCAAGGCCGCGCCCACGCCGCCGGTGGCGCGCCAGGACTTGATGGATCGCACCTGGGACTCCTCGCTGGTACGCGAAATGCTGGTGCGCGCCGAGGGTGGCACCCCGGGCGGGCGGGCCGCTTACCGTCCCGAAAACCTGCCCGAAATATTCGGGCTGCAGGCCGACGGGCTGTACCGCCTCAGCGATGTCCAGGCTCAGGAAATCCTGAACATGCGCCTGCAGCGCCTGACCGGCCTGGAGCAGGACAAGATCGTCAACGAATACAAGGACATCATGTCCACCATTGCCGATCTGCTCGACATCCTGGCGCGCCCCGAGCGTGTTACCGCCATCATCGGCGACGAATTGCAGGCCATCAAGGCCGAGTTCTCGACCAATGCCAAGGACGTGCGCCGCTCGGAAATCGAATACAACGCCACCGAGCTGGACACCGAAGACCTCATCACCCCCATGGACATGGTGGTGACGCTGTCGCAGTCGGGCTATATAAAAAGCCAGCCGCTGTCCGAATACCGGGCGCAAAAGCGCGGCGGGCGGGGCAAGCAGGCCACGGCCATGAAGGAAAACGACTGGGTCGACCAGTTGTTCATCGCCAATACGCACGACTACCTGCTGTGTTTCTCCGACCGCGGCCGTGTGTACTGGCTCAAGGTATGGGAAGTGCCGCAAGGCTCGCGCAATTCACGCGGCCGGCCCATCGTCAATATGTTCCCGCTGGTCGATGGCGAAAAGATTACCGTCGTGCTGAACGTCAAGGCGTTCAGCGACGACGAATACGTGTTCATGGCGACCTCGCGGGGCACGGTCAAGAAAACACCGTTGTCGGAGTTTTCCAATCCCCGCAAGGCCGGCATTATCGCGGTTGCGCTGGATGACGGCGACTACCTCATCGGCGCCGATCTCACCGACGGCCAGCACGATGTCATGCTGTTCTCCGATTCGGGCAAGGCCGTGCGCTTCGACGAAAACGATGTGCGCCCCATGGGCCGCACCGCGCGCGGCGTGCGCGGCATGATGCTGGAAGACGGGCAGGCCGTCATTTCCCTGCTGGTGGCCGAGGACGAAACGCAAAGCGTGCTCACCGCTACTGAAAACGGCTTCGGCAAGCGCACCTCCATTATCGAATACACGCGCCATGGCCGCGGCACCAAAGGCATGATCGCCATTCAAACCAGCGCCCGCAACGGCAAGGTGGTGGGCGCCGTGCTGGTTCGTCCGTCCGACGAAATCATGCTCATCACGACGGGCGGGGTGCTGGTGCGCACCCGGGTTTCCGAAATCCGTGAAATGGGCCGGGCCACCCAGGGTGTAACCCTTATCAGCGTGGACGACGACAGCCTGCTGTCCGGCGTGCGCCGTGTGGCGGAAAGCGATGCCGACGAAATCGAAGTGGACATCGACACCGGGGCGGACGGCAGCGTGGCTGACGATGCTCCGCCGGCGGACAACGACGACGGCGAGCCCGATTCCGATCAAGCCGAGGGAGACGACCAGTAATGCGTCCCTGGAATTTCTCGGCGGGCCCCTCGACCCTGCCTTTGGAAGTGCTGCGCACGGCGGCGGACGAAATGACCGATTGGCACGGCAGCGGCATGTCGGTCATGGAAATGAGCCATCGCGGCAAGCAGTTCATCCAGATTCACGCCGAGGCGGAGGCCGACCTGCGCGAATTGCTGGCCGTGCCGGACGATTTCGCCGTGCTGTTCATGCAGGGCGGGGGCATCGGCGAGAACGCCATCCTGCCCATGAACCTCATCGGCCGGGGCGGCGCGAACAAGGCCGACTACGTGTTGTCGGGCTCGTGGTCGAACAAGTCGTACAAGGAAGGGCGCCGCTATGGCGACGTTGCCGTGGCGGCCAGCAGCGGCGATGCCGTGTTGCTGGGCGGGGTGCAGCAGGAAGCCTGGACCTGGTTTCCCGAGCCTGCGCAATGGAAGGTGCGCGCCGATGCGTCGTACGTGCATTTGTGCAGCAACGAAACCATAGACGGCGTCGAGTTCGCCCAGTGGCCCGATCTGGCGGCGCTGGGCGCGCCGGGCGTGCCGCTTACCGTGGATGCGTCCTCGCATATCTTGTCGCGCCCCATCGATTTCTCGCGCGCGGGTCTGGTGTTCGCCGGCGCTCAGAAAAACGCGGGCCCGGCCGGCGTCACGCTGGTGTTCGTGCGCCGCGACCTCATTGGCCACGCCCTGCCGTATTGCCCGTCGGCCTTCGATTACGCCAATGTCGCGGGCGCGGACTCCATGTTCAACACACCGCCCACCTACGCCATCTATGTGGCCGGCCTGATGTTCAAGTGGCTTAAAAAGCAGGGCGGCGTGGCGGCCATGGAAAAGGCCAGCATCGCCAAGGCCCAGGCCCTGTACGGCTATCTGGACAGCACCGATTTCTACAGCAACCGGGTTCATCCCAGCGCGCGCTCGCGCATGAACGTGCCGTTCTTCCTGGCCGACGAAACACTCAATGCCGCGTTTTTGCAGCAGGCGGAAGCCGCCGGCCTGCTGCAGCTCAAAGGGCATAAAAGCGTGGGCGGCATGCGGGCTTCCATATACAATGCCATGCCACTTGAAGGCGTGAATGCGCTTATCGCGTTCATGCAGGATTTCGAACGTCTCCATGGATAAAACACTGCAGAACCAATTGTCGCCCTTGCGCGATCGCATCGATGCGATCGACAGGCAGATTCTCGATTTGCTCAACCAGCGCGCGCAAACGGCGCTGGACGTCGGCAAGGTCAAGCATGCTTTCGATGTGGATGGCGCGGTGCTCAAGCCCGAGCGCGAGGCCAGCATCATCCGCAGCCTGCAGGCCGGCAACGGCGGGCCGTTTCCATCTTCGGCCATCGATGCGGTCTGGACCCAGATCATCTCGGCGTGCCGGGGGTTGGAAAGCACCATGACGGTCGCCTACCTGGGGCCGCAAGGGTCGTTTTCCGAACAGGCGGCGCTCGAGCATTTCGGCAACTCGGTCGAAAAACTGCGCTGCGACTCCTTCGACGAAGTCTTCCGCGCCGTCGAGGCCGGCCAGGCCCAGGTCGGCATGGTGCCGGTGGAAAATTCCACCGAAGGCGCGGTCAACCGCACTCTGGATCTGCTGCTGAATTCCTCATTGAAAGTGCTGGGCGAACGCTCGCTGAGCATCCATCACTGCCTGATGACGCAGTCGGGCACCATGCAGGGCGTCAAGCGCGTCATGGCGCATCCGCAGGCGCTGGCGCAGTGCCAGGCCTGGCTTGCCCGGCATTATCCGAATCTTGCGCGCGATGCCGCCTCCAGCAACGCCGAGGCGGCGCGCATTGCCGCCGAAGACCCCACGGTTGCCGCCATTGCCGGCTCCATGGCGGCCCAGGCCTGGGGGCTGGCCGTGGTGGCGCAGGGCATCCAGGACGATGCCCAGAACCGCACGCGCTTTCTGGCGGTCGGCGCCATCGAGACCCTGCCTTCGGGGCACGATAAAACCAGCGTCATTCTGGCCGTGCCCAACCGC
Source organism: uncultured Burkholderiaceae bacterium (assembly GCA_937871985.1). The sequence goes on from CALMPB010000039.1 coordinate 9,180, forward strand.
GCCGGCGCGGTCTACGAGATGCTGGCGCCGCTGGCCGACAATGGCGTGTCCATGACCCGGCTCGAGTCGCGTCCGGCGCGCACGGGACAGTGGGAATACTATTTTTACGTCGATCTTCTTGGCCATCGCAACGATCCGGCCGTCGCCACCGCGCTGGCCCAGCTGAAAAAGCGGGCTGCCTTCTTCAAAGAGCTTGGCTCTTACCCTATTCAGTAAAAGGCCCGCACGCATGACTATGCGCGATTCCGACCTTGCTGCGTCGAATGTCCAGCCGTCCGTACAGGTGGGCGTGCTGGCCGTGGTGGGCGTGGGCTTGATCGGCGGCTCGTTCGCCGCCGCCTTGCGCCGCGGCGGCGTGGCGGGCAAGGTGCTGGGCTGCGGCCGCCAGACGAGCACGCTGGAGCAGGCCCGCCGCCTGGGCCTCATCGACGAGGCCGTGACGCTGCAACAGGCCGCCGAACAAGCCGACATGATCTTGCTGGCCGCGCCGGTGGGTGCGACCCGGCGCATCCTGGAAGAGCTGGCGCCGCATCTGCGCAGCCGCAGCATCGTGACCGACGCGGGCAGCACCAAGCTGGACGTGGTGCGGGCGGCGTATGCGGCCCTGGGCGAAAAAGCGGCGCAGTTCATTCCCGGCCATCCCATCGCGGGCGCCGAAACCACGGGCCCCCAGGCGGCGGACGCCGATCTGTACGTGAACCGCACCGTCGTGCTCACCCCCTTGCCGGAAAACACCGCCGAGGCGAAGACCCTGCTGACCAAGGTGTGGGAGCGTTGCGGCGCGCGGGTCGTGACCATGGATGCACAAGCGCACGATGTGGCCCTGGCTTCGGTAAGCCATGTGCCCCATTTCCTGGCGTCGGTATTCATGGAGCAGGTGGCCGCGGCTCATGATTCCAGCGCGCGCATGGCGCTGGCCGGAACGGGTTTTCGCGACTTCACGCGCATCGCCGCCGGCTCGCCGGAAATGTGGCGCGACATCTTCATGGCCAATCGCGACGCGCTGTTGTCCGAACTGCAAGAGGTCAAGGCGGCCCTGGAGCGCGCCGAGCAGTGCGTGCGCGAAGGCGACGGCAAGGGGCTGCACGACTTCCTGGAGCGCGCGGCGCTGGCCCGACGTTTCTGGGGTAGCCGGAGCGGCCTGTCATGAGCATGGAATCCAGCTTGCGCTTGCCCGCGGCGCGCGCGGCGAGCGGCGACGTCCGGCTGCCGGGCTCCAAGAGCATTTCGAACCGGGTCTTGCTGCTGGCCGCTCTGGCCCAGGGCACGACCCGCCTGGACGGACTGCTCGATTCCGACGACACGCGCGTCATGCTGGCCGCGCTGCGGCAACTGGGCGTCGCCATCGATGCCACCGGCCCGGCGCAGGTGGACGTGCATGGCGCGGGCGGGCGCTTTCCCCAGGCGCAAGGCGATTTTTTCCTGGGCAATGCGGGCACCGCCTTCAGGCCCCTGACGGCGGCGCTGGCCTTCATGGGCGGCGACTATCGACTGTCGGGCGTGCCGCGCATGCACGAACGGCCCATCGGCGACCTGGTCGATGCGCTGCGCCAGGCCGGCGCCCAAGTGCAGTACCTTGGCAGCGAGGGCTATCCGCCCCTGGCCATCGGCCAAGGCCGCATCCGTGTGGACGTGCCGCTGCGCATCAAGGGGTCGGTATCCAGCCAGTTTCTGACGGCGCTGCTTCTGGCCGCGCCGATCCATGCGGCCCTGGCCGGCGAGGCGGTGGCCATCGAGGTCGAGGGCGAGCTCATTTCCAAGCCCTACATCCTGATTACGCTGAACCTGATGGAGCGTTTCGGCGTGCAGGTGCAGCGCGACGGTTGGCGCCGTTTCGTGATTCCCGCCGGCGCTTCCTATCGTTCGCCGGGCGCCATGACGATCGAAGGGGATGCCTCGTCGGCATCGTATTTCATGGCGTTGGGCGCCATAGGCGGCGGACCGGTGCGCCTCCATGGCGTGGGTTCGGCCAGCATCCAGGGCGACATGGCGTTTGCCGATACGCTCGAGGCCATGGGAGCCCGGGTAGTGCGGCATCCCGACTCCCTGGAGGTCAGCGGCGTGCAGGTGGCGCACGGCGCAAGGCTCAAGGCCTTCGACCACGACTTCAACCTGATTCCCGATGCGGCGATGACGGCGGCGGCCTTGGCCTTGTTTGCCGACGGCCCATGCATGCTGCGCAATATCGGCAGTTGGCGTGTCAAGGAAACGGATCGCATCCATGCCATGCATACCGAACTGGCCAAGCTGGGCGCCGAGGTCGAGTCGGGGCCCGATTGGCTTTGCGTGCGTCCGGTGGAGTTTTCGCGCTGGCGCGAGGCCAGTATCGCCACTTACGACGACCATCGCATGGCCATGTGTTTTTCGCTGGCGGCCTTCGGCCCTTGTCCCGTCACGATTCTGGATCCGGGTTGCGTGGCCAAGACTTTCCCCGATTATTTCACCGTTTTTGAAGGGCTGATCCAGCCATGAGTCCAACCGAGAAAGCTCCGGTCATCGCCATCGACGGCCCCACGGCTTCGGGCAAGGGCACCATCGCCCAGCGGGTTGCCCAGGCACTGGGGTGGTCGGTGCTGGATAGTGGGTCGCTGTACCGCCTTACGGCGCTGGCTTGCCTGGACAACGGCGTGGATCCCGCCGACGAGGCGGCCGTGGCCCAGGCGGCGCGCGGGCTCGACGTGCGTTTCGAAGACGGAAATATTTTTCTTTCAGATCAAGATGTTACCGAGCGTATCCGGGCCGAGGTGGTCGGCAACCTGGCTTCGCAGGTGGCGGTTCTGGGCGAGGTGCGCAAGGCGCTGCTGGATCGCCAGAGGGCGTTCCGGCGGGCGCCGGGCCTGGTGGCCGACGGGCGGGATATGGGAACCGTCGTATTTCCGGACGCTCCCCTGAAAGTCTTTCTTGTGGCCGATGTGGCCGCCAGGGCGCAAAGAAGATGTAAGCAGTTGAAGGAAAAGGGAATTTCTGCTAACCTAGCAACCCTTATGCAAGATATGGAAGCACGCGATGCGCGCGACCGTACGCGTTCGAACGCGCCGCTTGTGGCGGCGCCCGATGCGCATACGGTGGATTCCTCGAATCTATCCATTGAAGCAACCGTTGATGCAGTGCTCGGCCTTTGGTCGAGATTGGTGTCCTCGAAGGCCTGACGGTCTTTGCGGGATTTGTTTTTCACTCCACCGGGACTCGTGCGGTCTTGGTGTGTTTTTAATAGCCGTTCCGGCTTAATGGAATTATTTTAATGTCCTCCATTCCAACCACTGCCGCCGCTGGCGGCGAAAGCTTTGCCGACTTGTTCGCAGAAAGTATCAAGAACCAGGACATGAAGTCCGGTGAAGTCATTTCGGCCGAAGTCATCCGCATCGATCACAATTTCGTCGTGGTCAACGCAGGCCTCAAGTCCGAAGCTCTTATTCCTCTCGAAGAATTCCTGAACGATCAAGGCGAAGTCGAAGTCAAGGCTGGCGATTTCGTTTCAGTCGCCATTGATTCGCTCGAAAACGGTTACGGCGACACCATCCTGTCGCGCGACCGCGCCAAGCGCCTTTCGGCCTGGCTGCAGCTCGAGCAAGCACTCGAGTCCGGCGAAATGGTCACCGGCACCATCACCGGCAAGGTCAAGGGCGGTCTTACCGTCATGACCAACGGCATCCGCGCCTTCCTGCCCGGCTCGCTGGTCGACCTGCGTCCCGTCAAGGACACGACGCCCTACGAGGGCAAGACCATGGAGTTCAAGGTCATCAAGCTCGATCGCAAGCGCAACAACGTTGTGCTGTCGCGTCGCTCGGTCCTTGAAGCCAGCATGGGCGAAGAACGCCAAAAACTGCTCGAAACCCTCAGCGAAGGCGCTGTGGTCAAGGGCGTGGTCAAGAACATCACCGACTACGGCGCGTTCGTCGACCTGGGCGGCATCGATGGTCTGCTGCACATCACCGACATGGCATGGCGCCGCGTTCGCCATCCTTCCGAAGTCCTGCAAGTGGGCCAGGAAGTCGAAGCCAAGGTTCTCAAGTTCGACCAGGAGCGCAGCCGCGTTTCGCTGGGCGTCAAGCAGCTTGGCGAAGACCCATGGGTCGGCCTGGCTCGCCGCTACCCGCAACATACCCGCCTGTTCGGCAAGGTGACCAACCTCACCGATTACGGCGCGTTCGTTGAAGTCGAGTCGGGCATCGAAGGCCTGGTGCACGTTTCCGAAATGGACTGGACCAACAAGAACATCGATCCTCGCAAGGTGGTCACGCTGGGCGACGAAGTCGAAGTCATGGTTCTGGAAATCGACGAAGAACGCCGCCGCATTTCGCTGGGCATGAAGCAATGCCGCGCGAATCCCTGGGAAGAGTTCTCCATCAACTTCAAGCGCGGCGACAAAGTCCGCGGCGCCATCAAGTCCATTACCGACTTCGGCGTGTTCGTCGGCTTGCCTGGCGGCATCGATGGCCTGGTTCACATGTCCGACATCTCGTGGGCCGAAACGGGCGAAGAAGCCGTGCGCAACTTCAAGAAGGGCGACGAAATCGACGCCGTGGTGCTGGGTATCGACACCGACAAGGAACGCATTTCGCTGGGCATCAAGCAGCTTGAAGGCGACCCCTTCAACAACTTCGTCGCCACGTACGACAAGGGCGCCGTGGTTCCGGGCGTCATCAAGTCCGTCGAGGCCAAGGGCGCAGTGGTAACGCTGTCGCTGGACGTCGAAGGCTACCTGCGCGCTTCCGAAATTTCCTCGGGCCGCGTCGAAGACGCAACGACCGTCCTGAAGGCCGGCGAAAACATCGAAGCCATGATCATCAACATCGACCGCAAGACGCGTTCGATCCAGTTGTCGATCAAGGCCCGCGACAACGCCGAAACCGCCGACACCATCCAGCGCATGTCCGATGCCAGCGCTTCGTCGGGCACCACCAACCTGGGTGCACTGCTCAAAGCCAAGCTGGATCAGCAGCGCGACGACGGTTAATTGGTGTGACTAAGTCAGAACTGATCGCAATTCTGGCCAGTCGCTACCCGCAACTGGCCGTGCGCGATACCGATATCGCCGTCAAGACGGTGCTCGATGCCATGACCCAGGCCCTGGCCAATGGTCAGCGCATCGAGATCCGCGGTTTTGGCAGCTTTTCGTTATCCGAGCGTTCACCGCGCGTGGGGCGTAATCCCAAGTCCGGCGAGAAAGTCATGGTGCCCGGCAAGCGGGTGCCTCATTTCAAGGCCGGCAAGGAATTGCGCGAGCGGGTCGATGCGGCGTTCGACGCCGGAGTCAACACGGCTGCCGACACGGTATCCGAGTCCGGCTTCGAGTTGCCGCCCGCCGACCCTCGTTTCATGCACGGCTGAAGGCTAACATTGCCATGTCGTTTCAGGCAGGCCTCCCGGTTTTTCCGGGAGGCCTGTTTGCTTATGGGGCGTGGATCGAAAATGTTTGCGCCGATTCGCGGAGAGGGCGGCGATTCCCCTTACAATTACCTCATTCCTGATCAATTGGAGTTTCTGTCATGCGCTACCTGGTCTGGGCATTAAGGTTGCTGGTCTTTGTGCTGGTTTTATTGTTTGCCCTTAAAAACACCGATCCGGTCGACGTCCGTTTCTACGCCGATCACATCATCGCGGGCGTGCCGCTCATCGTGGTCATGCTGGCGGCGTTTGTCGTGGGCATCGTGTTTACATTGCTGGCCGTGTTTCCGGCAAGCTGGCGCCGGCGCCGCGAATTGCGCAAGCTGCGGCGCGACATGCAGCGCCTGCAGGAGGCCGGCAAGTACGGGACGGAGCCCGAATCCGTCATCCCGCCCGAAACCATCGCGCCGTTGGCGCCTCTGTAATCGCCGAGGCTGATCCGTGGACTTCGAACCCTGGTGGCTGATTGCGGTGCCCGTGCTGTTTGCGCTGGGCTGGATTGCCGCGCGCGTCGATATTCGACAAATGCTGTCCGAAACCCGCGCCTTGCCCGACTCGTACTTCAAGGGCCTGAACTTCATTCTCAACGAAGAACCCGACCGCGCCATCGATGCGTTCGTCGAGGTGGCCAAGCTCGATCCCGAAACCACCGAGCTGCATTTCGCCCTGGGCAGCCTGTTCCGCCGGCGCGGCGAAATGGAACGCGCCATCCGCGTGCACCAAAGCCTGCTGGCCCGGGCCGACTTGCCCCAGGCCGAACGCGAGCACGCGCAGCACGAAATCGCTCAGGATTTCCTTAAGGCCGGCATGCTGGATCGCGCCGAACAGGCTTTCCAGAATGTGCTGGACACGCGCTTCGCCGTTCAGGCGGTGCGCGCGCTGATCCGCATCTACGAGTCCGAGCACGACTGGCCGCGCGCCATCGAAGCGGTAAAGCGGCTGCGCGCGCTGGTCGACGAGCCGGTTCCGCAGTTGGTGCATTATCAATGCGAACAGGCGCAAACGGCATTGAGCGCCAAGCCGCCTAATCTGCAGGAGGCCGAGGCGGCCCTGGATGCCGCCGACAATGCCGCGGCGGCATTGCGCGGCCAGGCGCGGGGGCAGGCTTCCGAAGCGCGCATCGCCATGTTGCGCGCCACCGTCGCCAAGCTGCGCAGCAACCCCGAACAACAGCGGGCCTATCTGGAGTCCGTGCTGTCCATCGCGCCCGAATACGCCGGCCTGGTCGCCGGCGAGCTGTTCGACTGCTATCGCGCCATAGGCCGGCCCGAACAGGGCCTGGCAACGCTCAAAAACCATTACTTGCGCCACCCTACGCTGGATACCTTCAATGTGGTGTTCCGCGAAATGCGCGCACAACAGGGGCACGACGTGGCCTGGGAGTTTGCGCGGGACGCCCTGCGGGCTCACCCCTCGCTGCTGGGCCTGGATCGTCTACTGGAAATCGAGCTGGCAACCGGCGACCGATCCACATTGCCCAATGTCACGCCCGATGCCGACCTCAGCCTGCTGCGCTCGCTCATCCACAAGCATACCCAGCGCCTGGATCGTTATTCCTGCAATGTGTGCGGTTTCGAGGCCCGGCATTTCTACTGGCAGTGTCCGGGCTGCAATTCCTGGGAAACCTATAAGCCCCTGCGTCTCGAGGAGCTCAAATGAAGCCGTTTCCAGGCCAAGCCATCAAAGACGTCAATGTTCTGGTCGTCGGCGACATCATGCTCGATCGCTATTGGTTCGGCGAGGTCGAACGCATTTCTCCCGAGGCGCCGGTGCCGGTGGTGCGCGTGGCGCGCCGCGAAGACCGGCTGGGCGGCGCGGCGAACGTGGCGCGCAATATCGTTGCCCTGGGGGCCCGGGCCACGCTGATCGGCGTGGTCGGCGAAGACGAGGCGGGCGCCAAGGTTGGCGAGCTGGCCGCAGGCGAAGGCATTGCCGCGCGGCTGGTCGGCGATTCCAGCCTGCACACCACGCTGAAGATGCGGGTGCTGGGGCGCCAGCAGCAGCTGTTGCGCATCGACTTCGAGGAAAGCCCGCAAAGCGCCAGCCTCGACCGCATCCAGGCCGGCGTGCAAGAGCTTTTGGCCACGCATACGGTGGTTGTGCTGTCCGATTACGCCAAGGGCACTTTGGCACGGGTCGAGCCTCTTATCCAGGCGGCGCGGGCGGCCGGCGTGCCAGTTCTGGTCGACCCCAAGGGGCATATGTACAAGCGCTATGCGGGGGCCACCATCATCACGCCCAACCGCTCCGAAATGCAGGATGCCGTGGGGCGCTGGCGCACCGAAGAAGAACTGGACGAGCGCGCGCAGCGACTGCGCGCGGAACTTCATCTTGAAGCCTTGCTGGTCACCCGATCCGAGCAGGGCATGACATTATTCACGTCGCAGGGGCGGCATCACATCGATGCGCAGGCCCAGGAAGTCTTCGACGTTTCGGGCGCGGGCGATACCGTGCTGGCCACATTGGCCGTCATGCGGGCGGCCGGCCTGCCGTGGTTCGAGGCGGTCGACTGGGCCAATCGCGCCGGCGGCATCGTTGTAGGCAAGCTGGGCACCTCGGTGGTGACCGCAGGAGAGTTGGCATGATCATCGTTACCGGCGGAGCCGGCTTCATCGGCAGTAATCTGGTTCGCGGCCTCAACAAAAGGGGTTACGACGACATCCTCGTGGTCGACGACCTGACCCAAGGCGACAAATTCCTGAATCTGGTCGACGGCAAGATCGCCGACTACATGCACAAGGACGATTTTCGTCAACGCCTGCAGCAGGGGCAGTTCGACAACATCGAAGCGGTGCTTCATCAGGGGGCCTGTTCCGACACCACCGAACGCGACGGGCACTACATGCTCGACAATAATTATCGGGTTACGCTGGAAATCTTCCAGTACTGCCAGGCGGCCCGGGTCCCCTTGCTGTATGCCTCGTCGGCGGCGGTGTACGGTGCGGGGCCTGTGTATGCCGAAGACCTTATGTATGAGTCGCCCCTGAACGTGTACGGCTATTCCAAGTTCCTGTTCGACCAGGTGCTGCGCCGGCACCTGAACGACTTGAGCGCGCCGGTCGTGGGCCTGCGCTACTTCAATGTGTACGGCCCCAACGAACAGCACAAGGGCCGGATGGCCTCCGTGGCCTTTCACAACATGAACCAGTTTCAGGCCGAAGGCCACGTGCGCCTGTTCGGCGGCTGGGACGGCTATGCCAACGGCGGGCAGATGCGCGATTTCATTCACATCGACGACGTCGTCAACGTGAACCTGCATTTTCTCGACCATCCCGAAACCTCCGGCATCTTCAATTGCGGCACGGGCCGCGCCCAGCCTTTCAACGACGTCGCCAGCACCGTGGTCAATACGCTGCGCGCCCGGACGGGGCAGCCGGCATTGCCGCTGGCCGACCTGGTGCAGCAAAAATTGATCCGCTACATTCCCTTTCCCGACGATCTCAAGGGGCGCTATCAAAGCCACACCGAAGCCGATCTGACCCAGTTGCGGGCCGCCGGTTTCGAGCGGCCGATGCGCGACGTGCAGACCGGCGTGGCCGAGTATGTGAATACGCTGATCGAGCGGGGCAGCCTCTAGGGCCTGTTCCTTCCCGCGCCGGCGGGTTCGGGATGCCTGAGCCCCCTTGCAAGCGGCACGGCAAGGCCCCGCCATTGGCGGGGCCTTGTGTTTCTACGGATGGATGTTTGCCTGTCGGCGGGCTATCCGGCTCGTGCGACGTGCTTCAAGATGGAGTCTGGTTGCCCTGGCTGCTGCGCCGTACAAGGCGTGAGGCCTGGCATATCGTTCCATACTCTTTCCGGAGCTTGCCATGAATCCGTTTACCGAACCCACCGTCGCCCGGCCTTTGCCCGAAAACAGCCAGGGTGCGCCGCTTCCGTTTTCCAAGGCCGTGCCGCAGACCGCGCCGGTGTCATTGCCGCCTCCTGCACACTCTGAGCCTGCGCCGGCGGCCTGCTCAGGCAGTGTTCCGGCGCGGCGGCCGGCGGCATTTTTAGGCGGCTTGTCCAAATGCCTGCGGCGGGGCGCCGCCAGGTATGGCGGGGTTCGCGCCGGCCGAGGCAGGGCGGCCGCGTGGCTGTTGCTGCTGGGTCTGGGGCTGGCTATGCCTGGGCTTGCAGGGGCGGTCGATGTCAATGTCGCCACGCTCGAACAATTGCGCTCGGTGCGCGGCATCGGCCCCAAAACCGCGCAAACCATCGTCGACGAGCGAACGCGCGGCGGCAAGTACGAGTCGTTCGACGACTTGTCCGAGCGCGTGAAAGGCATAGGCGCGAAGAAAGCGGCGGCCTTGCAGGCATCGGGGCTGACGTTGGGCGGCTCGGGTGCAAGCCAGGGCGCGGATCCCGCAGCCAAAGCCAAGCCGGCTCCCGCCCGCGGCGCCTCCGCGGCGTCGGCTCGAACCGCTGGCAAATAAACCCGCCTCCGGGTCGCCGCTTCTCTCTGTTCCGACGAAACGCCGGGCCGGCGGACGCTCGCGGAAGGGCGGCTACGACCGTGTTTCGCACCCGGCCTGGCCTGCGGTGCGGGCGGATGTCCTCAGGGTAGAAATATCTCCACTTCCAGCCCCGACGGCAGTGCGGGGCGGGCGGTCAGGATGCCGTCATGCGCTTCGACGATGCGCCGGGTAAAGTGGTAACCCAGGCCGCTGCCTTTTTTGCCCAGCGACGAAGAGGCGCGGAAATACGGCGTGCCAAGCTTTTCCAGCTCGTCGCTGGATACGCCGGGGCCATGATCCACGACCCGGATGCGCAGGCCTTTGCCCGGCGCATCCAGGGTCGCGCTGATCTCCACCTGGCTCTCCGAGGGGGAATAGAGCAAGGCGTTGGTCAGCAGGTTGCCCAGCGCAGCGCTGATCAGCGTTGAATCCAGCAGAAACCGGGCATCGCGGGGGCACGCTTTCAACTGAATGCGCGCGCCCGCCGCCTCGCCTTGGGCGCGGATGGCGGCCTCGATCACCTCCCGGATCACGCAGGTTTCCCGCGATAGCGCGAGCCCCCCATGATCCAGCGCCTCGGTCATCAGGAAGTTGTCGACGAAACCGGAGAGCATGGTCACGTTGGCCCGGATTTGCGCGAGGCGCTGGGCTTCCGGCTGCGGCAGGCCTTGCGTCTTGAGCTGGATCATCTGCGTCGCCCGGTCGATGGCGGCCAGGGGGTTGCGGAACTCATGAGACAGCATGGCGACGAATCGCCGCTGCTCCTCGGCCCTTTGCGTGGAAACCGACACTTCCTGTTCGGCCATGGCTTTGTCGCGCTGCACTTGGCGCAGGCGCAGCGCCAGGCCGAAACTCATGACCACCACGTGAACCAGCGAGGCCATCTGATACAGATTGACCGTTACCGCGTTCTGGGGAAGCATGCCCAGGTTCGCCGCGGTATTGACCGCGGTGCCGGCGGCCGGAATGACGAAGGCAATGAAATACACCATCAATTCGATACGGCGGCTGCGCCGCCAGAATACCAGCAGCAGCACCATGCTGATGAAAAAATTCAGGCTGTTCAGGTAGTTCGCCAGCTTCACGACGAGCAGGAGCTTCGGGGTCACCAGAAACGGCATCAACGCAAACGGCAACAGAGCGAGATTGAGAAGTATGGTGAACTGGTACAGACGATGAATGCGCGGGTAGTTCCGTTTCAGGTCGAGCAGCCGCCCCCACATGAGCACGATGGCTATCGCTCCGCCCAGCCAGCCGATGCGCGGCAATACGTCGACGATCCAGAGCGAGTCGAGCGGAAACAGGACGGGCAGATAGCCGGAGACGCCCAACTGGAAGAGCATCTGCGAGCCGATATAGCCGGCGTAGGCGGCCATGACGAGATCGCGCAGCCAGGCGCCGAGTATCGAGTACAGCACCACGGCGATCAGCAAGATGCCGAAGTACAGGCCCCAATGAAAATTGGTTCGCGTTTCGCCGACCACGAAAGCGTCGGGCCGCCATATTTCAGCATGGATGTTGATGGCATTGTTCGTGTGCACGCGCAAATAAACGCGGGTGTGGTCGAGCACATCGACGGGCACGGTGAACAGGCGGGTTTGCAGCGGACGGTTGCCGTAGGGCCGGTGATAGCCGAGCGCATAGTGCTGGAAACCGCCTCCCGGCTTTTCCGCCCAGATATCCACTTCTTCCAGTTCGGGAGTGCCAATGGTCAGCACCCAGCGGGTGGGCGCCGCCGGCGAGGGCTTTTCCAGTTCGAAGCGGAACCAGTGAACGGCCGTGTTGTAGCCCAGGCTGCGAAACTCCGGGAGCGGGGTGAAGTCCTGCTGCCGTATCGTTTCGAAGGACAGCTTGCCGGCGGCGTCCGCGAAATGTTCAAGCCGGCCTTCCAGCGACGCGTGTTGCGTGTCCGCCGTCAGGATCAGCGGTGCGGCCAGGCTCGGGGCGGCCGTTAAAACCATCGCGATGGCCACCAAAAATAACCGGATCATGTGTTCGTTTCGCACTCCCCGGTGAAGGTGTAGCCTCGGCCGTAGCTTGGGCGTACCGGGAGTTCGATGCCGCATGCCATGTGCACTTTGCGCCGCAGGCGGCTGATGGTGTTGTCCAGATTGCGCAGGCTGGAAAGGGTTTCTTTTTTGTTCATGCGCGCCAGCAGTTCTTCGCGCGCGACGGCTTCTCCGGGCTTGTTGAACAAAGCGCACAGCACCGTCACTTCGGCGTGGGTGAGGGAAAGCAGGGAATCGTCGGGCGCTTTCAGCAGCCAATGCAGGGGGTTCAAGCGCCATGGCTCGTGGCTGTTGTCGGGCGGATGGGTGGCTTCGCTCCGATTCAGGCGGCGCAGCATGCTGTGGCAGGCCGCTTCGATCACTTCCAGCGAGCTGCGCTTGGAAAGGTACATGTCCGCGCCGGATTCCAGCCCCAGGACGTGGTCGTTGTTCGCATCCAGCGCCGTCAGCATCACGATGCCGACTTGTGCATCCATGCTTCTTTGCGCCCGGACTCGTTGCGCGACTTCCAGGCCGCTTGCTCCCGGCAGCACTACGTCGAGCAGCAGCAAATCGAAGTGGGTTGCGGGCCATACCTCGAAAAAAACCTCGGCACTTTCGAAACCGCGCGCGGCGAATCCCCGCATTCCAAGAAACTCCACCAGGTCGGCGAGCAGGCTGGGGTTGTCTTCCACAACAGCAACGGGATAAAGGGGATGCATGCCATGAAAAAAGTAACAAAAACCAAAGTGTAATCGGACTTTTTTTGAATTAACAGGATTTGACAGCATCTGACAGAAATGAAACGTCCGGATCCGCGGCGGAGATTTCCATGACGTACGGCATGGATCGGAGCAGCGCGAAGGCCATTGATCGTTACGGTTCGGTGTATGATTTCTTCATGAAAAAATACTCCACAATCCAAGACATCATCGGCGATACCCCGCTGGTTCGCCTGCAGCGAATTCCTGGCCAGGCCGGCGAGGCCCGCGGCAACGTCATACTGGCCAAGCTCGAGGGCAACAATCCGGCTGGTTCGGTCAAGGATCGCGCCGCTGCTTCCATGATCCGCCGCGCAGAAGAGCGGGGCGAGATCAAGCCGGGCGACACGCTCATCGAAGCCACCAGCGGCAATACCGGCATAGCGCTGGCCATGGTGGCGGCCGTGCGCGGCTACAAAATGGTTCTCATCATGCCCGACAATCTTTCGGTTGAACGTCGGGCATCCATGACCGCCTACGGCGCGCAGCTGATTCTTACGAAAGCCAGCGAGGGCGGCATGGAATACGCCCGCGATCTGGCCCTCACCATGCAGGCCGAGGGCAAGGGCAAGGTGCTGGACCAGTTCGCCAACCCGGACAACACCCGGGCGCACGTCGAAACCACGGGACCCGAGCTGTGGCGGCAGACCGACGGCGAAATCACGCATTTCGTCAGCGCCATGGGCACCACGGGCACCATCATGGGTGTGGGCTCTTACCTGCGTTCACGCAATCCGTCCATACAGGTCGTCGGCGCGCAGCCGGCCGAAGGGTCGCAAATCCCGGGCATCCGCAAATGGCAGGAAGCCTATCAGCCCAAAATCTACCATCCCGAGCAGGTCGACGCGTTCGAGCTCATCACCCAGACCGAAGCCGAAGACATGGCCAGGCGGTTGGCCGCCGAAGAGGGCGTTTTCGGCGGCATATCGTCGGCCGGCGCCCTGGTTGCGGCGCTGCGCGTCGCACAGCGCGTCGAAAACGCCACCATCGTCTTCATCGTCTGCGACCGGGGCGACCGCTACCTGTCGACCGGCGTATTCTACTGATCCGGGTTTGCCGCGGCCGGCATAAAGGGTCGCTCGGCGGCCAGCCAGCGGGCCGCATCGCCGGCTCCGCGTTTGCGTTCAAGGGTCAGGCCGAACGGGCCAGCCGGATGCTGGTGAACTGCCAGCGGGCGTGGCTGGGAAAGAAATTGCGGTAGCTGAGGCGACTGTGGCCGACGGGCGTGGCGCTGGATGCGCCGCGCAACACATACTGATTGACCATGAACTTGCCGTTGTATTCGCCGACGGCGCCGCTGGCGGGCTGAAAACCCGGGTAGGGGGCGTAGCTGCTGGACGTCCATTGCCAGCCGGTATCGAATAGCTGGCCCAGTTCCGGCCCGACGGTTGGTGGCAGCGTGGGGGCGGGGTTGATGGCCGCCGCGGCGGCGCTTTCCCATTCCGCTTCGGTGGGCAGCCGTGCGCCGGCCCAGCGGGCGTAGGCGTCCGCCTCGAAATATGACAAGTGTCGCGCTGCGCGCGCGCCGTCCAGCGGAACCAGCCCGTGCAGGGTGAACTCGCTCCAGCCCTCTTCGGATTGGCGCCAGTACAGAGGGTGGGAGATTTCGTTGGTTCGCAGCCAGTCCCAGCCCTCGGCCAGCCAAAGGCCGGGATCGTCGTAGGCGCCCGCCTTGACGAAGGCAAGGTATTCCGCGTTGCTGACCAGGCACGACCCCAGCTCGAAGGGTTCCAGGTAATGGCGATGTCGCGGTAGCTCGTTGTCGAAGGAAAAACCGCCCCCCGAATGGCCGATTTCAACGATGCCGGCCGGATAGGCCCGCCATTGCTGGGGCGGCAGGTTCGGAGCGGGGATGTATGGGGCCGGGTCGTAGGCGGGGTGCAGCGGATTGCACGAAAGCAGATGCAGGATGTCGGTAAGCATGAGCTCCTGGTGCTGCTGCTCGTGGTTCAGCCCCAAAACAATGAGATGCTCGAGCTCGGACGAGGGAATATAGGTGGGCGCGGCGGCAATCAGCAGCAAGGCTTCGATGCGGGCGTCGACGTCGCTGCGGTAGTCTTCGATTTCCGCCATGTCGGGGCGCGTGAGCAGGCCGCGCTGCGGGCGCGGATGCTTGGCGCCGACGCCGTTGTAATACGAATTGAACAGCATGCGGAACGCCGGCCGGAAGGGCTTGAAATTGGCTTCGAAACGTTCCAGGACGAAGGTTTCGAAAAACCAGGTCGTGTGCGCCAGATGCCATTTGATGGGACTGGCGTCGGGCATGGACTGGACACAGCAGTCTTCGTCGGACAAGGGTTCGGCAAGCGCCATGGAGGCGCTTCGGACGGCTTCGTAGCGGGCGAGCAGGGAGCTGGAGATGGTCATGGGGTCGTGCGGGTTGGGGCCTGTCGACGAGCCCTAGGAGGCCCGCGCATGGACGATGGCGAACCAGCTTTGCTCGTCGAGCCACGTTTGCGTCTGGGTGAAACCCGCCAGCGACAAAAGATGCTCGATCGACGGCACGGTGTACTTGTAGCTGTTTTCGGTATGGATGCATTCGTGGCGTTCGAACAGCCGCTGTGCGCCGGGCCAGCGCACAATGACCGAGCGGCGCGCCTTCAGGTGCATTTCCATGCACTGCGCGCGCTCGTTGAAGCGCGCCTCGTGCGTCCAGTCCGCGACATTGAAGTCCGAGCCCAGCAGGCGGTTGACGTTGCGCAGCAGATTCAGGTTGAATGCGGACGTGAGTCCCACGGCGTCGTCGTAGGCGGCTTGCAGTACGGCGGCATCCTTGATGAGGTCGACGCCCAATACGATGGCGCCGTCGGTTCCGCAGACGTTGCGCAGGCGGCGCAAAAAGGCGCTGGCCTGGTCGGGCGAAAAATTGCCGATGGACGAGCCGGGATAGAAAAAGACGCGCCGTTCGGCCGGAATGGAGGCGGGCAGATCCAATTTATGCGAGAAATCCAGCCCCAGCGGCGTAATGCGCATATGCGGATAGCGCGGCTGCAATTGCGCCGCCGCCTGCTCGAGGAAGTCCCGCGAGATATCGATGGGCACGTATTGCCTGGGCTGCAGCATTGGAAACAGGCGCGCGGCCTTGGCGCAGTTGCCCGCGCCCAGGTCGATGAGCGTGGCATCGGGGCCCATGGCCTGGGTGATGGACGCCATATTGGCCGCTACGATGGCGTCTTCCGTGCGCGTGGGGTAGTACTCGGGGAGCAGGCAAAGCGCTTCGAACAGCTTCGAGCCCAGGGTGTCGTACAGGTATTTCGGCGACACGTGGGCTTTGTCGTCGAGCAGGCCGGCGGCCAGCTCGGCGGCGGCGCCGCTTTGGGCAATGCCGGCAGCGGGTTCGGAACTGGTGTCGTCGGAATTGTTGTAGGTATAGATGTCGGGTTGAATCGGCATTGGCGCGTATCGCTGATAGGTCGGCCCAATACTGCTAGAGGCGGGTCTTTAAGGTTAACACCGCATGCCGCCGTTGCGAAAGGGCTGCCCTTCGCTGTATCAATCAGTAAGGCGCGCCATAGCCCAGCTTGACCGACAGTATTTGCGCCAGGTCGGCAACCGACGCGGCATAGAAATAGCTGCGGTTGTAATGCGTGATGGCAAAGAAATTAGGGGTGCCGCTGCGGAATTCCGCCGTGTTGCGGGGTTCGTCCAGCAGATCGACGATGCCAAGCAGGTGCTGCTTCCAGGTGTCGGGAAACGGCCCGGCACGTTCTTTGGCGCCCAGCGCGCGCAGTTCATCCCAGGTGTAGGTGGGTTCCAGCCCGCCCTTGACCAGTTTTGCGGCGTTGTCGGGCAGGATGACGGGCGCGAACACCGGCAGTCCGGGCTGCCAGCCGTGCTGCCGCAAGAAGTTGGCCACCGAGGCGATGGCGTCGTCGGGGCTGGCGGTCAGGTCGATTTTGTGGTCGCCGTCGCCGTCTACGGCATAGCGCAGCAGGCTGCCCGGCATGAACTGAGGCAGGCCCAGGGCGCCGGCGTAGGAGCCGGTGGCGGTGCGCGCGTTCAGTTCGTGGCGGTTGTCCAGTTGGATGAGATCGGCAAGCTGGTCGCGGAACAGCCGGCTGCGTTCGGGGCGCGCGGTGTCGGGGTGGCGGAAGGCCAGCGTTGCCAGAGCGTCCAGCACTCTGAAACTGCCGGTATTGCGCCCGTAGATCGTCTCCACGCCGATGATGGCGACGATGATCGATTGCGGCACGCCGTATTGCCGTGCGGCGCTGTCCAGCGCCGTGCGGTGCTCTTGCCAGAACTGGACGCCCGCCTTGATGCGCACGGGCTCGACGAAACGATTGCGGTAGGTAACCCAGCTGCGCCGGATGCGGGTCTGGCTGGGGGTCATGAGCCGGACCACCGTGGTGTTGTAGCGCGCGTCGGCCAAGAGGCTTTCCACCTGTTTCAGCGGCACCCCGCGTGTTTCGGCAACTTCGCGGGCATAGGCCTGGGCTTCGGGCAGCAGGACGCCGTTGCGGGCGAGGAATCCATTCCGGCCCGACGGCGCGGGAATCACGGAGGCGCCGCCGGCGGCCGTCGCGGCGTTGGCGGATCCCGAGGATGCCTGCGCCGAACCCGTCGATGCCGTCGTCGCTTCCGGATGCGGCGACGCACAGCCGCCCAGCAGCGCGGCGATAATGGCGACTTGCAAAACACAGACGGGTCTGAACATAATCATCCTTATGGAAACGCTATATATTACCCACCCGGCCTGCCATCTGCACGAAATGGGCGACTGGCATCCCGAAAGCCCGGCACGGCTCGATGCCATCAACGATCAATTGCTTGCCAGCGGCGTCATGAGCCTGCTTCGCGCCCGAACCGCCATTCCCGCCACCGACCAGGATCTGCTGCGCGTTCATGAGGCCGGCTACATGGACTATCTCAAGGACTTGTCTCCGGCCCAGGGGTATGCGGAAATCGACCCCGATACCCTGATGAACCCCCATACACTGGAAGCCGCCCATGCGGCGGCGGGGGCGGGGATCACCGCTGTCGACGCCATCATGCGCGGTGAAGCGCAAACGGCGTTTTGCGCCATTCGCCCGCCGGGACATCACGCGCGTCCGGCCCAGGCCCTGGGGTTCTGCTTTTTCAACAACCTTGCTGCAACTGTAGCGTATACACTCGAAAAATACGGGCTTAACCGTATTGCCGTCATCGATTTTGACGTGCATCATGGCAATGGAACTGAGGAAATGTTGGCTGGAAACGATAGGGTTTTGATGTGCAGTTTTTATCAGCATCCATTTTTTCCTAACGTACACACTCAAAAATGTGTTAAAAACATGGTCAATGTCCCTGTCGCTGCCTATACTCAAGGAGAAGCCATCCGCGAATTGGTCAGCAATGCATGGCTGCCGCGCCTGCGCGAGTTCAAGCCCGAGTTTGTTTTTGTCTCGGCGGGGTTCGATGCGCATCGCGAGGACGACATGGCTCAGTTGGGTCTGGTCGAGGCCGACTACGCCTGGATGACCGACCGGCTCGTCGAGCTGGCCGACGACACCGCCCAGGGACGGATAGTCAGTTTTCTTGAGGGCGGCTACAACCTGTCGGCGCTTGGGCGCAGCGTGGTGGCGCATATCAAGGCGATGGCAAAGCTGTAGAATGGCAAAATTGGTTTTTGGTTCGCCGGAACCGCTTGCGCACGGCGCTTCCAAGCGCCTTGGCATAAAGGCGGGGCGGTTTTATTTTATTCCTCTGGAGGAAATGCTCGATGAAGGTATTGGTGCCTGTCAAGCGTGTGGTTGATTACAACGTCAAGGTGCGCGTCAAGTCGGATCAAAGCGGGGTGGATATCGCCAACGTAAAAATGTCGATGAACCCCTTTGACGAAATCGCGGTCGAAGAAGCAACGCGGCTCAAGGAAAAGTCCGTGGCGACCGAGGTCGTGGCGGTGTCTTGCGGTGTAGCCGGTTGCCAGGAAACGCTGCGCACGGCCATGGCCATCGGCGCCGACCGCGGCTTGCTGGTGCAAACCGACGCCGAGCTGCAGCCTTTGGCCGTGGCCAAGCTGCTCAAGGCTTTGGTCGACAAAGAACAACCGCAGCTCGTCATATTGGGCAAGCAGGCCATCGACGACGACGCCAATCAAACCGGCCAGATGCTGGCCGCACTGCTCGACTGGCCGCAGGCCACGTTCGCCAGCAAGGTCGAGGTTTCGGGCGATGCCGTGCAGGTCACCCGCGAAGTCGACGGCGGCCTGGAAACCCTGTCGCTCAAGCTGCCCGCCATCGTTACCACCGACCTTCGCCTGAACGAGCCGCGCTACGTAACGCTGCCCAACATCATGAAGGCCAAAAAGAAAACGCTCGACGTCGTCACGCCGGAAGATCTGGGCGTGGACGTTGCGCCTCGCCTCAAAACCCTGAAAGTCTCCGAGCCGCCCGCCCGCTCGGCAGGCATCATCGTTCCCGATGTCGCAACGCTGGTCGACAAACTTAAAAACGAAGCCAAGGTGATCTAATCATGTCGATACTCGTAATTGCAGAACACGACAACGCGCATCTCAAGGGCGCGACATTGAATACCATCGCCGCCGCTCAAAAAATCGGCGGAGACGTTCACGTGCTAGTCACCGGCGCCGGAGTGCAGGCCGTGGCCGAGCAAGCCGCGCAAGCAGCGGGTGTAGCCAAAGTGCTGCTCGCCGATGCGCCCGCCCTGGCCGACGGCCTGGCCGAAAACGTGGCCGCCCAGGTTCTGGCGCTGGCCCAAGGGTACAGCCATATTCTGTTCGCGGCGACGGCCAGCGGCAAAAACGTGGCGCCCCGCGTGGCCGCCAAGCTCGATGTCGCGCAAATCTCCGACATCATCGCGGTCGATTCCGCCGACACCTTCGAACGGCCCATCTATGCCGGCAATGCCATCGCCACCGTTCAATCCGCGGATCCCGTCAAGGTCATTACCGTGCGCACCACCGGTTTCGATCCGGTGGCCGCAACCGGCGGGCAAGCCGCGGTCGAAACGTTGAGCGCGGTGGCCGATTCGGGCCTTTCGTCGTTCGTGGGCCGCGAAGTCGCCAAAAGCGACCGTCCCGAACTGGCGGGCGCCGCGCGCGTCGTGTCCGGCGGCCGGGGCCTTGGCAGCGCCGAAAACTTCAAGCTGCTCGATCCCTTGGCCGACAAGCTGGGCGCCGCCATCGGTGCATCGCGCGCGGCCGTGGACGCCGGCTATGCGCCCAACGACTGGCAGGTCGGTCAAACCGGCAAGATCGTGGCTCCGCAGTTGTACGTGGCGGTGGGCATTTCGGGCGCCATCCAGCATCTGGCCGGCATGAAAGACTCCAAGGTCATCGTTGCCATCAACAAAGACGCCGAAGCCCCGATTTTCGGCGTGGCCGATTACGGCCTCGTGGCCGACCTGTTCCAGGCGGTTCCCGAACTGGCCGGCGCCTTGTAGTCCCTGTAGAGCCGCCGCGCAGTCGCTTGCCGCCTGCGCGTCCGGCTCTCCTTGCCCGGGCGGTACGGCTTCCCGTGCTCCGAATCTCACCCCAAACGTTGGACACCCATCCAGCCTTTGGGGTGTTTTTCATGATGAAGGCGATTCACGTTGCGCCGCTGCGCATGTTGTCGTTTCCGAGGGAGCCCTTTTGCCTCGAGATGGCCCTGTAGGCTTCACGATACCGCGAGGCTGTTTCAGCTTGGCCAATTTTGTGAAGTTGGAGCAAGCCGCGCCGTCAGCCGTTTTCGGGAGGCAAGCGAACAGTTGTTCGACCGCGGCGTTTACGGGCAGCCGGGGGCTGCCCGTTCGCGGGAGTTCTGTGAGCGCCCGAAAACGGCTGACGGCGCGGGCAGCCTCGGCAACGCCGAGGCCGCAGCGACCTGAACAAAATTGGCCGAGTTGAAACGGCCGTTCAAGAACCTTAAAAGCCCGACAGTAAAAGAAAGCCCCCACGCCGCGCCTGGGCAAAAAACTCTTTCGGGAGCGTAGGATGTTTTGGCGTGGGAATGGTAAAAGGAGTACATGGATTTTTGGAGGAGAAACCATGACGTTCACCGCGCCCATACGGGATACATTGTTCGTGCTCGACGAACTGGCCGATTTGCAAGGGGTATTGAGCCTGCCCGGGTTCGAGGAGATTTCCAGGGATCTGGTGGCGGCCGTGCTGGAAGAAGACGGCAAATTCGTCGAGCAGGTGCTGGCCCCGCTCAATCGCAGCGGCGATGAAGCCGGCGCGCAATGGCGCGACGGAGCGGTCACCATGCCGGCGGGCTTTGCGAAGGCGTTTTCAGAGTTTGCGGCGGCAGGCTGGCAAGGCGTGCAGCACAGCGCGCAATGGGGCGGGCAAGGCTTGCCCAAGCTGGTGGCCGCTCCCGCCTGCGAGAACCTGAACGCCGCCAACCTCTCGTTTTCCTTGTGCCCCTTGCTGACCGATGGCGTCATCGAGGCCTTGACGGCGGTGGGAAGCGAAGCGCAGCAAGCGGCATTCATTCCGGCTTTGCTGGAAGGCCGCTGGACCGGCACCATGAACCTCACCGAACCCCAGGCGGGCTCGGATCTGGCGCGCATCACCACCAAAGCGGTGCGGCAGGACGACGGCAGCTACCGCATCACAGGGCAAAAGATATTCATCACATATGGCGAGCACGATATGGCCGAAAATATCGTGCACCTGGTGTTGGCGCGCACGCCCGACGCTCCCGCGGGCGTCAAGGGCATCTCCCTGTTCATCGTGCCCAAGTTCCTGGTCGAAGACGGCAAGCCCGGGGCGCGCAACGACGTCTGGTGCGCATCCATCGAGCACAAGCTGGGCATACACGCCAGCCCGACGGCCGTGCTGCTGTACGGGTCGGGCAAGGGCGAGGCGGGCGAAGGGGCCGTGGGCCACCTGGTGGGCCAGGAGTGCCGTGGGCTCGAATACATGTTCGTCATGATGAATGCCGCGCGCTTCGCGGTAGGGCTGCAAGGCATAGCCGTTTCGGAGCGCGCCCTGCAGCATGCGCAGGCTTATGCTGCGGAGCGCATCCAAGGCCAGGCGCTGGAAGACCCTACGCAGTCCGTCGCCATCATCCAGCATCCCGACGTGCAGCGCATGCTGGCCACCATGCGGGCCCTGACCGAGGGCGGGCGGGCGCTGGCCTATTTTGCCGCGGCCGCGCGCGACAAGGCGCAGCGCCATCCCGATGCGCAAGAGCAGGCCTGGAACAAAGCCCTGTTCGAATACCTGGTTCCCATCGTCAAGGGTTTTTCCACGGAAAATGCCGTCGAGGTGGCATCGCTGGGCGTGCAAGTGCATGGCGGGATGGGCTATATCGAGGAAACCGGCGCCGCCCAGTATTATCGCGACGCGCGCATCCTGCCCATCTACGAAGGCACGACCGCCATCCAGGCCAACGACCTGGTGGGGCGCAAAACGCTGCGCGACGCGGGCAAGGTGGCGTTCGAGCTGACCGGCCGCATGCGCGCTACGCTGCGCGAACTGCAGAGCCAGGTCGAGCGGGACGGGGCGTTGGGCGGCGGAGAAGGCCACGATGAGCTGGCATTGATCACACGCCGCTTCGGCCCGGCCATCGATGCCTACGAGCGATCCGTCAAGTTCATGCTGAGCACCGCCGCGCACAAGGAGCTGAGGGCCGTGTTCCTGGGCAGCGTGCCGTATCTCATGCTTTCCGGCGTGGTGCTGGCCGGCTGGCAAATGGCGAACGCGGCCCTGGCATGCCGGCGCCTGATGCAGACGGACCGGGACGCGTTTTACACCCGCAAGCTGGCGTGCAGCGCCTTTTACGCGCAGGCCGTTCTGCCGCGCGCCGAATCGCTGAGCGTCAGCATACTGGAGGGCGAGACGGCCAGCCGGGCGGCTGCGCTTGGCGTTCTTCGCTAATCCTGAAATTCCATATGCGAAAAATGACTTTTCGATGGAATTTCCTTTGGGCTTGGCTTATAAAGATATATGAAAACTGTATTTCGCTTGCTCGGTAAAGGGTGCCACAATCCTTTCATACGCTCACACCGGGCTTATGACAACGGGCAATAACCCACCACTTCTATATATCGACTAAGAGAGAGATTTATGGCTACTTTACGACTCGGCGATACCGCCCCCGATTTCGAACAGGACTCCAGCGTCGGAACCATCCGTTTTCATGAGTATCTAGGCGATAAATGGGGTGTTTTATTCTCGCATCCCGCCGACTTCACGCCTGTCTGCACGACCGAACTGGGTTATACCGCGAAGCTGGCCGACGAGTTCGCCAAGCGCAACGTCAAGGTGATCGCCGTTTCGGTCGACGATGCCGATTCGCATCGCAAATGGGTCGGCGACATCAACGACACCCAAAAAACCACCGTCAACTACCCGATCCTGGCCGACACCGACCACAAGGTCTCGGGCCTGTACGACATGATCCATCCGAACGCCAGCAATACGGCGACTGTGCGCTCGGTGTTCATCATCGACCCCAAGAAAAAAGTGCGCCTCACCATTACGTACCCCGCCAGCACCGGCCGCAACTTCAATGAAATCCTGCGCGTCATCGATTCGCTGCAGCTTACCGACAACTACAGCGTGGCGACGCCGGTCAACTGGGAAGAAGGCGACGACGTCATCATTTCGCCCGCCATCAAGGACGAAGCCGAACTCAAGGCCAAATTCCCCAAGGGCTACACCGTGGTTCGCCCCTACCTGCGCATTACACCCCAGCCCAATAAATAAGCAATAAGCTCCCGCGGCTTGCGGCGCCTGTTGGCGCCTGCTGTCCCGGTCTTATTCCGCAACGCCGGCTTCGTGCCGGCGTTTTTCTTTTTGAAGCCGGGTGGGGCGGCATAAGCCGGTTCGCGGCCGAAGGCGGGGTTTGCGCCAACAAGCCCGTGCCTGGAGCTTGTGCGCAGGCGGGCGGCGCATCGAAAAAAAAGCTTGCAAAAACATCTGTTGTTTTATACAGTACGTTTATGGGTTCACTGTTTATAAAAACAGTGCTGTTTAAAACATCTGTATAAAACCAGCGAGGCAACCATGCGCAACCAACCTTCTCAAGCTCCCGGCAAATGGCCGTTTCCTCCCGCCCCCAAGCGTGGCGGGTTTCCCAAGCTTACTCGCGGCGCCATGGTGGCCGACATCTGTCTGGTTCTCATGTGGGGCGCCACGATTCCCGGCCTTCTGTGGCTGGGTTCGGCGGGGGGCTTTTAAAACCCGGGTTTTCCGTGTAGAATGTTGGGTTTTGCAACTTCATCCTCTGGCGGCAATAGAACCATAAGCTTATGGTTTATACAGGGCGAAAGCCCTTTAGCCTAAATTATTTGCCGCGCACGATGCACCTGGAGCCCTAGCATGGATCTCATCGCCCTTCTTGAACAAGAAGAAATCGCCCGTTTAACCAACGGCCAAGCCAAGCCCGAATTCGCCCCCGGCGACACCGTGGTGGTTAACGTAAACGTTGTCGAAGGCACCCGCAAGCGTGTGCAGGCCTACGAAGGCGTGGTCATTGCCAAGCGCAATCGCGGCCTCAACTCGTCGTTCATCGTCCGCAAAATTTCTTCCGGCGAAGCCGTCGAACGTACTTTCCAACTGTACTCCACGCAAATCGCTTCCATCGAAGTCAAGCGCCGTGGCGATGTCCGCCGTGCTAAACTTTATTACCTGCGTAGCCGTTCGGGCAAGGCCGCTCGCATCAAGGAAAAGCTGGTTCGCAAAGCCGACAAGGTACAGGCAGCTGCAAAGTAAATTGCTGCTTCATCGGTACGAATCAACAAAGGCACCCGAGCGGTGCCTTTGTTTTTGGATCTTATGTCGTCAAGCATATTACGTCCGTCAACCGGCAAGCGTATTGCCATAGTCCCGGGGTTCGACCCTCAGGCCCAGCCTCTTGTGCCGCCAAACGGCACCCTGGAGCCGCTGAAGGCGGCGGCGCTGCAGCTGGATTTCATTTGCGAGGCGTTCAAGCAACCCATAGCCTGGGATGTCGAGCCGGTGTTTACGGCGGCGTTCCATGTGGACGATGTGCGAATCGAAAACATAGTCCGGGCGGCGGTGTTTTTTCCGTTGGTGCAGCGCGCCGACGGACTGCATGTCATTTTTACCCGCCGTGCCTCGCATTTGTACGATCACGCGGGCCAGATCAGCTTTCCGGGGGGACGCATCGAGGCGACCGACACCGATGCCGTCGCGGCCGCGGTGCGCGAAACCTACGAGGAAATCGGCGTCGAACCCCAGTATATCCAGCTTATCGGCACCCAGCCCAGTTTTCTGACTTCCACGCACTTCACCATGAAGCCGGTCATTGGCTATATACGCCAGGGTTTCAGCATTCACTACGACGAATCCGAAGTGGCCGATGTTTTCGAGGTGCCGCTGGCGTTTCTCATGGACCCTTCGCATCATTTGCTGCACAAGGCCGAGCTGCCGGGCGGGGGCCATCGTTTTTATTTTTCCATGACCTGGGATCAGTATTTCATCTGGGGCGCCACGGCGGCGCTGGTGCGAAACTTCTACCATTATCTGGCGGCCGCCCAGACGAAATTGCTGCGGTAAACGGCAGGCGATAAGCGATAAACAACGATAAACGCCTGGGCGGTGAGCGCCACCGCCGGCCGCGCTGTTTTTGCCTTTTGCGTTTGTCCCGTCAATAGTCCCGTCAATAGCGGCTTTGCATCTCGTGCTCTTGCAGCAGGCGCTTGTACAGGTCGTGCCGCGCGCGGGCGATGGCGCCGCTGTCGACGGCGGCCAGGATGCTGCAGCCCGGTTCGTGCCGATGCGTGCAGTTATAGAAGCGGCATTGCCCCAGCCAGGGTGCGAACTCGGGAAAGCCGCGCTCGATTTCGCCGGGCGTAAGATGGCTGAGGCCGAAGTTCTGGAAGCCGGGCGAGTCGATGATGTCGCCGCCGCCGAGCAAATGGTACAGGCGCGTGCTGGTGGTCGAGTGCTTGCCGGCGTCCAGCGCCACGGAGTGCTCTTGTGTGAAGGCCCCAGCTCCGGGCACCAGAGCGTTCAACAAGGTGGATTTGCCCATGCCGCTTTGGCCCAGCAGCAGGCTCGTCCGGCCTTTGAGCTGCGGCGCCAGCGTGGCGTTGACCTGCGCCGTATCGAGCGCGCTGAGCTCCACGACAGCCAGGCCCAAGCCTCGTAGCGCTTCGATGCGCTTGCGGGCTTCGGGCAGGGCGGCGGCCAGGTCGGTTTTGTTCAGGACGATGAGGGTGGGGATGTCTGCGCTGCCGGCGGCGACCAGGGCGCGGCCGACCAACTCGTCGGAAAATGCCGGCTCCACGGCCACGACGATGAGCAGCAGATCGACATTGGCGGCGAACAGCTTGGTGCGCATTTCGTCGGAGCGGTACAGCAGGTTGCGCCGCTCCTGCTGGCGGACGATGACGCCTTCGTCGGCCCCTTGCGGTTCGATGACGACGTAATCGCCCACGGCCGCTCCCGCCTTTTTGCCTCGGGGAAAGCATTTGTACAGGCTGCCGTCCGCCAGTTCGACGGTATAGTGCCGCCCGTGGGCGGCGACGATGCGCCCTTCGAGGGTGCTGTCAGGCGCCATGTTTTTGCAGGTTCCGGATGCGCAGCACGGCGGGAGGGTGGCTGTCGTAGTAGGCGGAATGCAAGGGGTCGGGCGTAAGGGTCGCGGCGTTGTCGTCGTATAGCTTGACCAGGGCGGAAACCAGGGCCTGGGGCGAGCACTGCCGAGCCGCGTAGTCGTCGGCCTCGAATTCGTCGCGCCGCGAGAACCAGGCGGCCAGGGGCGTGACCCAGAAGGTGAAGACCGGCATGGCCAGGAAAAACAGGATCAGGGCCAGCGCGTCGTTGGGGCGCCCCAACTGAGGCACGACCCCCAGTTCGGTGTAGAACCAGACCTGCTGCGAGAGCCAGCCAAGCACCAGAAAAAACACGAGGGCCAGCGCGAAGCTGACGATCATGCGCTTGATGACATGCTTGTACTTGAAGTGGCCCAGTTCGTGGGCCAGCACGGCTTCGATTTCGTCGGTGTTCAGGCGGGACAGCAGGGTGTCGAAGAACACGATGCGGCGCGCTTTGCCAAAGCCGGTGAAATAGGCGTTGCCGTGCGCCGAACGCTTGGAGCCGTCCATGACGAACAACCCGCCCAGCGGAAAGCCGCAGCGCCGGGCCAGGCTTTGGATGCGCTGGGTGATGTCGGGGTTATCCAGGGGCTTGAAGGTGTTGAACAGCGGGGCGATGACGGTGGGGAACAGCCACAATACGAGAATATTGAAGGCCACCCAGATGATCCAGGCCCACCAGACCCAGGCCGGCCCGGCGCTGCCCATGACCCACAGCACCAGGAGGGTAAGCGGGATGCCCAGAATCAGCAGCAGCACCAGCCCCTTGACGGTGTCGGCCAGAAAGAGCCGGGGGGTGACGCGGTTGAAGCCGAAGCGTTCTTCCAGTTTGAACTTGCGCCACAGGGTGAATGGCAGCCCGACCAGGCTGACGATAAGCAGCACCGAGCCTATCAGCGCCAGCTGGCGCAGCATTTCGTTGGCGATCCAGTGGCCCATGTGCACATCCAGGACCTGCAGGCCGCCCAGCAGGGTCAGGGCAATGAGCAGTCCCGCCTCGACGAAGGACTCGAACAAGGACAACTGCACCTTGGCATGGGTGTAGTCGGCGGCGCGCTGGTGGCTGGCAAGCCCGATGCGGTCGGAGAACTCGGGGGGAACCTGGTCGCGATGCTGCCTGACATGGCGGATTTGGCGCATGGACATCCAGGTGCGCAGGGTGATATCGGCCAGCAGGAAGGCAATAAACAGCAAAGTGAACATAGGCGGCGGGGGAGTGTGCGAAAATCTGTGTTTTAAGGATGGATTATATGGCGGTTAATGATCAGCGTTTGGTTTGGCTCGACCTTGAAATGACCGGGCTGGATCCCGAAAAAGAGCGGATTATCGAGGCGGCGGTCATCGTCACCGAGCCCGACCTGACTTTCGTGGCCGAAGGCCCCGTCATGGTTATACACCAGAGCGACGAACTGCTCGACGCCATGGACAAATGGAACAAGTCCACGCACGGCAAAAGCGGCCTCATCGACAAGGTCAAGGCGTCGACCCTTACCGAAGAGCAGGCTGAAGCCCAATTGCTGGAATTTCTTTCCCAATACGTGCCCGCCGGCAAATCGCCGCTGTGCGGCAATACCGTGGGCCAGGATCGCCGTTTCCTCGTCAAGTACATGCCGAAGCTGGAGGCTTTTTTCCATTACCGCAACCTGGATGTCAGCACCCTGAAAGAGCTGTCGTTGCGCTGGAAACCCGAAGTGTATAAAAGCTTCGTCAAGAAAAGCCGCCACGAGGCGCTGGCCGATATCTACGAATCGATCGACGAGCTCAAGCACTACCGCGAACATTTCATCAAACTTTAACCGCCGGCGCGCCGCCGCGGCCAGGCCGGTGCGCAAGCATGGCGGCCCAAGCGGATGCACGGCCCACTCAAAAGCCCGACATGACCTACGAAACCATTCAATTCGAGCTGGACGACGCGATTGCCCGCATTACCTTGAACCGGCCCGACAAGCTGAACAGCTTTACCGCCGAGATGCATGACGAAGTGCGCCGGGCCCTGACCGAGATCGAGACGCGCGGCGCGCGGGTGCTGGTGCTTACCGGCAATGGCCGCGGCTTTTGCGCGGGGCAGGATTTGTCGCAGCGCACGCCTGCGCCGGACGGCCAGCCGCCCGACCTGGGCGCCAGCCTGAGGAAAAACTACATGCCGCTCATCACGCGGCTGCGGGCCTTGCCCATGCCGGTCGTGGTGGGCGTCAATGGCGTGGCGGCGGGGGCGGGGGCCAGCCTGGCGCTGGCCGGCGATATTGTCATTGCCAGGCAATCGGCCAGTTTCATCCAGTCGTTTTCGCGGCTCGGCCTGCTTCCCGATACGGGCGGCACGTTTGCCCTGCCGCGCCTGGTCGGCCAGGCGCGGGCCATGGGCCTGGCCTTGCTGGGTGACAAACTCAGCGCCGAGCAGGCCGCCCAATGGGGCCTGATCTGGCAATGCGTGCCCGACGAGCAGTTCGAGGCCCGCCTGGAAGAGCTCGCAGCGCATTTCGCCACCGCGCCCACCAAGGGCCTGGCCGCCACCAAGCATGCCCTGAATCAGAGCCTGGGCCATACGCTGGCCGAACAGCTCGAGCTGGAGTGCAGCCTGATGAGCGAGCTGGGGCGCAGCGCCGACTACGCCGAGGGCGTTGCGGCGTTCATGGCCAAGCGGTCGCCCGTGTTCACGGGCAAGTAGGAGGCGGCCATGATGGTGCTGCCGGGTTCCGTGGCGGGCATAGGCACCGACATCCTCAGGCTGGAACGCATTGTGCGGGCCTATCAGCGCCAGGGGCCCAGGTTTTCGCAGCGCATCCTGGGCGAGCAGGAGCTCGAGGTGTTTCATCGCCGCCTGGCGCGCGATGCAAGCCGAGGCATGCGCTACCTGGCTACCCGCTTCGCCGCCAAAGAGGCGTTTTCCAAAGCCATCGGCCTGGGCATACACAGCCCCATGAGCTGGACGTGCATGCAGGTGCTCAATGCCCCCTCGGGCAAGCCGCAGGTAAGCCTGAACGGGCCTTTGGCGCCGTGGTACGCTGAACGCTTTGGCGCGGCGCATGTTTCGCTCAGCGACGAAAGTGATATCGTGATGGCTTTCGTGGTGGTCGAGGCGCGTTCTCCGGTGTAAGTGGCGCAAACGGCCGGTTTCACGCGGCGCTCCGCTCGCCCGCACGGTTTTTTCGGAGCGGGCGCGGGCTGCGCACAGGGTCGAATCTGAATCTATAAACAGGATGGACGAGAGTAGTTATGACAGTTGACGCATTGCGCGCCGGCCAGCCTCCCGGGCCGGTCATGGTCGATATCGAAGGCACGGAGCTCACCGCCCACGAAAAAGAACGCTTGCGCCATCCCCTGGTGGGAGGCGTCATTTTGTTCGCCCGCAATTTCGCAAACCGCGAACAGCTTACCGCGCTGTGCCAAGCCATTCACGCCGAGCGCGACGAGCCGCTGCTCATCGCCGTCGACCACGAAGGCGGGCGCGTCCAGCGTTTTCGCACCGACGGTTTTACGCCGATACCGGCCATGAGCCTGTTCGGTGAAATCTGGATGGACGACTCCCTGGCCGCCATGCGGCTGGCCACCGAAACCGGTTATGTGCTGGGCGCCGAACTGCGCGCCTGCGGCGTCGACCTCAGCTTCGCGCCGGTGCTCGACCTGGACTACGGCGTCAGCAAAGTCATCGGCAACCGCTCGTTCCACCGCGAGCCCCAGGTCGTGGCCATGCTGGCGCGCGGCGTCATCCAGGGGCTGATGCTGGCGGGCATGGCGTCCTGCGGCAAGCACTTTCCCGGCCACGGCGCCGTCGAGGCCGATTCGCATCACGAGATTCCCGTCGATACGCGCGAGTTCGAAGCCATCATGCAAGAAGACGCCGCCCCTTACGGCTGGCTGGGCGACATGGTGCTGCCGTCGATCATGCCGGCGCACGTCATCTACTCCAGCGTCGATCCCAATCCGGCGGGGTTCTCGAAGTTCTGGATACAGGAAGTGCTGCGCGACAAGCTGATGTACGACGGCGTGGTGTTTTCCGACGACCTGACCATGGAAGGCGCAACCGTGGCGGGCGACATTCTGGCCCGCGCGCAGGCCGCCCTGGGCGCCGGCTGCGACATGGTGCTGGTGTGCAACCGCCCCGACCTGGCCGACGACCTGCTGGCGCGGCTGCAATTCGTTTTGCGGCCCGAGTCGGTGAACCGGATACGCCGCCTCATGCCGCGCCAGCCGGCTCCCGATTGGGCCGCCCTGCAAAGCCTTGAGCGTTACCAGTATGCCCGACAGCTTCAATCTCAAATCGTTTCTGGCTGATCTTCCGCATCTGCCGGGCGTTTACCGCCATATCGATGCCGAAGGCGAGGTGCTGTACGTCGGCAAGGCCCGCGATCTCAAGCGGCGGGTTTCGTCGTATTTCCAGAAAACCGGCCACAGCCCGCGCATTACCCATATGGTGGCGCGGGTGGCCCGGGTCGAGGTTACCATTACCCGCTCGGAAGCCGAGGCGCTGCTGCTGGAAAACAACCTCATCAAAAGCCTGCACCCGCGCTACAACATTCTGTTCCGCGACGACAAGTCCTACCCGTATCTGCAGATCACGGGCCATGCTTCGCCGCGCATCGTGTATTACCGGGGCAGCACCAGCGGCAAGGGGCGCTACTTCGGGCCGTTTCCCAATGCCTGGGCGGTGCGCGAAACCATACAGATACTGCAGCGTGTGTTTCGTTTGCGCACCTGCGAAGACAGCGTTTTTTCCAACCGCTCCAGGCCCTGTCTGCTCCATCAGATCGGACGCTGTTCGGCCCCGTGCGTCGGTCTGATTTCCCCTGAAGACTATCAGGCCGACGTCGAGCGGGCCGTGCGTTTTCTGGACGGGCAGGCCAAAGAGGTGCTGGGCGACATCGAACGGCGTATGAAGCAGGCGTCCGAGGCGCTGCAGTTCGAGCAGGCGGCGGTGCTGCGCGACCAGATGGGCGCCTTGGCTCGCGTCCTGCAGCAGCAAACCATGGAGCAGATCGGCAACGACGATGTCGACGTCATCGCGGTGGCCTCCAGCGGCGGGCGGGTCTGCGTCAACATGGCCATGGTGCGCGGCGGCCGCCACCTGGGCGACAAGCCTTTTTTTCCCACGCATGCCAACGGCGACGAGCCGGGCGACGTGCTGGCCGCCTTCATTGCCCAACACTATGTCGACAGCGCCATGCCGCCCGTGCTCGTTTGTTCGCATTCCCTGCCCGATGCCGGCCTGATGCGGTTGCTGGCCGAGCAAACGGGCGTCAAGGCGCGGGTGCTGACCAAGCCCCAGGGCGTGCGTAAAAGCTGGCTGGAGCAGGCCCAGAAAAACGCCGAGATCGCCCTGACCCGGGCTCTGACCGAATCGGGGGCGCGGGTCGCGCGCACGCTGGCCCTGGCCGAAACGCTGGAGCTCGATACCGACGAGGCGGCCCTGGACGCCATGCACATTGAATGCTTCGACATCAGCCATACGGCGGGCGAGGCCACCCAGGCTTCCTGCGTGGTGTACAAGCATCATGCCATGCAGCCTTCGCTGTACCGGCGCTACAACATCGCCGGCATCACGCCGGGCGACGACTACGCCGCCATGCGCCAGGTGCTGACGCGCCGTTTCGGCCGGGTGGCCGACGGCCAGGCGGAAATGCCCACCATTGCGCTGATCGACGGCGGAAAAGGCCAGGTCGAAGTGGCGCGCCAGGTGTTTGCCGAGCTGGGCCTGGATATGCGCGCGATCGTCGGCGTGGCCAAAGGCGAAGGGCGCCGGGTGGGCCTGGAAACGCTGGTGTTTGCCGACGAGCGCGAGCCGGTGGCGCTGGGCCTGGAGTCGGCGGCCTTGATGCTGGTGGCCCAGGTGCGCGACGAAGCTCACCGGTTCGCCATCACCGGCATGCGCGCCCAGCGGGCCAAGGCGCGTAATGTGTCGCGCCTGGAGCAGATCGAAGGGGTGGGCGCCAAGCGCCGCCAGAAGCTGCTGGCGCGCTTTGGCGGGTTTTCGGGCGTGGTCGACGCCAGCATCGACGACTTGCGGTCGGTGGACGGAATTTCGGACGAACTGGCCGAACGCATCTATCAGGCGTTGCGATAAGGTAGTATTACTCCATGCCTATAAATCTACCCATTGCCTTGACCTGGTTGCGGATCGCCATGATTCCGCTGCTCGTTGCCCTGTTCTACGTTTCGGGCAGTTGGCTGCCCGCGCCGCTGCGCGACGCCATCGCGGCGCTGGCCTTCATCGTGGCGGCCCTGACCGACTGGTTCGACGGCTGGCTGGCCCGCCGATGGCATCAGACTTCCTCGTTCGGGGCGTTTCTGGATCCTGTGGCCGACAAGCTCATGGTGTGTGCGGCGCTGCTGGTGCTGCTGGACCTGAACCGGGTGGATTCGTTTATTGCGCTGATCATCATCGGCCGCGAAATCACCATTTCCGCCTTGCGCGAGTGGATGGCGAAAATCGGGGCCAGCGGCAGCGTGGCCGTGCATTGGCTGGGTAAATTCAAGACGGCGGCGCAAATGATCGCCATTCCCTGCTTGTTGTACTGGCGGCCCATATACGGGGTTTCTACCGAAAAGCTGGGCCAATGGCTGATCATCGTCGCCGCTGTGCTCACCGTATGGTCCATGTGCTATTACCTGCGCCGGGCCTGGCCCGAGATCCGCGACCGTTCGGATCGCCCGGACGGCCCCTGAAACGGCTTCGGATTTTGGCGGTATCATTTCGATGCCGGGTTCAGTGCGCTGTTTATGGGAAGGGGCTGTTTGCACGCACTGCCAATTGGCCGGCCAAACAAGCAGCATACTGAATGAAACCAAGCGCATACTGACGCGAATCGCATACTGGGGCCGCCTGCCGCTCCTTTTCTTATCGACCACCTGCCATGACAGCCACCACCATCGACCAAATTCCTGACAGCCCGGCCATATTGCGGCAGGACTGGAAAATCATCTGCCTGCTGGGTTCCGCGCATTCCTGCTCGCATTTCTACCAACTGGTATTCCCAACCCTGTTCCTATCCCTGGCCAACGAATTCGGCTACAACTTTGGTGAACTGGGCCTGCTGGCCTCCATCTTCTACCTGGTTTCGAGCATAGGCCAGGCGTCGTCGGGGTTCATCGTCGATCGCATCGGGCCTACGCCGGTGTTGCGATTCGGGCTGGCCTGCTTCGTGGTGTCCGCGGTGCTCATCGGCATGGCCAGCGGCTATGGCATGCTGGTTGTGGCTGCCCTGGTGGGCGGCGCCGGCAATTCGGTATTCCATCCCGTCGATTACTCCATCATCAACCACCGCGTCAGCCCCTTGCGCCTGGGCCACGCCTACAGCACGCACGGCCTTACGGGCAATCTCGGCTGGGCGCTGACGCCGGTTTTCATGACCACCATCATTCATCTGGCCAACTGGCGCGTGGCGGTCTTTTGCGCAGGGGGCCTGATTGCGTTCGTGCTGCTGCTGGTCTGGCTGGGCCGCGATCTGCTGGCGGGGCGGGGAAATATCGCGATCGCCCCCGAAAAAGAAGAGGCGGCAGAGAAGCGAACGGCCTCGCTGGCGGAGCAGTCGGTGGGGCAGACCCTGGTCACGCTGCTCAAGCAGCCGGCGCTGTGGGGAGCGTTTTTCTTTTTCGTATGCACGTCCATTTCTTTGTCGGCCGTGCAAAACTACACCATCCCCATGCTGGGCGACGTCTACGGCATCGACAAGGTGCTGGCGGGAACCACCTTGTCGGGCTATATGGTGGCTTCGGCCGTGGGGATGCTGGCCGGGGGCTTTCTGGTCAGCGCCACGCCCAAGACCGAGCTCACCGTGGCGGCGTCGCTGATTCTGGCCGGCCTGTTCCTGGTAGTGCTGGCGGCGGGGTTGCTGACGCCTTCCTGGGCCATGGTCCTGGTGGGCCTGGCCGGGTTCTGCGCCGGCGTGGCCACACCCTCGCGCGATATGCTGATCCGCCGGGTCACGCCCAAAGGGGCGACGGGCACGGTCTACGGCCTGGTGTATTCGGGCATGGACGTCGGCTCGTCGCTGGGGCCGGTCGGCTTCGGCCTGATGCTGGATGCCGGCCTGAGCCAGGGGCCGTGGGTCGGCGCGGGGGTGTCGTTCGTGGTGGCGGCGGTGGCGGCGCTCATGGTGGCCCGGGCCGCGGCCAGCCGGGCCAGCCCCGTTCCCGCCTGATCGGCGCCGGCGTTGCCGCGCACGGCGAAAGCGGTTGGCATTGCCGCCGTATTATCTACGCCATGGTGGCGCTGTTACGTGGCGGACGCAGGCAGGTTCCATGGCTTGCCGGCTTACTGCCGCAGCGTGCGCGTATTGCTGATCGGCGCCGGTTCGCTGCTGCGCCAGGGGTTGATGTCCAGCCCGCCGCGGCGGGTGTAGCGCGCATAGACGCATAGCGATGCAGGCCGGCAGGCCTGCCAGATATCGCAATATATTTTTTCCACACAATGCTCATGGAATTCGTCGTGTCGGCGCAGTGACACCACGTAGGCCAGCAGCGCCTCGCGGTCGATGCGCGGGCCGGTGTAGCGGACTTGCAGGCTGCCCCAGTCGGGCTGGCCGGTCACCGGGCAATTGGATTTCAGCAGTTCGGAAACCAGGGTTTCCGTGACGATTTCGGGGCTGGCGACGCAGCGCAGCAGTTCGGGGGCCGGCCGGTAGGCGGTGATTTCCACGTCGGCGCCGTCGATGTTCTGGCCATCCAGGGGGGCGCAGCGCATGGGCTGATCCACCGGCAGGAATTCGGCCTGGATGTCGGCGCCCGCGGCGCGGCTTAGATCGCGCCGCATGATTTGCAGGACTTCCTCGGCCGAACCGAAACGTTCGTCGTTGAATGAATTCAAATACAGCTTGAACGACTTGGACTCGATGAGGTTGGGGCTGGTGTGGGGAAACACAAAGCGCGCCATGGCCACCAGCGGCTTGCCCTTGAGGTTGAGCCACGATATTTCGTAGGCGTTCCAGATATCGGCGCCCGACCAGCCCGGCATGTGCGGCAGGGTTTGACGGTTGGCGGCGCGCGCTATGGGAAAGAGCAGGCTGGCATCGTATTGTTCAGGGTAGGCCACTTCGTGGCCCAGCGGGGCGTTGGCCAATCTTGGGTCAAACATGACTTCGGTATCCGGGTCGGCTATCGGTAAACCGGTATTGTACCGCCTGCCTGTTCTGTTTTCCGTATTGTGAAATTTGGATTCTGTAATGCAAAAAACTTATGTTGCGTTGCGTTGTTTTCATTTTCATAACAGGGAAAAACGTTTTATATAATGAAATAAAATTTGTATTCGTATGATTTATAAGAAAAATATAATTAGTCTTATATAAGATATAAATGTACTGTGCTGCGCAGCAAAAGCTTAGAATTTTTCCATGGATTTTTGGTTTGTCATCTTCTTCTAAGTTTTTCCATATCAGGAGCATCAGCATGAGTACTCGCGAAAACGAAATCCGCAATTTGCAAAAAGACTGGGCCGAAAACCCCCGCTGGCAGGGCATCAAGCGTGGTTATGGCGCCGAAGAAGTGGTGCGCCTGCGCGGCTCGGTCATGGTCGAGCACACCTTGGCCCGCCGTGGATCCGAAAAGCTCTGGCAGCTTTTGCAGGCGGAACCATTCGTGAATTCGCTGGGCGCGCTTACCGGCAACCAGGCCATGCAGCAGGTCAAGGCGGGACTCAAGGCCATTTACTTGTCGGGCTGGCAGGTGGCGGGCGATGCCAATGGCGCGGGCGAAATGTACCCCGATCAATCGCTGTACCCGGCCAATTCCGTTCCCCAGGTCGTGCGCCGCATCAACAATGCCCTGACGCGCTGCGACCAGATTCAATGGATGGAAGGCAAGAATCCCGGCGACAAGGACTATGTGGATTATTTTGCGCCCATCGTGGCCGATGCGGAAGCGGGTTTTGGCGGCGTGCTGAACGCGTTCGAACTGATGAAGGCCATGATCGACGCCGGCGCGAGCGGCGTTCACTTCGAAGACCAATTGGCTTCGGTGAAAAAATGCGGCCACATGGGCGGCAAGGTGCTGGTTCCCACCCGCGAAGCGGTGGCCAAGCTGGTTTCGGCCCGGCTGGCGGCCGACGTGCTGGGCGTGCCCACCGTGTTGCTGGCGCGCACCGATGCGGATGCCGCCGATCTGATCACCAGCGACATCGATGCCAACGACCACCCGTTCATTACCGGCGAGCGCACCGTGGAGGGCTTTTTCCGCACGCGTCCCGGCGTCGAGCAGGCCATCTCCCGCGGGCTGGCCTACGCGCCCTACGCCGACTTGCTGTGGTGCGAGACCTCGACTCCCAACCTGGAGTATGCGCGCCAGTTCGCCGAGGCCATCCACCGCCGCTTCCCGGGTAAGATGCTGGCCTACAACTGCTCGCCCTCGTTCAACTGGAAGAAGAACCTGGACGATGCCACCGTCGCCAAGTTCCAGCGCGAGCTGGGCGCCATGGGCTACAAGTTCCAGTTCATCACGCTGGCCGGCTTCCATGCGCTCAACTACGGCATGTTCGAATTGGC